>JBIOTN010000211.1:0-42537 GCA_044866005.1 Candidatus Rokuibacteriota bacterium | reverse complement strand
GGGCCGGGGACGGGCGGCGAGGTCGTCATGGCGGTGCTCGTGCCCAGGCTGGAGAGGCAGCTCAGGCCGGTGAGGATCCAGCCCGCCGGGATGGCCTCGGTGACCGAGTAGGAGCCGGGGGCGAGGGTCTGGTCATTGGGGGCATCGGCGTCGGTGAGGCTGAAGCTCGCATAGCCGGTGCCCGTGGTGCTGAAGCTGAAGCTGGTGGGATCCCCGGAGGGGGAGGTCACCTTGTCGACGACGATGTGGCCCGGGGCCGGGGCGGGCGAGAGGACCGCCGCTGGCTGAATGCTTCGGTTCACGGCTCCCGACGAATCGCCATCGATCAGATGCATCCTCATGGAGATCGAGGCTCCGGGGAAGCTGCTTGCGCCCCGGCCACTGCCCCAACCGGACGCGTCGCTCGTTCCCTTTGCCAGGTGGCCGCCAAACAGGATGTTCACCCTGCAATTTTGGTTGGTTGGCGGACCGGTGCACGCCGCACCGGAGCCGGAGCCCACAGTGAACGTGATGGTGAGCTCCGATTGGCTATCCGAAGCGGTATTCGGGTCGCCGACCTTGCCAATGGAGCTGATCCCGGTCAGCGTGCCTCCGAACAGGACGATTTGCTTCAACGCGGGATTTGCGGTCTCCCGGGTGGCGACGGCCTGGCCTGCGAGTGCCGCGTTCGCGCCCGACAACGAGGACGAAAACGCGAAGCTGTCCGAGGGTATTGCCATCGGGATCGAGCCGCTCATGCCCGCACACGCTGCGGCGCTGGTCCCAATGGGCCCGGGAATGTCTGTACATCTCTGCGAGGTAGCCGTCTCCGTCGCGTCGGGGTGCGTCAGATAGTCGTAGCCGAGCACGATCACGCCGCCGCTCATTGTCTGCTTCGTGAAGTCGTACCGAATCGTCGCCGTGTGGGTCGAATTCGGGCTCAGGCCGTCGAGCCAAATCCTAAAGGCGACACTGTCGCCTTCGTGGTACGCCGATATGCCCGGATTGATGCTGCCGTTTATCCACACGCAGGGATCTTTGACGTCGTCGTTGTTGGTATCATCCTGACACTGATCAAACGTCCGGTTCCCGTCGGTGAACACCGCCTGTGCCGTCCATCCGGACTGCTGGCCCGAAGCGGTGACCAGGAAGCGGACGCCGACATCCAACCGGCTGGGATTGGCTTGGAATTCGGTGTTGACAAAAGCGCCCTGGGCGTCGGCGGTCGCGGCCAGGTTCGTGTCAGGGTCGCCGCTCGACTCTTGGATTCTGATGGCGATCATCTCACCCGGCACCCAGCCCTCCCCCATCAGGGTGACCGTTTCGCCGGGCGCGTAGGTGGGCTTGTCGGTGCGCAACGTGGGGTAGTAGAAGGCCTCCGAAGATGCCAGCGGCTGGTCGGCGCTGTCGAGGCCGCCGGTGGCGAGCAGGATGCCGGTGTACGGCTCGACGAAGAAGTTGGCCCCGAACAGCTGCCTGACCGTGGCGGGCGAGCCGACCGGTCCGAAGGTACGCGTGAGGGGGTCATAGAGTTCGATCGTCGAGGCGAGTTGGCCGCCGCTCGTCCCGCCCCCGATCAAGACTCTGCCGTTGTTGAGCAAGTGGAGGCCGAGGTTCCCGCTGCGCGGCGTGCCCATTCGCGCGGGCAGGAGCGAAAACGCGTTCGACGTCGGGTCGTAGACTTCCGCGGAGTCGAGATCCAGGTTCTGTCCGTCCTGGCCGCCTGCGACCAGCACGGTGTCGTCCAGCAAGAGCGCCGCGCTGGCGCGCGTGCGCGCAGCGGCGAGCGCGCCCGCCGGAGCCACCGTGTCGCCGGCGGGATCGTAAAGCTCCGCCGAGTTGAGGGCGCCCGCCGAGTTCGAGCCACCCGCCAGCAGAATTCTCCCGTCCGGCAGCATGGCCGCGGTATGGCTCTGGCGGGGCGTTGCCAAGGTCTGGGACGCAGATGACAGCGCGCGGGTGCCGGAGTCGTAAATTTCCAGCGAAGCCAGGGCGCTCGAGCCGTCTGTCCCACCCGCGAGGAGCACTCGCCCGTCCCGAAGCAACGTGGCGGTGTGCTGCGCTCGCGGCGAGGCCATCAAGCCGAGAGATGTGAACGTACCGGTCGTGGGATCGAAGAGCTGGACATTGGCGACCGCCAGACCGCCGTCGCCATTCCCGCCCGCGATCAGGACCGTGCCGTCATTGAGCCGGTTCGCCGTGTGGCCCCAGACTGGCGCCGACAGCGGCGACGCGAGCAACGTGAAGATCCCCGTGGCGGGGTCGTAGATCTCGGCGGAGGCCAGCGGCTGGCCGGCGGCGTCCCGGCCACCGGCGATCAATACCGTGCCGTTCGGGAGCAGGGTCGCGGTGTGCCCGGCGCGGGCCTGGTTCAGGTCTGCCATCGGCGCCCAGGTGCCGGGCTCCTGAGCCCAGAGCGGCGTCGCGAGCCAAAGTGCGGCGGTCAGCAGCCACCATGGGCTGACACGGTGAGGGTGCCGACGGGTGCGTTCGCTTTCGCGTGGGGTTCGCATCCTAGTGCTCCGCTGTGCCATGGGTTAGCCGGCTTCCGTCACCTCACCTCCCACTCGCTTGGACCCGTCGTCCACGCTCGGGATGAAGAGTGGCAAGCCTCCATCCCTACAATGGCCTGCGGGGTGCCGAGCACAATCGGGTAAGGTCCGGAATTGGAAGGCGGGGAATCACTGGGAGAAGGGAGGGAATTCTCTGGGAGCGCCCGAGGGCGGCCGGTCGCAGCGTTAGGGCGGAACGGCAGTCCTGCCATCACCTGGCAGGCCGCGGACCGGCTCGGGTACCATGGGCGGTGGACCCACGGTGCTGCCGTCATGGAAAACCCCGAGGCGTTCAGGCGGGCGACCGAGCTCTGGCAGGAAGCCTACCGGTACCAGATGGCCGGCGAGCTCGACCGCGCCATCGAGACCTACAGGCGCTCGATCGCGATACATCCGACCGCCGAAGCGCACACGTTCCTCGGCTGGACGTACAGCTTCCAGCAACGCCTCGAGGAGGCGACCGCCGAGTGCCTGAAGGCGATCGAGATCGACCCGGAGTTCGGAAACCCCTACAACGACATCGGCGTCTACCTGATGCAGCAGAGCCGGCTGGAGGAGGCGATCCCGTGGCTGGAGAAGGCCAAGCGCGCCCGCCGCTACGAGCCGCGCCAGTTCCCGTACATGAACCTCGGGCGGATCTACCTCAAGCAGGCCAAGTGGTGGGAGGCGCTCCGGGAGTTCGAGGGCGCCGTCCGGGCGGCGCCGGAAGATCCCGAGGCCCGAAAGTCGTTGCACACTCTTCGCGGGCGCCTGAACTGAGATGGCGGATCGGGTCGCCCTGATCACGGGCGGGGCGCGCGGCATCGGGCGGGCCATCGGGCTGGACCTCGCCCGCGCCGGCTGGGCGGTGGCCTTCTGCTACCGCACGAGCGAGCAGGCGGCGGAGGAGACGCGGGCGGCGGTCGAGGCCGCCGGCGTCCGCGCGCTCGCCGTGCGCGCCGACGTGTCGGATCCCGACGTGGCCGACGCGCTCGTTCGCCGCGTCGAAGACGTCTGGGGGCGGATCGACGCGCTCGTCAACTGCGCCGGCCCCTATCATCGGGTCGACCTGCTCAAGGAGACGCCGGCGGGCTGGCGCGGGATGTTCGAGAACAACCTCCACCCCGTCTTCTACCTGAGCCGCGCCGTGGCGCCCGGCATGATCGCGCGGCGCTGGGGGCGGATCCTCGCCTTCGGCATGGCGACGGCGGACCAGCTGACCGCCCAGCCGAACGTCACCGCGCACTACATCGCCAAGGCCGGGATCCTGGTCCTGGTCCGCTCGCTGGCCCGCGTCCTCGCCCCGCACGGCGTCACCGTCAACGCGATCTCGCCGGGCTTCATCGACTCCGGCAGCTCGCCGAAGGCCGAGCTCGACGCGATGGTGCCGCGCATCCCGGCGGGCTACGTGGGGAGCGTGGACGATGCCGTGGCCGCCGCCCGCTTCCTCCTCTCGGAGGAGGCCCGCTACGTCACCGGCACGAACATCCACGTGAGCGGCGGCTGGGGATTGTAGCTTCGGAGGGGGCCTCGACGGCCCCCTCCGATGCCTCTCCCCCGGATCGGTGCGCCGGCGAAGCCGGCGCCCGGAGCGCTTCGGCGCGGCGTGTGAGCGTCGTTCTGGCTTAGAATAAGGGGGCCCATGGGGGTCCCGCGTGTACCAGCCGGCTGAGGAATCCCGCGACCGTCGCGCGCTCGAGACCCTCCAGCTCGAGCGCCTTCGCCTCACCATCGCGCGCATCGCCGCCCAGAACCCCGACTACCATCGCCACCTCGGCAAGCTCGCCCCGCACGACCTCGCCACGGTCCGCGATCTCGCGGCGCTGCCCTTCCTGACGAAGGACCACTTGCGCGACGCCTACCCCTACCGCCTGGCCTGCTTCGGCCCCGAGCCGGTGCTCCGCGTCCAGATGTCCTCGGGGACGACGGGCGCGCCGATCGTCAACCCGTACACGGCGGCCGACGTCCGGCAGTGGGCCGCGGTCATGGCCCGCTCCCTCGCCGCCGCCACCGTGACGGCCGAGGACGTGATCCAGGTCACGCCGTCCTTCGGGCTCTTCACGGGCGGGTTCGGCTTCCACTACGGCGCCGAAGCGCTCGGCGCGATGGTGGTCCCGACCGGGGCGGGGCGGACCCTCCTCCAGCTCCAGCTCCTCCGCGACCTCGGCACGACGGTCCTCGCCGGCATCGCGACCTATCCGCTCCGCCTGATCGAGGTCGCCCGCCAGGAAGGCGTGGACTTCCGGAAGACCCGGCTCCGGCTCGCCGTGCTCGGCTCCGAGATGTGGTCGGACGCGCTGCGCGCCCGCATCGAGGCGGAGCTGGGCGTCCCCACGTACGACCTCATCGGGATGACCGAGACGGGCGGACCCGGCATGGGGATCGACTGCCCGTCGCGCGACGGCATTCACGTCTGGGACGATCACTACCTGCCCGAGATCGTGGACCCGGTGACGGGCGCGCCGGTGGCCGACGGCGTCGTGGGCGAGCTCGTCGTGACGACGCTCACGCGCCAGGGCCTGCCGCTCGTCCGCTACCGGACCCGCGACCTCACCCGCGTCCGCTCGCGGGAGCGCTGCCCCTGCGGCCGGACCGGCCTCCGCCTGGACCGGCTCGGCGGCCGGACCGACGACATGGTCATCTTCAAGGGCGTGAACTTCTATCCCCGGCAGATCGAGCAGCTCCTCCTGCGCCAGCCCGGCCTGGGCCACGAGTACCAGATCGTGCTCGAGCGCGACCCGGCGCGGGGGGAGCGGATGGTGCTGTGCGTGGAGACGGAGCCGGGCTTCGAGCCGGCGGCCGACGACCGACTCCGGCGCGCCGTCCAGGACCTCGTCGGGCTCACGCCCGACATCCGGCGCCTGGCGCCCGGCGAGATCCCCCGCCCGCAGGGCAAGGCCGTACGCGTCCTCGACCGGCGCGCCGAGCCGGCGGACGCCAGAAAGGCAGGGATACCATGAAGCGGGCCGTCCGGAAGCCGCCGCGGCGACGCGGCGTCAAGCCTGCCGCGCGGCAGGCCAAGAAGGCGATGCGGGCGAAGAAGACCGTGCAGGCCGTCCCGGCAGGCTTCCGCACGGTCACGCCGCAGTTGACGTTCAACGGCGCGGACCGCGCGATCGACTTCTACACGCGCGCCTTCGGTGCCAAGGAGCTGATGCGCATGCCGGGTCCCCAGGGCAAGATCATGCACGCAGAGCTCCGCATCGGGGACTCGGTGATCTTCGTCTCCGACGAGTATTCCGAGATGGGCGAGCCCTACCCCCGCTCGCCCCAGTCGCTCGGCGGGACGACGGGGCCCCTGCACCTCTACGTCCCGGACGTGGACGCGGCCGTGAAGCGCGCCGTGGACGCCGGGGCCCGGGTGCGCACGCCCGTGGCGGACATGTTCTGGGGCGACCGCTACGGCCAGGTGATCGACCCGTTCGGCTACTTCTGGGGCCTGGCCACGCACAAGGAAGACCTCACACCCGCGGAGGTCCGGAAGCGACAGGAGGCGTTCTTCGCCCGGGGAGCGTCATCGTGAGCCGGGCGCCCGGGGCGACCCTGCTCGAGTTCGTGGCCGAGACGCGCTACGAGGAGTTGCCGAAGCCGGCGCTCGAGCGCGCCCGCGTCGCGGTCCTCGACTGGTGGGGCGTCACGGTCGCCGGCGCCGAGGAGCCGGTGGCGCGCATCCTCCGCGAACGCCTGGCCGAGCCAGCCGGGCCCGCGACGCTCCTCGGCGCCGGACGGACCGCCGCGCCCCTGACCGCGGCGCTCCTGAACGGGACGGCCGCGCACGCGCTCGACTACGACGACGTGACGCTGGCGCTGCCGGGCCACCTCACGGCGCCGCTCCTGCCGGGGCTCCTCGCCGTGGCGGAGACGCGCGGGCTCGGCGGGCGGCCGTTGCTGGCGGCCTTCGTCCTGGGCGTCGAGGTCGTCTCGCGCGTCGCGCGCGCCCTGGCGCCGGGGCACTACCGGGCGGGCTGGCACGCCACCGCCACGCTGGGGCGGCTGGGCGGCGCGGCGGCGGCGGGACGGCTCCTCGGGCTCGACGCCGCGGGGCTCGACACCGCGGTCGGCCTCGCGGCGACCCAGGCGGCCGGGATCCACGAGGCGTTCGGCAGCATGGCGAAGCCTTTCCAGGTGGGGCGCGCCGCGGCCGACGGGCTCCTCGCCGCCCTCGCCGCCGAGGGCGGGGTGACGGGGCCGGGGGCGATCCTCGACACCGAGGGGTGGGCGCGGCGATTCTCGCCGACCTGGACGCCCGCGCGGCTCGCCGAGAGCCTCGGCCGCCGCTATGCCGTCAGCGAGCTGCTCTTCAAGCGTTACCCCTGCTGCTTCGCGACCCACGCGGCCATCCGGGCCCTGCTGTCGGTGCGACCTGGGCTCGACGCGGCGTCGGTCGACGCGGTCGAGCTCGAGGTCTCGCCGACGACGCTCCAGGTCGCCGACCAGCGCGCCCCGCGCACCGGGCTCGCCGGCAAGTTCAGCATGACCTACTGCGCCGCGGCGGCGCTGGGGCGGGGCCGGGTCACCGAGGCCGACTTCGCCGACACGGCGGTCGTGGATCCCGCGATCGAGGACCTCGCCGCGCGCGTCCGTCTCGCGCCGAACGCGGCCTTCGACGAGTCGCAGGCGCGCGTCCGCGTGCGCCTGCGCGGCGGCGAGGCGCGGGAAGCCACGGTGGACCTCGGGGAGGACCCCGACGGCGAGGAGAGCCGGCGGGAGCTCGCCCGGAAGTTCCGCGACCTCGTCGCGCCCCGGCTCGGACCGGCCGCCGCCGACCAGCTCGTCGCCGCGATGGGCCGGCTCGAGGACGTGGACGACCTGCGCGAGCTCACCGGCGCGCGATGACGACGAGCCGGAGGCCACCGACCACATCCGAACGGAGGGCAGTGATGCGATACGAGCGGATCCCGGTCACCCGGCGGCAGTTCCTGCGCACGACAGGAGCGGCGGCCGGCGTCCTGGCCGCGGCGGGCGGCGTCCGCCCCCGTGGCGCGCGCGCCCAGGCGGCGAAGGGCAGGGTGCGCTTCGCCTACCTCCAGCTCGGCTGGGCCGCCTGCGAGATCATCCACAAGGAGGACCTGCTCGGGAAGCGCGGCTGGCAGGCGGAGTACACGGTCGTCCCGGGCTCCCCCGCCGGGCTGGTCAACACCTTCGCCGCCGGCAACGTGGACGCGATCGACATGTCCTTCGCGCTCACGGCGAAGATGTTCGAGGACCGGGTGCCGCTCAAGGTGACCGGGGTCGCCACCGCGGTGCTCGGCGCGATCGTCGCCCGGAAGGACGCCGGCATCGCCAAGGTGGAGGACCTCAAGGGCCGGAAGATCGCCGCGGTCGTGGGCACCTCGACCTTCTTCGACATCCGGACGCTCACGCTCAAGGGATACGGGTTCGACGTCCAGAAGGACGCCCAGATCGTCACCGCGCAGGCGCCGCCCGACATGGCGAGCCTGATGGCGAAGAAGGACGTGGACGCGATCATCGCGTGGCAGCCGATCTCCGACCAGGTCGTGCTGCGCGGCGACGGCGTCTACCTGGCGAAGCAGATCGACCTCTGGCGCAAGGCCACCGGGCGTCCGACCGGCTACCCGGTCCACGTCTGCTACGTCGTGAACCCGACCTTCATCGAGAAGCATCCGTCGTTCGCGCGGGATCTGAACGACGCCCAGAAGGATGCCGTGGACATCTGGTACAACCGGAAGGGCCGCGCCGTCGAGATCGTCAGCGACGTCACCAAGATCCCCGTGAACGTGATCGAATACGCCCACGGCCAGACCGTCCAGATGCTCCACGGGCTCTCCGACGAGCAGATCGACACCCTGGTCCTGCAGCTCAAGCTCACGAAGGAGTCCGGGTTCCTGAAGTCCGACATCTGGGACAACCCGGAGCGCGTGAAGAAGGAGTTCTTCTGGCGCACCTAGCGCGGGCAGCGGACCTCTGGCGGCGGCTGCGGCTCCCGACCGTCGTCCTCTTCCTCGCGGTCCTCGGCGTCTGGGCCCTCGTGGCCCGGCGGTACGGCGCCTACGTGCTGCCGCCGCCGGGCGCGGTCCTGCGCGGCCTCGCCGCCATCGTCCAGTCGGGCGAGCTCTGGACGCACACCGGGGCGTCGCTCTATCGGATCGCCGTCGGCTTCGGCGGCGCGCTGGCCGCGGCCGTCCTCATGGGGCTCGCTGCGTTCCTCTGGGGCACGGCCCGCATGGTCGTGCGCGACGTCGTGACCGTCCTCAATTCCACCTCGGTGTTCGTCTGGATCGTCGTCTCCCTCATCTGGTTCGGCCTGACCGACCTGGCGCCGATCTTCACGACGTTCATGATCACCCTTCCCGTCGTGGCGGCGAACGTCGTGGAGGGCGTGGAGAGCGTGGACCGGCGGCTCCTCGAGATGGGGCAGGTCTATCGCCTCTCCGGCTGGACGAAGTTCCGGGCCATCGTGATCCCGTCGACGGTGCCCTACCTCGTTGCCGGGATGAAGGTCGGCTTCGGCCTCGCGCTGAAAGTCTCCGTGGTCGCGGAGATCTTCGGGGTCACCAGCGGCATCGGCTACGTCATGAACTACAGCCGCGAGATCCTCGCGACCGACATGGTGTTCGTCTGGGCCACGGTCATGATCACCGTCATGCTCGTCGCCGACAGGCTCGTCTTCGAGTCGCTCACGCGGCGGCTCGAGCGCTGGCGGTAGGGACGTGAAGCTGGAGGTCACGGGCGTCGGCAAGCGGTACCGGATCCCGGTCCTGGACGGCGTGACCTTCCAGGCGGCCGCCGGCGAGTTCGTCTGCCTGCTGGGCCCGAACGGCTGCGGCAAGACGACGCTGCTCCGGATCATCGGCGGGCTGGAGCCCCCGACCGCCGGCGAGGTGCGGCTGGACGGACGGCCGGTGGCCTACGGCGGCGGCTCCGACCTCCATGTCGGCGTCGTGTTCCAGGAAGACCGGCTGCTCCCGTGGCTGACGCTTCAGGACAACGTGGCCCTCGTCCTCCGCGCGCTCGGCCGGGACGCGGCCCGGCAGCGCGAGACCGCGTTGCGCTACCTCCGGTTCGTGGGGCTCCAGGGGTTCGAAGGCTACTATCCCAACCGCGTGTCCGGCGGCATGCGGCAGCGCGCGGCGATCGCGCGCGCCCTCGCCATCGAACCCGCGCTCTTGCTGATGGACGAGCCGTTCGGCGCCCTGGACGCCCAGAACCGCCGGATCATGCAGGCCGAGGTCAAGCGGATCTGGGCGGAGACCGGCAAGAGCATCGTCTTCGTCACGCACTCCATCGAGGAAGCCGTCGCGATCGGGACGACCGTGATCATGCTGTCGGCGCGTCCCGCGCGCGTGCGTGAGCTGATCCGGAACGACGGGACCCGTGATCCGCACGCGCTGGTCGACCACCTGAACGAGGCCATCATGGAGGAAGTCCTTCGCCAACAGGGCGAGGTCCCGACGCCGTGAAGGGGCACGTCGCGGTCTTCACCGGGCCCGGGAAGCCGATGGAGATGCGCGAGTATCCGGTGCCGGACCCCGGGCCCGAGGACATCGTGGTCCGCGTCCGGCGCGCGAACATCTGCGGCTCGGACCTCCACATCTGGCGCGGCCACGGGCCGCCGTTCCCCCGCCACCTGGCCGTCGTCTCGGGCCACGAGATGGTGGGCGAGGTCTTCCGCCTCGGGCGCGAGGTCCGGCACGACTGCCAGGGCGAGCCGCTCCGCGAGGGTGATCGGATCGCCTACGCCTACTTCCTGCGATGCGGCGCGTGCGGCGCGTGCCTGGACGGCTCGCCCGCCTGCCCGAACCGCTACCGGCACTGGCTCGGCGCGGGGGCCGACGCGCCGCCCCACTTCCGCGGCGCCTACGGCGAGTTCTACTATCTGCGCCGGGGCCAGACCGTCTGCCGCGTCCCGGCCGAGCTGCCGGACGACGTCGTCTCCCCCGTCAACTGCGCGCTGGCCGAGGCCCTGTACGGCCTCGACCGGGTGGGCGTGCGGCTCGGCGATACCGTCGTGATCCAGGGCGCCGGCGGGCTCGGGCTCTACGCGACGGCGCTGGCCAAGGACATGGGCGCCGGGCAGGTCCTGGTCTTCGACCGCCTGGCGACGCGGCTCGAGCTGGCCCGGGCGTTCGGCGCCGACGTGACCGTGAACGTGGACGAGAAGACCGAGGCCGAGCGGCGGGGGCTCGTCCGCGATCGGACCCGCGGGCAGGGGGCCGACGTCGTGGCGGAGTTCGTCGGCGCGCCGCACGCGGTCGAGGAGGGGGTGAAGCTCCTCCGGCCCGGCGGGCGCTATTTCTGGGTCGGGAACATCACGCCCGACCTGCCGTCGGCGCTGGATCCCGGCACGGTCGTGCGGGGCGGGCAGACGATCCGCGGCGTCATCGTCTACGAGCCCTGGGCGCTGCCGCGGGCGCTCGACTTCCTGCGCCGGCGCCGGGACGTCTATCCGTTCGAGCGGATCGTCTCGCACACCTACCCGTTCGCGCGCATCAACGACGCCTTCGGCTTCGCCAGCGAGGGCCGCGCCATCCGCGTCTCGCTGGCGATGGGATGACGGCCATGATCAAGAAGACGGCGAAGGGCTACGTGCTGTATACGAAGGATGGGTCCCGGAAGCTCGGGGGACCGTACAAGACGCGGGCCGAGGCGGTCAAGCGCGAGCGGCAGGTCCAGTTCTTCAAGCACGCCAAGCGGCGCGGGGGCTGACCAGCGGTCCGACGGCAGGCAGGGAGGGCAGCGACGATGATCAAGCCGTACATGGCCGTGGGGCTGGTCCCGACGGTGCGCGGGATCCGCCGCCGGAGCGACATCAAGATCAATCTGGAGCACCTCACGCACCTGGTGAAGGCCGCGGCCTGGCTCTCCAGCCTCTCCATCCCCGTCCGCCTGATCGCCTTCCCGGAGGGCGCGCTCCAGGCCTTCAACGACGAGGTCCTCGACCTCGACCACGTCAAGTTCGCGCGCGAGTGCGCCATCGACATCCCGGGCGAGGAGACCGAGGCGCTCGGCCAGATCGCCCGGGAGTACAACGTCTTCGTCATGGCCCAGGCCAAGGCGCGGCATCCGGACCTCAAGGACCGGTTCTTCAACGTCGGCTTCATCCTGAACCCGCGCGGCAAGCTCATCCTCCAGCACTACAAGGTCTCGCCGCTCTTCCCCGTGGAGCACTCGGTCTGCCCGCACGACGTCTACGACTGGTGGGTGGCGAAGTACGGGCGCACGCTCGACGCCTTCTGGCCCGTCGCCGACACCGAGATCGGACGGCTCGGCATCATGATGGCGAACGAGGGCTCTTACCCCGAGAACGCGCGCGCGCTCGCCCTGAACGGCGCGGAGGTGGTCTACCGCGCGTCCTATCCGCACCCGGCCACGGGCAACGAGTACTTCGAGATCCAGAGCCGTGCCCGGGCGCTCGACAACAACATGTACATCGTGGCGCCCAACATGGGCACGTACTACCTCTTCCCCGACGAGACGACGCCGATCGACACCTTCGGGGGGCGCTCCTTCATCATCGACTACAAGGGCCGGATCGTCGGGCGCCAGGACTACGGCGCCGGCTCGACGTACGTGGCGGGGCCGGTCGACATCGAAGCGCTGCGCCACCACCGCGCCTCCGCCCAGTGGGACAACTGGCTGAAGGACGTGCGGGCCGAGCTCTACCAGCTCCTCTACGAGAGGCCCATCTACCCGAAGAACCTCTACCTCAAGCGCGCGCCGATGAAGCACGCCGAGTACCGGAAGGTGATCCGGCGGCAGATCAAGCTGCTCCAGGATCGCGACGTCTGGAAGAGGCCGAGCGCGTGAGGTCCGCCGCGTCCCGGGCGGTCTCGCTGGCGGCGCTCCTGCTCCTCGCGGGCTGCCTGGCCGGGCCGCGGCTCGACGCGCCGCCGGGGCACCGGGTCGTGATCGGACGCCTCGACATCTCGCGCCTGGACGCGACCGAGGCGGCCATCCAGGTGGTGGCCGACGACGGGAGTCTCTACGACACGGTGACGGTCGGCCTGACGCCGCGCGACTTCGCCATCGCGCTGCCGCCCGGCCGCTATCGGATCGTGAGCGTCTGGGCCGGCCGGGACCGGCGGGTGCCCGACTTCTGGAGCTGGCCCCTCCGCCTCGCGTTCGACGTCGGCCCCGAACCGGCGGTCTACATCGGGACGCTCCAGTTCAGCTCGGGGTTCGCGTCCGACGTGGGCGTGACGGTCGTCGACGACTACGAGAAGACGCTGCGGGCCGTGCGGGCCTGGTACCCGGACCTCCCGGCGACCGTGGCGCGGCGGCTCACCACGCCCGCCTGAGGGACCCGTGGCGATCACGCCCAGCGCGTCCTACAGCCTGACGGTCCGCGTCGAGATCAAGAACCGCCCGGGCATGCTCGGGAAGGTCACCTCGGCGATCGGGGAGGCGGGCGGGGACATCGGGGCCGTGGACATCGTCGAGCTGGTCAGAGACCTCATCGTCCGTGACTTCACGATCAACGCGCGGGACGAGCGGCACGGCCAGGAGGTCGTGGCCGCCATCCGTCGGGTAGACGGGGCCCGGGTCGCCAACGTCTCCGACCGCACCTTCCTCATGCACCTCGGCGGCAAGATCCGCGTCCACAACAGGGTGCCCGTCAAGACGCGCGACGACCTGTCGATGGTGTACACGCCGGGCGTGGCCCGGGTGTGCCTCGCCATCAAGGAGGACCGCGACAAGGCGTTCACCCTGACCATCAAGCACAACCTGGTCGCCGTGGTGACCGACGGGACCGCGGTCCTCGGGCTGGGGGACATCGGCCCGGAGGCGGCGCTGCCGGTGATGGAAGGGAAGGCCCTCCTCTTCAAGGAGTTCGCCGACATCGACGCGTTCCCCATCTGCCTGGCGACGCAGGACGTGGACCGGATCGTGGAAACGATCAAGCTGATCGCCCCGGTGTTCGGCGGCGTCAACCTCGAGGACATCTCGGCGCCCCGCTGCTTCGAGATCGAGGACCGCCTCCGGCGCGAGCTGGACATCCCGGTCTTCCACGACGACCAGCACGGGACCGCGGTCGTCGTCCTGGCGGCCCTGCTGAACGCCCTCCGCATCGTGCGGAAGGATGCCGCCGACAGCCGGGTGGTGGTCTGCGGGGTCGGAGCGGCGGGGACGGCCACGATCAAGATCCTCCGGGCGATCGGCGTCGGCCGGCTCCTGGCCGTCGACGAGCACGGGATCCTCGCGCCGGGCCGCGCCGCGCCCATGGACCCCGTGAAGGCGTGGGTGGCCGGGGAGACGAATGCCGCGGACCGGCGCGGGAGTCTGGCGGACGCGCTGGAGGGCGCCGACGTCTTCATCGGGGTCTCCGTGCCCGGCGTGCTGACCGCGAAGGACGTGCAGCGGATGGCGCGGGATCCGATCGTCTTCGCCATGGCGAACCCCGTGCCCGAGATCATGCCGGAGGAGGCCGAGCCCTACGTCCGCGTGATGGCGACCGGACGGTCGGACTACCCGAACCAGATCAACAACGTCCTCTGCTTCCCCGGCTTCTTCCGCGGCCTGCTGGATGCCCGGGCCACCACGGTCACCGACGAGATGAAGATCGCCGCCGCCCAGGCCATCGCCTCGATCGTCGGCCGGAACGAGCTGCACGAGGAGTACGTCATCCCGAGCGTCTTCAACAAGAAGGTGGCGCCGGCGGTGGCGCGCGAGGTCGTCCGGGCGGCGCACAAGAGCGGGGTGGCGCGGCGCCGGACTCGCACGGAGCCCCGCGCGTGAGCGGGGTGAGCGGGTTCGCCGAGGTCGCCCGGCGCGTGGACGAGATCAAGCCGTTCCTCGCCGTCGAGGTCTTCGAGCGCGCGCAGGAGCTCGAAGGCCAGGGCCGGGACGTCGTCCACCTGGAGTTCGGCGAGCCCGACTTCGAGACGCCGGGCGTGATCCGCGAGGCGGTGATCCGCGCCATCCGCGACGGCCGGACCCGGTACACGCACAGCCTGGGGATCCTCCCGCTCCGCGAGGCCATCGCCGAGCATTACGTCAAGACGTACGGCGTCGCCGTCTCGCCGGACCAGGTGCTCGTCACGGCCGGCACGTCGCCGGCCATGCTCCTGCTCTTCACCGCCCTGCTCGCGCCGGGCGACGAGGTGATCCTCTCCGACCCGCACTACGCCTGTTACCCGAACTTCGTCCACTACGCCGAGGGGCGGCCGGTGTACGTGCCCACCCCGGAATCCGACGCCTGGCAGCTCCGCCCGGAGGCGGTGGCGACGCGGCTTTCGCCGCGGACGAAGGCTCTGCTGATCAATTCGCCGGCCAACCCGACCGGGGCGGTCCTCGCCGCCGAGCGCCTGGCGGCGCTCGCCGAGGTCGCCGAGCGCGCCCCGAAGGGCGCCTGGGTGGTGTCCGACGAGATCTACCACGGGCTGACCTACGAGGGGCGCGACCACTCCATCCTCGAGTTCACCGACCGGGCCTTCGTCCTCAACGGGTTCTCCAAGGCTTACGCGATGACGGGCTGGCGCCTGGGCTACCTGATCGCCCCGAAGGCGTACGTGCGCACTCTCCAGAAGCTCCACCAGAACTTCTTCATCTCGTCGAACGAGTTCGTCCAGTGGGCCGGCCTCGCCGCCCTCCGGGAAGCGGGGGCGGAGGTGGTCCGCTTCCGGCGGATCTTCGACGAGCGGCGACGCACGATGGTGGACGGGCTCCGCGCGGTCGGCCTGGGCGTCGCGGCCGAGCCGACGGGCGCCTTCTACGTCCTCGCCAACGCGCGCCGGTTCTGCGAGCGCTCCTACGACTTCGCGTTCGAGGTGCTCGCGGGCGCGCACGTGGCGGTGACGCCGGGCATCGATTTCGGCCCCGGGGGCGAGGGCCATCTGAGAGTTTCCTATGCCAACGGGCTCGACCGGCTGCGGGAGGCGATCCGGCGGCTCGGCGAGTTCCTGCGGGCGCGCGGAGCGCGTCCCGACCTACCAGCGGAGGGGTCATGACGAACGGCGCAGGCTCGGACATCGTGGGGGATTTCCGGCTCGGGCTGGACCTGATGAAGCGCTATCCGGTGATGGCCGCGCCACCGCTGATCGCGATGGCCATCGTCTTCGTCCTGATGGCCATCGTCTTCGGCGGCACGATGACGATGTTCGCGGTCGGCGGGGCCGCCGGCGGCGCCGGCGGGCTCGCCGGGGCGATGGTCGGTGGAGCGCTCCTGTTCGGGGTCATCGGCATCCTCGGCATGCTCGTGAACCTCGTCGCGTCGGCCGTGGTCATCATGATGGCGCGAGAAGCCCTGGCCGGCCGTGAGCCGTCGATGCCCCCGGCGCTGGCCGCGGTCAACGCGCGGCTCGGGGACGTCGTGCTCGCCTCGATCCTGGTCGCGCTGATCGTCTTCGTCGCGTTCCTGTTCTTCGTGTTCCCCGCCATCATCGCGGCCTTCTTCCTCATGTTCACCCTGCCGGCGGTGCTCGTGGACGGGCGGGGCGCGGTCGAGGCCGTCCGCCGCAGCGCCACCCTGGTCAAGGACAACGTCGGGCCCGTCATTGGTCTGGTGATCGGAGCCGTCGTCGCGATGGTCGTCGTGGCCATCGTCTCGAAGATCCTGGGCATCGTCCCCTTCATCGGGCCGCTCGCCTCGATGCTCCTCGGCGGGGCCTTCTTCGCCTACCTCACGGTCGTGGTCGTGCGCGTCTACGAGACGCTGCCGCGCCGGTGAGACGCGCGGCCAGGAACCGGCCGGCGGGGCGGCGCGCCGCGGCGTCGTCGGGTCCGATCGCCGGGCCGGAGACCACGGCTGCCAGGCGTGCCCGGGCGCGGAAGATCATCCGGCTGCTCGAGCGCGCCTACCCGGACGCGCGGATCGCGCTCCGGTTCGAGACCCCGCTCCAGCTG
Organism: Candidatus Rokuibacteriota bacterium; assembly: GCA_044866005.1. GTDB lineage: Bacteria > Methylomirabilota > Methylomirabilia > Rokubacteriales > DASRDR01 > JBIOTN01. Next base: position 26,224 of record JBIOTN010000211.1, on the reverse strand, counting down.
CTGGTGGCGACCATCCTCGCCGCTCAGTGCACCGACGAGCGAGTGAACCAGGTGACCGCCAGCCTCTTCCAGAGGTACCGGACCGCCCGCGACTACGCGGGCGCCGATCCCGCCATGTTCGAAGGGGAGATCCGCTCCACCGGGTTCTTCCGCGCCAAGACGCGTGCGATCCTCGCGATGGCCCGAGCCCTGCTCGAGCGCCACCGGGGCGAAGTGCCGCGGACGCTCCCGGAGTTGACCGCCCTGCCGGGCGTCGGGCGCAAGACCGCCAACGTCGTGCTCGGGAACGTCTACGACACGCCGGGTATCGCGGTGGACACGCACGTCTTCCGGGTGTCGCAGCGCCTCGGGCTGGCGAAGTCGGACATCCCCGACCAGGTCGAGGCGCAGCTCATGCACGTGGTCCCGCGACCCCAGTGGACCCGCTTTTGCCACCTCCTCCAGGCCCACGGCCGGGAGGTCTGCCTCGCCCGCGGCCCGGCCTGCCCGGTCTGTCCGGTCGTGACGCTCTGCCCCTGGCCCGGGAAGACGGCGGCCAGCGCCGCGGCGCGGCCCGGGCGGGTTGACAGCCGCCGCTCCCTCCGTTAAGGTAGCGTGTTGCCTGGATTCCGCCGGCTGGCGGCCCCGTGGCGCGCACTCGGCTGCGGGGAATTCGTTCACGGAGACGACACGACATGCCCACGCCCATGCCGACGAAAGAGAGCATCACGCGGAAGTGGTACCTGGTCGATGCCCGGGGCAAGGTGCTCGGCCGGCTGGCCGCTCGCGTTGCGGGGCTCCTCATCGGCAAGCACAAGCCGACCTACGCGCGGCACCTCGACGTCGGGGACCACGTCGTCGTGATCAACGCCGACAAGGTCGAGCTCACCGGCCAGAAGCTCGCCGACAAGGTCTACCGCTGGCACTCCGGGTACATCGGCGGCCTGCGCGAGGTGCGCGCCGAGACGATGCTCCGGACCCACCCCGAGCGGGTGATCGAGTGGGCGGTGACCGGCATGCTGCCGAAGACGAAGCTCGGCCGGGCGATGGCGAAAAAGCTCAAGGTGTACCGGGGCAGCGACCACCCGCACGCCTCGCAGCGGCCGGAGCCGCTCGACCTCGCGGCCGCGCCGGGCCGGGCCTCGGCCGCGCCGGCCGCGGGCCCCGCGCCGCGGTCGCAGAGCCGTCCGAAGGAGTCGTGATGGCGGAGCTTCAGCAGTTCTACGGCACCGGCCGACGGAAGACCTCGGTCGCGCGCGTCTTCCTCCGCCCCGGTCATGGGCAGATCACGGTGAACCGGCGCCCCTTCGAGGATTACTTCCCGCGCGAGAGCCTTCGCCTCCTGGTCGCGCAGCCGCTCGAGCTGACCGGCACGGCGACGCAGCTCGACGTCAAGGCCAACGTCTCGGGCGGCGGGCTGTCCGGTCAGGCGGGCGCGGTGCGGCACGGGATCGCGCGAGCCCTCCTCATCTTCAACGACAAGCTCAGGCCCCAGCTCAAGCGGGCCGGGTTCCTGACCCGCGACCCCCGGATGAAGGAGCGGAAGAAGTACGGACAGCCGGGCGCGCGCAAGCGCTTCCAGTTCTCCAAGCGGTAGCCGAGATCGAGCCGGACGTCACCGGGGGAAGGTCGACGCGACCTTCCCCGTTTTTTTCCTGGCCCCCGACGACGAGAGGCGAGAGGCACCGATGCCGAAGGTAGCCGTGGCAGGGGCGACGGGATACATGGGGGCGGAGCTGCTCCGCCTCCTGGCCGTGCACCCGAAGGTGCGGCTCGAGGCCGTGATGGCCTCCGAGCGATCGGCGGGCCAGCCGGTCGGGCGGCTGATCCCGAGCCTCAGGGGCCAGCTCACGCTCACCGTCGAGGCGCTCGACGCCGAGCGGCTGGCCGACGCGGCGGAGTGCGTGATGCTGGCGCTGCCCTACGGCGAGACCCACCGCGTGGTTTCGGTCCTCCGGCGCCGGGGCCGGCGGGTGATCGACCTCTCCTCGGACTACCGGCTGCGGAGCGCGGCGGAGTTCGAACTCTGGTACAAGACCGCCCACACCGACCCGGCGGGCCTCGCCGAGGCGGTCTATGGGCTCCCCGAGCTCTACCGGAAGGAGATCGCGGGCGCGAATCTGGTCGCGAACCCCGGCTGCTTCCCGGTGGGCGCCCTGCTCGCCGTGCTGCCGCTCCTCAAGGCGGGACTGGGGCGCCACGAAGGCATGGTCATCGACGCGAAGTCCGGCGTGACCGGGGCGGGCTCGATGAGCCAGCGGCCCGACCCGATGTACCTCTACGCCGAGCAGAACGAGAATGTCCTCGCCTACGGCGTCGCCAAGCACCGCCACACGCCCGAGATCGAGCAGGCGCTCGGCGGCGTCGTCGGCGCGCCGGTCCGCGTCACCTTCACCCCGCACCTCGTCCCGATGAACCGGGGCATCTTCACGACCGCGTACGTGCCGCTCGCGCGCGCGGCGTCCACCGCCGACTGCCTGGCCCTCTATCGCGAGGCGTACGAGCGCGAGCCGTTCGTGCGCGTGCTCGACGAGGGCGAGCTGCCGAGGACCCGGGCCGTCCTGGGCTCGAACTGCTGTGACGTCGCCGTCGTCGTGGACGCCCGCACGGGCTGGGCCATCTGCCTGTCGGCGCTCGACAACCTCGGCAAGGGCGGCGCGGCCCAGGCGATCCAGAACCTCAACATCATGTACGGCTGGGACGAGCGGACGGGGCTCGAGGCCCCGCCGGTCTATCCGTGAGCGGCGCGGGCGAGATGGAGTGGCTGGAGGGCGGCATCACCGCCGTCCCCGGGCTGTTCGCGGCCGGGCTCCACTGCGGGATCAAGCCCACACCGGCCCGCGACCTCGCCCTCGTCTACTCCTCCGCCTCCGCGACGGTCGCCGGCGTCTTCACGACGAACCGGATTCAGGGGGCGCCGGTCAAGGTCACGCGCGAGCGCGTGCGGGCCGGCGTGGCCCAGGCCATCGTCGCCTCGAGCGGCTGCTCGAACGTCTGCACGGGCGAGCAGGGGCTCCGGGACGCCCGGGAGATGACCGAGGTCGTGGGCCGCGAGCTCCGGATCCCGGAGGCGCGCGTCCTGGTCGCCTCCACCGGCGTGATCGGGCGGTACCTGCCGATGGATCGGATCCGGCCCGCCCTGCCCAAGCTCGTGAAGGCCCTCTCCCCGCAGGGGAGCCGGCACGCCGCCGAAGGGATCATGACGACGGACACGCACCCGAAGGAAGCGGCGTGCCGGGTCGAGATCGGCGGGCGCGCCATCACCATCGGCGCCATCTCCAAGGGCACCGGGATGATCCACCCGATGATGGCCACGATGTTCTGCTTCGTGGCCACCGATCTGGCGGTGGAGCGCGCGGCGCTCCAGGCGGCGATCCGGCGGGCGGTCAACGGCTCGTTCAACCGGATCAGCGTGGACGGCGACCGGAGCACAAGCGACACGGTCATCATCCTCGCCAACGGGCTGGCCGAGAACCGGCCGCTGGGGCGCGGCGACCGGCGGCTCCGAACCTTCCAGCAGGCCCTCGACGCGCTGACCCAGAAGCTCGCGCTCATGCAGGTCCGCGACGGCGAAGGCGCCACGCTGGTGATCGACGTCCAGGTGCGCGGCGCCAAGACGCGCCGGGATGCCGAGGTGGCGGCGCGGGCCATCGCGAACTCGAACCTGTTCAAGACCGCGATGGCCGGGCGCGACCCCAACTGGGGCCGGATCATGGCGGCGCTCGGCGCCTGCGGGATCGCCGTGCAGGAGGAAAAGGTGGGGATCTGGTACGGCGCGGAGCAGGTGGCGGCGAACGGCAAGCCCCGCGATAACGTGCAATGGCGTGAGGTCAAAGCCGAGCTGGCGAAGCCCGAAGTCGCCGTGACCGTGGATCTCGGGCTCGGCAGCGCGCACGACCACATCTGGACCTGCGATCTCACGCAGGACTACGTTAAGATAAACACGGGCACCAGCTAGCCCGACGCCGGGAGGGATCGGAGGGGAACTCCCTCCCCCAACACGCACGCGCTCCCGCATCGGTGGCGGGCCGGCCGACCGGGCCGCCCGGGGCGCGGAGGGGAAAACCGAGCAAGGAGGCGGAATGTCCCAGATCACGATGAAGGAGCTCCTGGAGGCCGGGGTCCACTTCGGCCACCAGACCAAGCGATGGAACCCGAAGATGGCCAAATACATCTTCGGCGAGCGGAACGGCATCTACATCATCGACCTGCAGAAGACCCTCAAGAAGTTCCGGGACGCCTACACGTTCGTCCGGAACCTCGCCGCGAGCGGCGGGACGCTCCTGTTCGTCGGGACCAAGAAGCAGGCCCAGGACACGATCGCCGACGAAGCCGGGCGCTGCGGCATGTTCTACGTCAACCAGCGCTGGCTCGGCGGCACCCTGACGAACTTCGCCACGATCCGGAAGTCGATCAATCACCTGAAGCGGCTCGACGAGATGCGTGAGACGGGCGAGTTCGAGCGCCTGACGAAGAAGGAGGCGCTCGGCCTGGACCGCGAGCGCGCGAAGCTGGAAAAGGCGCTGGTGGGCATCAAGCAGCTGGACCGCCTGCCCTCGGCGGTGTACATCATCGACCCGCGCAAGGAGAAGATCGCCGTCGCGGAGGCCCAGAAGCTCGCCATCCCGATCATCGCGATCGTGGACACGAACTGCGACCCGACCGGGATCGATTATCCGGTGCCGGGCAACGACGACGCCATCCGGGCGATCCGCCTGATCACCTCGCGTATCGCCGATGCCGTCATCGAGGGCCGGGGCGTCGTGAGCAAGGTGAGTGCCGAGGAGCCGGTCTCGCCGCCGGCGGCGGAGCCGGCATCCCCCGCGGCGGAGCTGCCGCAGGAGGCGGAGAGCCTGCCCGCCAGCTCCTAGCGCCGGCCGCGCTCCGGCGTCTCCGAGGAGGAAGCGAGAGACCATGGCGACCACGGCGGAGAAGGTACGCGAGCTCCGGGACAAGACCGGGGCCGGGGTGATGGACTGCAAAGAGGCGCTCGCCGCCTCGCAGGACGACCTCGAAAAGGCGGTCGACTACCTGCGAAAGAAGGGGCTGGCGTCCGCGGCGAAGCGGGCGCATCGCGAGGCCCGCGATGGCGCGATCGGGAGCTACGTCCACCCGGGGGCGAAGCTCGGCGTGCTCGTCGAGGTCAACTGCGAGACGGACTTCGTCGCCCGCACGAGCCAGTTCCAGGAGCTGCTCAAGGCGCTGGCCATGCAGGTCGCCGCGGCCAACCCGAGCTACGTGGCGCGCGAAGATGTGCCGCCGGCCGTCCTGGAGCGCGAGCAGGACATCTACCGCGAGCAGCTGGCCGGCCAGAAGAAGCCGCCCCAGGTGCTGGACAAGATCATCGAGGGGAAGCTCGGCAAGTTCTTCGAGGAGACGTGCCTGCTCGAGCAGGCGTACATCCGCGACCCGAGCGGCAAGACGCGAGTCAGGGACATCGTGGCGGACGTCAGCGCGAAGACCGGGGAGAGGATCGCGGTCCGCCGGTTCGCTCGCTTCCAGGTCGGCGAGTGATCACTTCGGAGGGGGCCTCCCGGCCCCCTCCGACGGCCCTCCCGGCAAAGCCGGGCCGTTCGGCCGTTCTTCGCGGCCGAACGGATCGGGCCTGCCTCCCCCGGGGAGGCGGGGAGTCCAGCGTGGTCCAAACGGGCAAGGCGGGGCCGAGGTGGAAGCGGATCCTCCTGAAGCTGTCGGGGGAGGCCCTGGCCGGCGACCAGGGGTACGGTATCGAGCCTCCGGTCCTGGAGCGGATCGCCGAGGAAGTGCGCGCCATCCAGGCGCTCGGTGTCGAGACCGCGATCGTCATCGGCGGGGGCAACATCTTCCGTGGCCTCCAGGCCTCGGCGTCCGGCATGGACCGGGCCTCCGCCGACTACATGGGCATGCTCGCCACGGTGCTCAACGGCCTGGCCCTGCAGAGCACCATGGAGAGGGCCGGGCTCATGACGCGCCTGCAGTCGGCCATCGACATGCCGGCCGTCGCGGAGCCCTACATCCGTCGCCGCGCGATCCGCCACCTGGAGAAGGGCCGCATCGTCATCTTCGCCGCGGGCACGGGCAACCCGTTCTTCACCACCGATACCGCCGCGGCGCTGCGCGCGGTGGAGATCGGCGCCGAGGTCATCCTCAAGGCGACGAAGGTCGACGGCATCTTCTCGTCGGATCCGCTCCTGGACCCGCAGGCCGTGCGGCTGCCGCAGGTCACGTACATCGAGGTGCTGAACCGGGGCCTCCGGGTCATGGACACGACCGCCATCTCGCTCTGCATGGACAACAAGCTCCCCATCGGCGTGTTCAACCTCAACACCCCCGGTAATCTCTTGCGGATGCTCCTCGGAGAGCCGGGAATCGGATCCTTCGTCGGCGCTCCCGAGCCCCCAGCGAGGTGACACCATGACCGTGACCACGACCCAGGCTGTCCAGAAAGACGCCGAGAGCCGGATGCAGGGAGCGATCGAGACCCTGACGCGGGAGTTCGCGGGCGTACGGACGGGCCGCGCGTCCACGGCCCTCCTCGAGGGCATCCGCGTGGAGTACTACAACACGCTGACGCCGGTGGCGCAGGTCGCGACGGTTTCCGTGCCGGATCCCCGGACCCTCCTCATCCAGCCCTGGGACGCGAGCCTCCTGCCGAAGATCGAGAAGGCCATCCAGAAGTCGGATCTCGGGCTCACGCCGGCCAACGACGGGAAGCTCATCCGCCTGAGCATGCCGCCGCTCAACGAGGAGCGCCGGAAACAGCTCGCCAAGGTCGTCGGCAAGCTCGCCGAGGAAGGGCGCGTAGCGGTGCGGAACATCCGGCGGGAGGCCAAGGACAAGGTGCGCGGCCTCGCCAAGGACAAGAAGATCTCCGAGGACGACGAGAAGCGGAGCGAGTCGGAGCTGCAGAAGCTCACCGACCGGTTCACCCAGCGGATCGACGAGCTCCTGAAGAAGAAGGAGCAGGAGATCCTGGAGTTTTGACGGCCCCGCGGTCGGCCGGGGACCAGCCTCCCGCGGCCGGCGAGCTCACGGCCGCGACCCCCGAAGCCGACGGCGAGCTGCGCGACGCCCTCCGGGCGCAGCCGCTCCCCCGCCACGTCGCCATCATCATGGACGGCAACGGGCGCTGGGCCGCGGCCCGGAACCTGCCGCGGATCGCCGGCCACCGGGAGGGCGTCAAGGCGGCGCGAACGGCCGTGCGGGCCGCCAGCCGCGTCGGCATCTCGTACCTGACCCTCTACGCGTTCTCGTCCGAGAACTGGGCGCGCCCCGCTGCGGAGGTGGATTTCCTCATGCGGCTCCTGGAGAGCTCGGTGGACGAGGAGCTGCCCGAGCTCGTGCGGAACAACGTCCGCCTGCGGATCCTCGGCGAGACGGCGTCCCTCGACGCGGGTGTCCGGCAGAGCATCCGGCGCGCCGTCGGCGCGACCGAGTCGAACACGGGGCTCACCCTGCTGATCGCGCTCAATTACGGCGGCCGGCGCGAGCTCGTCCGCGCGGTTCGCGCCATCGCCGCGCGGGTCGCGCGGGGCGATCTCTCCGCCGAGGCGATCGACGAGGGCGCCATCGGGGAAGCCCTCGACACCGCGGGGGTCCCGGACCCGGACCTCCTCATCCGGACGAGCGGCGAGTTTCGTCTCTCGAACTTCCTCCTCTGGCAGGTCGCCTACACCGAGCTCCTCGTCCTGCCGACGCTCTGGCCGGACTTCGGGCCCCGCGATCTGTACCTCGCGGTGGCGGACTATCAGCGGAGGACGCGCCGCTTCGGCGGCTTATAAGTTTCGAAGGGGGGCGCTGCCCCCCCTCCGATTCCTCCCCTACCTCTTCGGGCCGGGTGGGTGGGCCGCGGGCAAAGCCCGCGCTCGAAGCGCTTCGGATCGACCGCGCGGCCGATCGAGATGATGGCGGCGTCTGTCGCGCCGCGCACGGAGGCGCATTGGATCCAGGAATTCTCGCCCGCGCGTCGCACGGCGGGGTGTGACCGCGCCGCGGTCGGGGGGCGAGCGGGTGGCCGACCGCGTGCTGGGCAAGCGACTGCTGATCGCAGTGATCGCGGTCCCGGTGCTGGTGGTGGTCGTGTGGTTCTCGCCGCGCTGGCTCTTCGTGAGCGTGATCCTGGGGCTCGTGCTGGTCGGGCAGTGGGAGCTCTACCGGATGTTCGGGCGCGTGGGGGTCCACGCGGAGCTCGGCCCTGGCCTCGCGCTCGGCGCCGTCGTGCTGCTCGCCTTCGCCGCCGGGCCCGGGCGGCCGTGGGCGGTTCCCCTGGCGCTCTCGCTCGCCGTGGGTGGCTGCCTGGTCTCCGGCTTCGGGCGGGCGGACGGGCCGACCCTCAACTCGGCCGGCATCGCCCTGACGCTGCTGGGCATCTGTTACTGCGCGTGGCTCCTCGGCCACGCGATCTGGCTGCGCGCCCTGCCGGACGGTCCGGCCTTACTGCTGTTCGCGCTCGGCGTCACGTGGTGCGGCGAGACCGCCGCCTACTTCGTGGGCAGGCGCTGGGGCCGGCGCAAGCTCGCGCCTCGGATCAGCCCCGCGAAGACGATCGAGGGCGCGGCGGCGCAGCTGGCCGCCTCTGTCGCTGCCGCGCTCGTGGCCGTGATCCCCGATCTGGTGACGGTCAGCCACGCGCTCGGCATCGGGGTGACCCTGGGCGTCCTCGGTCAGGTGGGCGACCTCGCCGAGTCGTTCCTCAAGCGGAGCGCCGCGACGAAGGACGCCAGTGGCCTCATCCCGGGACACGGTGGCCTGCTCGACCGCCTGGACTCCTTGCTCTTCAACCTGCCGGCCCTGTATTATTATGTGAAGCTTTTTTCGAGCCCCACGTGATGCTCCCGGAGACGGCGAACGAGTGAAAGCCATCACCGTGCTCGGCGCCACCGGTTCGGTCGGTCGACGGACCCTCGAGCTGGTCGCGCAGTTCCCTGATCGCTTCCGCGTCACCGGGCTCGCTGCCCGAGGCTCGAACCTGGCGGTCCTCACCGAGGAGATCCGGCTGCATCGGCCCGACGCGGTGGCGCTGCTCGATCCGGCCGCCGTGGATCGACTGCGGCGGGAACTGCCTCGGCCGTGCCCGGAGCTGCTGGCGGGCGCTGACGGGCTCGTCGCGCTGGCCCGGGACCTGCCGGCCGACATCGTTCTCTCGGCGCTCGTGGGCGGCGCCGGGCTGCTTCCGACGCTCGCCGCCATCCGCGCGGGCCGCACGGTCGCCCTGGCGAACAAGGAGACGCTGGTGATGGCGGGCGCCCTCATGACGGCGGCCGCCCACGCGCACGGCGTGACCCTCCTGCCCGTCGATTCCGAGCACAGCGCGATCTTCCAGTGCCTGGCCGGGGGGCAGCGGGCGGAGGTGAAGCGGCTCATCCTCACCGCCTCCGGCGGGCCGTTCGCGCAGCTCTCGCGCGACGCGCTGGAGCGCGTGACCCTCGCCGAGGCGCTCCAGCACCCCACGTGGCGGATGGGCGCGAAGATCACCATCGACTCCGCCACGCTCATGAACAAGGGGCTCGAGGTGATCGAGGCGCACTGGCTCTTCGGGACGCCGTACGAGCGCGTCGACGTCGTGGTCCACCCGCAGTCCATCGTCCACTCGATGGTGGAGTTCGTCGACGGCTCGGTCCTCGCGCAGCTCGGCATGCCGGACATGGGGATTCCGATCCTCTACGCCCTGAGCTACCCCGAGCGGCTGCCGTGCCCGGCGCCCGCCCTGGACCTCGTCAAGGTGGGCGCCCTCACCTTCCACGCGCCGGACCCGGCGCGCTTCCCCTGCCTGGAGCTGGCGCGCCAGGCCGGCCTGGCCGGCGGCGCGGCGCCCGTGGTCCTCAACGCCGCGAACGAGGTCGCCGTGGGCGCGTTCCTGGAGGGCCGGTGTGGCTTCGCGGACATTCCGCGTCTGATCGGGCGGGCGCTCGACGCCCACGCGGCCGCGCGGGCCGATGACCTGGAGAGCTGTCTCGGGGTCGACGCCGAGGTCCGATGCTGGACGCTAGCGGCGCTCGCCGGCGCGGGGGTGACGGCGTGATCGGGGCCGGCGCCGCGGCGCTGCTCCTGGCCGTCACGCTCGCCGATGGCGGCCTCTTCGCGGACCTCCTCGGCACCGGCGCCGCCGCCCAGGCTGCCAAGTGGGCCAGCGCCATCATCGCCCTCGGCATCCTCATCTTCATCCACGAGCTGGGGCATTTTTTGGTGGCGAAGGGCACGGGGGTCGGCGTGGAGCGCTTCTCGCTCGGCTTCGGGCCGCGGCTGTGGTCGCTGCGTCGCGGCGAGACGGAGTATTGCGTCTCCGCGGTGCCCCTCGGCGGCTACGTGAAGATGGTCGGCGAGGAGGCCCACGGCGAGGAGGCGATCCACCCGGCCACGGCCGCGTCGCGCGAGGTCCGCGCCGACCCGGCGAAATCGTTCGCCCTCAAGCCGCTCTGGACGCGCGCCTTGATCGTCTTCGCGGGTCCCGCCATGAACTTCGTCCTCGCCGCCGCCATCTTCTCGGCCGCCTTCGCTGCGGTCGGCGTCCCGGGGTTCCCGCCGATCATCGGACGCGTCCCGCCGGGCTCGGCCGCGCAGCAGGTGGGGCTCGCCCTCGGCGACACGATCATCTCGGTGGACGGCCATCGGGTCCGGCACTGGCGTGAGGTCGAGGAGCGGGTCGCCCGCTCGGAGGGGCGGCCGCTCACCCTCGCCGTCGAGCGGGACGGCGGGCGGCGCGAGGTCCGACTGGTTCCCCAGCGGATCCCGGCGCGCACGCCCTTCGGCGAGCCGACCGAGACGTGGAGCCTCGGCACCGAGGCATACATCGCGCCCGTCCTGGGCGACGTGCTGCGGGGCCGCCCCGCGAGCGAGGCGGGCCTCCGTCCGGGCGACCGGGTGCTCGCGGTCAATGGCCAGCCCATCCAGACCTGGGACGAGCTGAAGGACCAGATCTCCAGGCTGCCCGGCCAGAACGTCACCCTCACGATCCAGCGTGGCGGAGAGTCGCGGACGGTCGCCGTCACACCGAGCGTGGAGACCGAGCCGGAGGGGCCGGTGGGTCGCATCGGCGTCACCCCGGCGCTCGGGCAGGAGTACTTCCCGCTCAATCCCGTCGCCGCCGTGCGCGAGGGCGTCCGCAAGACCTGGGAATTCTCGATCATCACGGCCGTGTCGCTGTGGAAGCTGGTCACCCGGGTCATCCCGACCTCGCAGATCGGGGGCCCCCTCCAGATCGGCGTGATGGTCGGCCAGGCGGCGGAGCAGGGCCTGCTCGCCTACGCGTTCTCCGTGGCGATCATCAGCATCAACCTCGCCGTCCTGAACCTGCTCCCGGTCCCCATGCTCGACGGGGGCCACCTCCTGTTCTTCGCCATCGAGGCCGTGCTCGGCCGGCCGCTGTCGGTGCGGAAGCGAGAGATCGCGCAGCAGGTCGGGCTGGCCCTGCTGCTGCTGCTCATGGTCTTCGCGCTCGGCAACGACTTGCTGCGGCTTCCCTCCATCGGCAACATCTTCAGATAGGGGCCCGCATGACCATCACCGCCAACGGCCTCGGAACCCGGCGCCGGACCCGCCAGATCCAGCTCGGCAAGATCAAGGTGGGCGGCGACGCCCCGGTCACCGTCCAGTCGATGACCAAGACGGACACGCGGGACGTCGCCGCCACCGTGGATCAGATCTGGGCGCTCGAGGCCGCGGGCTGCGAGATCGTGCGGGTGGCCGTCCCGGTCAGGGAAGCCGCGGAGAAGCTCGCGGCCATCAAGAAGCAGATCCGCATCCCGCTGGTGGCCGACATCCACTTCAACTACAAGCTCGCCTTGATCGCGCTCGATCAGGGCGTGGACGGCCTCCGGCTGAACCCCGGCAACATCGGGGGCAAGCAGTTCGTCATGGAGATCGTGAATCTCGCGAAGGAGCGACGGATTCCGATCCGCATCGGCGTCAACGCGGGATCGCTGGAGAAGGACCTCCTGGCCCGGGACAACGGCCCGACCGCCCGTGGGATGGTGGATTCGGCGCTCCGGCACATCCGGATCCTCGAGGACTGCGGCTATCCCGAGATGAAGATCTCGTTGAAGGCCTCCGATCCGGCGATGATGATCGAGGCCTACCGGTTGCTCGCCGACCGCGTGGACTACCCCTTCCACCTCGGCGTGACCGAGGCCGGCACGCCGACGATCGGCGCGATCAAGTCCTCGGTCGGCATCGGGACTCTCCTCGCCGAAGGTATCGGCGACACGATCCGCGTCTCGCTCTCCGCGGATCCCGTCGAGGAGGTCCGGGTCGGCATCGAGATCCTGAAGGCGCTCGGCCTCCGGACGCAGGGGATCACCTTCGTCTCGTGCCCGGGCTGCGGGCGGATGGACGTGGACCTGGTGGGCCTGGCGGCCGGCGTCGAGAAGCGGCTGGCCGGGCTGAACAAGAACGTCCACGTCGCCGTGATGGGGTGCCTGCCGCCCGGCGAGCCGGTCCTCACCCGCGAAGGGCCGAAGCCGATCGAGGCGGTGGAAGAGGGCGACGCCGTCCTCACGCACGACGGCACGTTTCAGAAGGTGCTCTGGACCACGCATCGCCCCTACCGCGACGAGCTCATCGAGGTCCGTCCGACCGGCTTCGAGCCGTTTCGGTTGACGCCGAACCATCCGGTGCTGGCCATGCCGCGGCCCTCCCGGCGTAAGGCCGGGCGGGAGAAGCGGCTCCACGTGCGCCGGATAGTGGAAAGCGGCGTCACACCGCGCTGGATCGCGGCGGGCGAATTGGAAGCCGGCTGGGTACTGGTGCACCCGGTGCTCCAGGAAAAGGAGGACCGGGCCACGCTTATCGCCGAAGGGCTGGGCGTCGTCCCGGTGGACGAGGATTTCCTGACCCTGAGCGGATACTACCTGGCGGAGGGCGTAGTGTCCGGCAAGGGCGGGAAGCCATACCAGCAGTTCTTCTCCTTTCACGAGCGTGAAGTGCCCTACGTCGAGCGGCTCCAGGGCATTCTCGCCCGGCTGGGTCTGCGGTCGGCGATCGCGCGACGGCGACACACGACCGAGGTGATCTCACACTCGCTCGCGCTCGGTCGACTCCTGGACGGCCTGTTCGGGCACGGCGCGACCGCCAAGCGCCTCCCCGAATGGATGCTGCGGCTTCCTCACGCGAAGCAGGAGGCGCTCCTCCGCGCCTTGTGGGAGGGCGACGGCTACTGCGGCCGGGTGCGGGGATACGCGCGAGCCACCTATTGCACGTCGTCTCGCATCCTGGGGGCCCAGGTCCATCAGATCGCGCTGCGCCTCGGCATCCCGGCGTTTCTCCATCCTCGGGAGCAGACGGGACCCCAGCGGAACTGGATCGTGTCCGTCACCGCCCGACCGGCGCTGGCGCGGCTCGACCAGGTGCTCGGGCGGGCGGCGGCGCCGGGAGCGGCGGGCGCCCCCGACACCGGACAGGTTCTGCTGGACGAGCATGCGCTCTACGTCGGCATCCGTGCCGTGCGCCGCGTCTCCCATGCCGGCTGCGTCTTCAACCTGGAGGTCGCCGGCGCGCACTCCTTCGCCGTCCCCGGCGCCGTCCTGCACAACTGCGAGGTGAACGGGCCCGGCGAGGCGCGCGGGGCGGACGTGGGGGTCGCGGGCGGTCGCGGGATCGGCCTGATCTTCCGCAAGGGCGAGGTCGTGCGCAAGGTCCCGGAGTCCCAGATCGTGGACGCCCTGTGGGAGGAGGCCCAGATCTTCCTCGCCGAGCGGGAGGCGGCAGAGCAGGCGGCTCGCGGCGACGACTAGGGCCCGGCCCGATACCCGTCGCCCCGGGTCGTCCTCGGTCGTCGGACCGCCTCAACGTATGCGGCGTACGCCTCGACGGCCCTCCTCCCTGCGTCCTACCGGTGCTGGGGTCTCGGCCCGGGCCGCGACCTGTCGTCCCGGGGCGTGGGCGATCCGCGATGCGGTGGAGTAAGTCCTTCATCCCGACCCTCCGCGAGGATCCCGCCGACGCGGAGGCGACGAGCCACCGCCTCATGGTCCGCGCCGGACTGGTCCGCCAGCTCACCGCCGGCATCTACGTCTACCTGCCCCTCGGCCAGCGCGTCATCGACCGGATCAACGCGATCATCCGCGAGGAGATGAACGGCATCGGGGGCCAGGAGATCACGATGCCGGTGCTCCACCCGGCCGAGCTGTGGCAGCAGTCGGGGCGCTGGGTCGACATCAAGGACGAGATGTTCCGCCTGCGAGACCGCCACGGACGCGACATGTGCCTCGGGATGACTCACGAGGAGGTCGTGGCGTGGCTGGCCGCCAGGGAGATCCGCTCCTACCGCGAGCTGCCGCAGATCTGGTATCAGATCCAGACCAAGGAGCGGGACGAGGCGCGACCGCGCTCCGGGGTCCTCCGCACGCGCGAGTTCTGGATGAAGGACTCCTACACCCTGGACGTGGACGAGGCGGGTCTCGCCAAGGCCTACGAGCTGCACAAGGAGGCCTACGTGCGGATCTTCCGCCGCTGCGGCGTGGCCGTCCACGTCGTGGAGTCCGACCCCGGGATGATGGGGGGCGCCGGTGCGCACGAGTTCATGGCCCCGAGCCCCGCCGGAGAGGACGAGATCGCGCTCTGTCTGGCGTGCGGCTACGCCGCAAACATCGAGCTTGCCGGCTCCCGCCCCGTCGCCGCGACGTCTCCCGAGGCGCCGGCCGCCCGCGCCGAGCTGCCGACGCCGAACGTCCGGACGATCGCCGACGTCTGCGCGCTCCTGCGGATCGACCCGACCGCAACCATCAAGACGCTCGTCTACCTCGGCGGGAGCGGGCCGGTGCTGGCCCTGGTCCGGGGCGACCAGCAACTCCACGAGAAGAAGCTCGCCCGCGCCGTCGGCGGCGAGGTCCGCCCGGCGCACCCGGACGAGGTGCGGGAGGCGCTCGGCGCGCCCGTGGGCTCGGTCGGGCCCGTCGGGGTCACCCTGCCGATCCTGGCGGACGAGGCGCTCCGGGAGGGTGCGTACGTCTGCGGCGCGAACCGGGAAGGCGTCCACTGGACCGGGGTGCGGCCGGGGCGCGACTTCACGGCCAAATACCTCGACCTCCACGTCGCCCAGGGCGGTGAGGGCTGCCCGCGCTGCGGTGCGCCGCTTCGGGTCGAGCGCGTGATCGAGGTCGGGAACATCTTCAAGCTCGGCACGAAGTACTCGGTGCCGCTCCGGGCGATGTACCTGGACGAGCGCGGCCAGGAGCGGCCGATCGTGATGGGCTCGTACGGGATCGGGCCGGCCCGGATCGCCGCGGCCGCCATCGAGCAGCGTCACGACACGGACGGCATCGTCTGGCCGTGGTCGATCGCCCCGTGCCAGGTCCACGTCCTGCCGGTGAACGTGAAGGACCGTCCCGTGCTCGAGACCGCCGAGCGCCTCGACCGCGAGCTCACGGGGGCGGGGTTCGACGTCCTGCTGGACGATCGGGACGAGCGTCCCGGCGTCAAGTTCAAGGACGCCGACCTGCTCGGCCTCCCGATCCGCGTCACGGTCGGCGCCCTCCTGGGCAAGGAAGGGCGGGTGGAGGTCCGCGCCCGCCGCGAGCGCCGCGATACCAAGGTCCCGCCCGACGAAGTCGTCTCCTCCGTCAAGGAGCTCGCCGCAACGCTCACCGCGAATCCCTAGGTCCCGGGGGGAGGCAGGCCCGATGCGTTCGCCGAAGGGCGAACGCCGCGGCTGTGCCGCGAGGGCATTCTCCGGGGGACGGGAGTCCCCCTCCGAAAGGAAAACCCCGGGGTTCCCCCGCTCGACCCGCCACGGTATACTATGCTGTTGGCGAAAGTGGGCTTTGCCCACTTTTTTGCATTGAGGCAAGGCATGATGCGGGAACCCGGACCTGGCGCGGCGTCCTTCGGAGCCGATCCGGCCGCGCTCGAGGCGGCGATCGAGGCCGTGGCCGCACCGGTCCTCCGTGCCCATGGTCTCACGCTGGTCGACCTCGAGCTACGTCGGGGAGGGCATCGAGCCATGCTCCGGTTCTTCGTCGACAGGCCGGGCGGCGTCACCGTCGACGACTGCCGGCGCTTCAGCGAAGAGGTCGGCGACGTGCTCGAGGTCGCGAACCTGCCGCCGGGGAGCTTCGATCTGGAGGTCTCCTCGCCCGGGCTCGACCGGGAGCTGCGGAAGGAGCGGGAGCTCTCCTGGGCGGTGGGCAAGCAGGTGCGCGTGTGGGTGCGCGAGCCGGTGGACGGCCGGCGCGAGTTTGTCGGGCGGCTCGTGGAGGTGGGAGAGGCCTTCCTGACCCTGGCGGAGGCGGCAGGTCCGCGCCAGATTCCCCGGGCGCTCTTGGCGAAGGCGCGCCTGGAGGTGGAGCTTCAGCGCTCTGCCCGAGCCGGGAGGTCGACATGAACCGAGAGTTGCTGTACGTCATCGAGCAGATCGGCCGGGAGAAGGGCATCGCCACCGAGGTGCTCTTCGAGGCGCTGGAGTCTGCGCTCCTGTCGGCATCCAAGCGGACGATGGGCGTGGGCGAGAACGTGCGGTTGTCGGCCGACCGCCGGACCGGGGCGATCCACGCCTTCGAGCAGAAGACCGTGGTCGAGTCGGTCGCCGATCCCAAGCTGGAGATCACGCTCGCCGACGCGCTCCACATCAAGCCGGACGCCCAGCTCGGCGAGGTCGTGGAGGTGGACCTTCGCCTCGATCCGCGGGAGCTCGGGCGGATCGCCGCGCAGACGGCGAAGCAGGTCATCCTCCAGCGGGTGCGGGAGGCGGAGCGCCAGGGGATCTTCTCCGAGTACAAGGACCGCGAGGGGACGCTCGTCCGGGGCGTCATCCACCGCATCGAGAAGCGGACCGTCATCGTCGACCTCGGGCGGACGGAAGCCGTCCTCACCGAGCGTGAGCAGATCCCGGGCGAGCGCTACTCGCCGGGCGACCGGCTGCGCGCGTACATCCTGGAGGTCAAGAACACACCGAAGGGGCCGCAGGTGATGCTCTCCCGCAGTCACGCGGGGTTCCTCATCCGCCTCTTCGAGACGGAGATCCCCGAAATCGCCGAGGGGATCGTGCAGGTCAAGGGCGCGGCGCGCGAGCCGGGGGAGCGGGCCAAGCTCGCGGTGGCCTCGACGAAGCGCGACGTCGATCCGATCGGGGCGTGCGTGGGACTCCGCGGGACGCGCATCCAGGTGATCGTGCGCGAGCTGCGCGGGGAGAAGATCGACATCATCGAGTGGGCGGACGACGTGCCGACGCTCGTGGCCCGCGCGCTGTCGCCGGCGAAGGTGGCCTCGGTCAGCATCCGGGGCGAAGGCGAGGAGCGTTCGGCGCTCGTCGTCGTGCCCGACAACCAGCTCTCCCTCGCGATCGGGAAGAAAGGCCAGAACGCGCGCCTCGCCGCGAAGCTGACCGGACTCCGGATCGACGTGAAGAGCGAAACGGAGCTGGAGGAGGAGCGCCGGCGGCAGGAGGAGGAGCGGCTGCGCGGGCGCACCGCCCTCGCGGCGATCTCCGAGATCGGCGAGCCGCTCGCCCAGACGCTCGTCGCGCGGGGCCTCGACTCGCCGGCCAAGGTCCGGCAGGCCGGCGCGGCTGCGCTCGCCGAGATCGACGAGATCGGCGACACGAAAGCCGAGGCGATCGTCGCCGCCGTCGACGAATGGCTGGCCGCCCGCGCGACGGAGCCGGCGGCGGTGGGGCCGGCCGCCGACGAGGGCGGCGTGCCGCCCGCCCCGGCGGCCGAGCCGAAGGGAGAGTCGGCCGGGTGACGGCAGGCCGTCCCGGCCCGCGGCCCCGGGGCCGCGGGCGCGGTCCGACGCCGCTCCGGACCTGCCTCGGCTGCCGCCGGGTCCGTCCGCAGGCCGAGCTCGTCCGGCTCGTGCGGCAGGCGGACGGCTCCGTGGAGCCGGCTCCCCGCCGGGATCGCGGCGGCCGGGGCGCGTACCTCTGCCGCCGGCCGAGCTGTCTCGACGAGGCCGTGCGCCGCGGCCGGTGGGCGCACGCCTTCCGGGCGCCGGCCGTCCTGCGGCCGGAGACCATCGCGCGGGTGCGGGCGTTGATCCAGTCGGAGCCGGAGCCGGGCAGGCCGGCCCCGAGCGAGCATGACGGCGAGCTCCAGCCGGCGGCCTTGGGTGCGGAGCGAGCCGCGGAGCGGTCCGAAGGGAGAGGGTGATTATGGCAGGGAAGACGCGGGTCGGTGAGCTGGCCAAGGAGCTGGGCGTTGCTCCGAAGATGATCATCGACGAGCTCGAGGCCTTGGGTCAGAAGGAGAAGACCTCCTCGAGCGCCATCGATGACGCCCTCCTTCCGCAGCTCCGCGCGGCCCTCGAGGAGAAGGCCGCCGTGTTCTCGCAGCGCGAGACCGAGCGGCTCGAGGCGGCCCGGACGGCGGCGCTCCGCGCCAAGCTCGACGCCGCGAAGGCGGCGGCGGCGAAGGCCGCGCGGGCCCGCGCCAAGAAGACCGACGGGACGAAGCCGAAGACCGAGCGCGCCAAGCCCGGCCGGGCGAAGAGCGCGCCGAAGGCTTCGAGCGCGCCCGCGGCGAAGATCAAGGCCCCCGAGCGGCCGGCCGCCAAGCCCGCGGACAAGCTCGTGGCGAAGCCCGCGCCCGAGAAGCCGGTGGAGCGGCTCGCGCCGGTCGCCGAGACGCCTGCCCAGCCGACGCCCCCGGCCGCCCCGCCCAAGCCAGCGGAGGTCCCGGCCGCGAAGGCGCCCGTCCCGGAGAAGCCGGCGGCGGCCGCAGCGCCCGTCACGCGCGAGGCGCCGCCGGTCAAGCGGCTCAAGGCCAAGGAGCCGGCGGCGAAGGAGCCGTCCCGGCCTACGGTCGAGAAGGTCGCAGCCGCGGCGCCGCCGAGCGAGGCGCCGCCGCACGAGGCGGCCAAGCCCGCCCCCGCCGAGCCTCCGCGCGAGGCGCCCAAGCCGCCGACCGACGGCAAGGTGATCCCCTTCCGGGCGCGCCGTGAGGAGACCGCGGCGCCCGCGGCCGCCACGGCGCCGGCGGCGCCCGCCGCGGCGCCGCCCGCGGAAGTACCCGCCGCCGCGGCCGAGGCCCCGCCCGCCGTCGAGGCGCCGGCCCCGGCCCCCGCCGCCCCCGCCGTGCCGGCCAAGCACGAGATCCTTCGCCTGCCGGAGTCGGTCACCGTCGCCGAGCTCGCCGAGAAGATGCAGCGGAAGAGCGGCGAGGTCATCCGGGAGCTGGTCGGGATGGGCGTGATGGCGTCCATCAACCAGGTCCTCGATCTGGACAAGGCCAAGGTCCTGGCCGCCCGGTTCGGCTTCGACGTCGAGGTCCGGCCGATCGAGACGGTGGAAGTCGTGGAAGAGGAGGTGGACCCCGCCCAGCTCCGGCCGCGGCCGCCCGTCGTCACGGTCATGGGGCACGTGGACCACGGCAAGACCTCGCTCCTGGACGCCATCCGCAAGACGAAGGTGACGGAGCAGGAGTTCGGCGGCATCACCCAGCACATTGGCGCCTACCAGGTCGAGACCTCGCACGGGAGGATCACGTTCCTCGACACGCCGGGACACGAGGCCTTTACGGCGATGCGCGCTCGCGGCGCCCAGGCCACGGACATCGTCGTCCTGGTCGTGGCGGCGGACGACGGCGTCATGCCGCAGACCGTCGAGGCGATCAACCACGCGAAGGCCGCCGGCGTCCCGATCCTCGTGGCAGTCAACAAGGTGGACAAGGCCGACGCGAATCCGGACCGCGTCAAGCAGGAGCTCTCGAACCTCGGCCTCGTCCCCGAAGAATGGGGCGGTCAGACGATCTTCGTCAGCACGTCGGCGAAGAAGGGGACCGGGATCGAGCAGCTCCTGGAGATGACAGCGCTCCAGGCCGAGATCATGGAGCTCCGGGCGAACCCCAGCCGGCCGGCGAAGGGCGTGGTGGTCGAGGCCAAGCTCGACCGCGGCCGCGGTCCGGTCGCGACCGTGCTGATCCAGCAGGGAACGCTCCACGAGGGCGACATCGTGGTCGCCGGTCACCACTCGGGAAAGGTCCGGGCGATGTTCAACGACCGCCGGCAGCGGGTGAAGGAGGCCGGGCCCGTGGACCCGGTGGAGATCCTCGGCCTCTCCGGCGTCCCGTCGGCCGGCGATACCCTCCTCGCCGTCGCCGAGGAGCGGAAAGCGCGGCAGATCGCGCTGGCGCGGCAGGAGCGGGACCGCAAGCTCGCCTCGACCGTCCGCATCACCCTGGCCGACCTCCACAAGCAGATCGAGGCCGGTGAGGTCAAGGAGCTGCGGGTCATCCTGAAGGGCGACGTCCACGGCTCGCTCGAGGCGCTGCAGGACGCCCTGGAGCACCTTTCCACCGACGAGGTGAAGGTCCGCGTGATCCACGGCGCCGTCGGCACGATCCGGGAGACCGACGTCATGCTCGCCTCGGCGTCCAATGCGATCATCATCGGCTTCAACGTCAAGCCCGAGCCGAAGGCGCTCCAGCAGGCGCAGGCCGAGCGCGTGGACGTCAAGGCCTACAACGTCATCTACGAGGCGATCAACGACGTGAAGGCGGCGCTCGCCGGCATGCTGGCCCCGCTGATTCGGGAAGTTCCGCTCGGCAAGGCGCAGGTGCGGGCGCTGTTCCCCATCAAGAACGTCGGCACGATCGCCGGGTCCTTCGTGACAGAGGGCAAGATCACCCGATCGGCAAAAGTCCGCGTGCTCCGCGGCGGCCAGCTCGTGGGGGAAGGGCAGGTCGGCTCGCTCCGGCGCTTCAAGGACGACGTCCGCGAGGTGCTCCAGGGCCAGGAGTGCGGCATCGGCGTGGACGGCGTCCCGGACGTCCGCGTGGGAGACGTCCTCGAGGTGTTCACCACGGAAGAAGTGGCCCGCACGCTCTAACTTCGGAGAGGGGCTACGCCCCCCTCCGACGGCCCTGCCGGCGAAGCCGGCCCGATCGCCCTTCGGCGATCGGCTCGGGCCTGCCTCCCCCCGGGGGCAGAGCGCTGGTCGCGGAGCGGTTCGCGGATTCTCGGAGGGGACCTGGGGTGGGAGTGGCGAGGATCGCGCTGGGGCTGGTGGAGCTGCACTTCGGCGAGGTGGATTCGCTGAAGGGCAAGCGCCACGTCCTCAAAGGGATGAAGGAAAAAGTCAAGAACCGCTTCAACGTGTCCGTCGCCGAGGTGGACCACGAGGACCTCTGGCAGCGGGCGACGCTCGCGGTCGCGTGCGTCGCCAATGACGCGCGGCTCGCGAACGAGGTGGTGTCCAAGGCCGTGAACTTCATCGAGTCCCTCTCCGACGGCGCCGTGATCGACGTCCGGGTCGAGGTTCTGTGACCGCGGGGATTCGCCAGGTACGGGGATGCAAGGCAAGCGGCTCGATCGCGTCAACCAGCTCGTCAAGGAGGAGATCTCCCACCTCCTCCAGCGCGAGCTCAAGGATCCGCGCCTCGGCTTCGTGACCGTGACCGAGGTCGCCGTGTCGAAGGACCTCCGGAGCGGCAAGGTCTACGTCAGCGTGCTCGGTACCGAAGAGCAGTGGCGCGCCTCGCTCGCCGCCCTCCAGAGCGCCCGCGGCTTCATCCGGAACTGGCTCGCGCCGCGGCTCCGCCTGCGTGCGGTCCCCGAGCTCACGTTTCACCCCGACCGCTCGATGGCGCACGCCGCCCACATCCAGAGCGTCATCGAGCAGCTGCGGCAGCAGGCGACGCCGGGCGACGGAGAGGACGAGGCATGAGCCAGGTGCCGGCCGAGGTCGTCGACCTCCTCCGCAGCGGCCGGCGACTCCTCCTGCTCGCGCACCTCTACCCGGACGGGGACGTGCTGGGCTCCCAGCTCGGGCTGGGCCTCGCCCTCCGCGCGGTCGGGCGGAGCGTGGTGTTCGCCTGTAGCCACGCCGTGCCGGACCCCTTCCACTTCCTGCCGGGCGCCGACGAGGTCCAGCAGTGGAAGGAGGGTCGCGGCGAGTACGACGTGGTGATCACGCTGGATTGTCCGGACCCGAGCCGGGTAGGGGGCTTGCTCGAGGGGTGCCGCCACCCGGGCACCCGCGTCCTCAACATCGACCACCACGCGGACAACCGCCGTTACGGGGACGTCAACTGGATCCAGTCCGGGGCCGCCGCGACCGGCGAGATGGTCTACGACCTCCTCGAGGCCGCCGGTCTGCCCCTGACCCGAGAGGTCGCCGTCAACCTCTATACGGCCATCGTGACGGACACCGGCTCGTTCCGGTACTCGAACACGACCCCGAAGACCTTCCGCGTCGCCGCCCGGCTCGTCGAGGCCGGCGCCGATCCGGCCGCGGTCGCGATCCAGCTCTACGAGACGCGCCACCTCGCCGGCCTCCGCCTCCTCGGGCGCATCCTGCAGCAGGTCGAAACCAACCATGACGGCACGATCGCCTGGGTGGTCATCGACCGCAGCCAGACCGAATCCCCGGACCTGCTGGAGGCCGAAGATTTCATCACCTACCCCCGCTCGCTCCGCACCGCAAAGGTCGCCGTCCTCTTCCGCGAGCTGGCCGGCGAGGTGAAGGTGAGCCTCCGCGCGAAGGGCGAGGTGAACGTCGCGCGGATCGCCGCCCGCTTCGGCGGCGGCGGCCACCCGAACGCGGCCGGCACCGTGCTGAAGGGCGACCTGGCGCGGGCGAAGGCTGACGTGCTCGCCGCCATCACGGAGGTGCTCGCCGCCGGCGCGGGGCCCGGGCCGAGGCCCGAGGAGCGATAGGACGCAGGGGGAGGCGGGCCAAGGCGTATGCCGCATACGTTGAGGCCCGGCGGTGAGGCGGGACGACCCGGGGTGACGGGCCCCGGCCCGGGGCGATGACGAGCCCACGGGCGGACGGGCGGCTGGACGGCCTCCTGGTCGCGGAGAAGGGCGCCGGCGTCACCTCCTTTCAGGTGGTGGCACACCTCCGCCGCGTCCTGCGGGTCGCCAAGGTCGGTCATGGCGGCACGCTCGACCCCATGGCGACCGGTGTCCTCCCCATCCTGCTCGGCCAGGCGACCAAGCTCACGCCGTACCTTCAGGCCCAGGACAAGGAGTACGTGGCGACGGTCCGCCTGGGGATCACGACCGACACTCTCGACGCGACCGGTCGCGTGACCGCCGAGCGGCCCGTGCCGTCCCTCGACGCCCCCGCCATCCGGGCGACCCTCGCCCGCTTCGAAGGCGAGATCGAGCAGGTGCCGCCGATGTTCTCGGCGCTCCACGCCGGGGGCCGCCGGCTGCACGAGCTCGCCCGGGCCGGCCTCGAGGTGGCCCGCGCCCCGCGCCGGGTGCGCATCGATGCGATCGAGCTCCTGGACTGGACCTCCCCGCTCCTCACGCTCCGGATCGCGTGCGGCAAGGGCACCTACGTCCGAAGCCTGGCGGCCGACGTCGGCGCGGTCCTCGGGTGCGGGGCCCGGCTCGACGCGCTCCGGCGCACCCGGCTCGGCGCCTTCTCGGTGGAGGACGCCGTGCCCTGGCCCGTGGTGCGTGAGGGCGACCCCGGAGAGCTGCGCGCCCGGATCCTCCCGACCGATCGGGCGGTCGCCCACCTGCCGGCGGTCCGGCTCGACCCCGCGGCGGCCGCGCGGCTCGCGCAGGGCCAGCGGCTCATCGGCTCCGATGCCGCCGCCGTGGTCGGGCCCGCGCTCGCCGGGGCCTGTCGCCTCTACGCGGGGGAGGTCTTTCTCGGGCTCGGCGAGGCCGGTCCTGGCGGTCTCCGTCCCCTCCGCCTCCTGCAGACGGATCGCCCGGGAACCGGCCCGGTACCGAGCTGAGGTGCGCGAGGGCCCTCGGATGCTCCGGCGCGGGGGGAGGCAGGCCCGAGCCGATCGCCGCCACGGCCGGGACAGTTTCACGGGCGCCGATCGGTCAGATCGGCGCCGCCTCACCCTCAGAGAATTCCATGCAGATCGTCCGGGGACTCGGCCAGTACCCCGCTGACGCGCCGCCCACCGTGGTGGCCCAGGGCACCTTCGACGGCCTCCATCTCGGCCACCAGGCGGTCATCCGCACCGCCGTCGAGCGCGCGCGGGCGCTGGCCGTCCGCGCGATCGCGCTCACCTTCGACCCGATGCCCATCGCGGTCCTGCGGCCGGCCGAGGCGCCGCCCGAGATCCTGCCGCTCGAGGAGCGGCTCGACCGGATCGCCGCGCTCGGGGCCGACGTGGCGCTCGTCATCCCCTTCACCCCGGAATTCTCGCAGGTGGGCGCGGCCGACTTCGTCCGCGACGTCTTGGCCCGGCTCCTGCGGGCCCGCGAGGTCGTGGTCGGGTTCAACCACACCTTCGGCCGTGGCGCGGCGGGGACGGTCGCCGTGCTCGCCGAGCTGGCCGCGCCACTCGGGATCCGGGTCCACGTCGTGCCGCCGCTGACGGTCGCCGGCGTGGTGGTGTCGTCGTCCGCGGTCCGGGACGCGTTGCGCCAGGGCGCCGTGGAACGGGCGGCGAGCCTCCTCGGGCGGCCCTACACGATCCGCGGCCCGGTCGCGCGGGGCGCCGAGCGGGGGCGCCGCCTCGGGTTCCCCACGGCGAACCTGGTGCCGCCGGCGCCGCTGCTGCTCGCCACCGGCGTCTACGCCGGGTGGGCCGGCTGGGACACGGAATCGGCGCCCGCCGTGATCAACGTCGGGGTGCGCCCGACCTTCGGCGAGTCGCGGCCCACGGTCGAGGCGCACCTCCTCGACGTGCGCGTCGAGCTCTACGACCGCCTGCTCACCATCGGCTTCCTGTCCCGGATCCGGGACGAGATGAAGTTTCCCTCGGTGGACGCGCTGCGGACGCGGATCGCCGAGGACGTCCAGATCGCGCGGCGGCTCCTGGCCCGGGCCCGCTGACGGCCCCCCGGGGGCCGTTCGGGTTGCGGGGCCGTGCGCCGCATGGTAAGCTGCTCGCGTCGATCTCGCTGTCGTTCGGAACCGTTCCACGGGTGCACGGGGGCTGCACCAGGAGCGGCGATTGGGGGATACCCCGGGAGGTCCGCATGCCCGTTCCCGCCGACCGCAAGAAAAGCCTCATCGAAGGCTACCGGCTCCACGGATCCGATACCGGCTCGCCGGAGGTGCAGATCGCGCTCCTCACCGAGCGGATCAACGGGTTGACGGAGCATTTCAAGCTCCACAAGAAGGATCACCACTCGCGCCGCGGCCTCCTGAAGCTCATCGGGAAGCGCCGCGGCTTGCTCGAGTACCTGAGAGGCAAGGACCCGGAACGATACCGGCAGGTCATCGAGAAGCTCGGCATCCGCCGGTAGGGGCAGCACGCAGGGCCGGAGGGGACGTGACCCTCCGGAACGGAAGACACTGGAGGACAGGAAGCGACATGGGCATAGGACACACCACACAGATCGAGATCGGCGGGCGGGTGCTCAGCCTGGAGACCGGCCGAGTCGCCAAGCAGGCCGATGGCGCCGTACTGGTGCGCTACGGAGACTCCGTCGTCCTGGCGAGCGTGGTCGCTTCCAAGACGGCGGTGGAGGGCCAGGACTTCTTCCCGCTCACCGTCGACTACCGCGAGCGCGCGTACGCCGGCGGGCGGATCCCGGGCGGCTTCTTCAAGCGTGAAGGGCGCCCGGTGGAGAAGGAGATCCTGACCTCGCGGCTCATCGACCGTCCGCTCCGCCCGCTCTTCCCCAAGGGGTTTCGCAACGAGATCCAGGTGATCGCGCTGGCCATCTCGGCCGACCACGAGAACGACCCCGACATCCTGGCGATGAACGGCGCGTCGGCGGCCGTGACGATCGCCGGGCTGCCGTTCCTCGGCCCGTTCGGCGCGGTTCGGATCGGCCTGGTCGACGGCCGTCTGGTGGTGAACCCGACCGGCGCGCAGACCGACCGGTCGCTCGACCTGGTGGTCGCCGGGACGGAGGACTCGGTGATGATGGTCGAAGCGGGGGCCAAAGAGGTCCCCGAGGAGACGATGGTCGAGGCCATCGCCCTGGGCCACGCCGAGTGTCGGAAGCTGGTGCGGATCCAGCGCGCGCTCGCGGAACAGGCCGGGAAGCCCCGCTGGCCGTTCGACGCCGCCGCCCACCGCGATCCCGCCCTGGAGGCGGAAGTGCGCACGGCCGCCCAGGCCCGCGTGCGCGAGATCATCGCCATCCGCGAGAAGGTCCAGCGCGGACAGGCGCTGGGGCGGCTCGCCGAAGAGGTGCTCGCGACGCTCGACCCCGACGGCCTTCGCCGGGCCAAGGTGAAGGAGGCTCTCGACAAGCTGGAGCGGGAAGAGGTGCGACGGATGGTGCTCGACCGCGGCCTCCGCGTCGATGGCCGTCCGGCCTGGGAAACGCGGCCCATCACGGCCGAGGTCTCCTTCCTGCCGCGGACACACGGCTCCGCGCTGTTCACCCGCGGCGAGACCCAGGCCCTGGTCGCCGCGACGCTCGGGACCAAGTCGGACGAGCAGAAGATCGAGGCGCTGGAGGG
>JBIOTN010000210.1:0-20336 GCA_044866005.1 Candidatus Rokuibacteriota bacterium | reverse complement strand
CGAAGCCGGCGCTCGGAGGCTCAGCAGAACGTTCTGGGACGGCGGGGACTCCCATCCAGACGCGCCCGGTCGCGAGAGGCTTGGCGGTCGGGCCAACCTGTGGTAGGATAACGACGTTCTCATCCTTCTTCGGAGGACTGGCGTGAAGGCGGCGATCCATCCCGAGTACGTCGAGACCACCATCACCTGCGCCTGTGGCGAGGTCATCCACACCCGCTCCACGCGACCCGGCATCCGGGTCGAGATCTGCTCGAAGTGCCACCCCTTCTTCACGGGCAAGCAGAAGCTGGTGGACACCGCCGGGCGGGTCGAGCGCTTTCAACGGAAGTACGGCCGGAAGCAGCAGGCGTAAGACGAGCCCCGGGGCCTGGACCCGCAAGGCGGGTGGCCGTCCCGCGCCGGCTGCGTGGGAATGGCCGGCCGGGCGTGAGGCTCGGGGCTCCTCACCGGCGAGGGCCGGCGCGGTGCGCGGCGGCCCCTCTCTCCCCGGCGTGACCCCGCCCGCGATCTCGCGCGTGTTTCTCGGGGATTGACGTGTTCGACAAGCTCCGACAGATCGAGGCTCGGTACGAAGAGCTGGGGCGCCAGCTCGCCCAGTCGGCGTCCGCCCCGCAGGGCCCGGGCGTCCGGGCGGAGTACGCGCGGCTGGCCAAGGCGCGGGCCGACCTCGAGGAGATCGTCTCGGCCTTCGCCGACTACAAGGACCTCCTGGCCCGGATCCAGGAGACGCAGCACCTGCTCGGCGAAGACGCCGACACGGAGCTCAGAGAGCTGGCCGAGGCGGAGCTGGCCGAGCTGCGCGGACGCGAAGCGGAGCTCGAGCACCGGCTCCGGACGCTCCTCCTCCCCAGGGACCCGGCGGACGAGAAGAACGTGCTCGTCGAGATCCGCGCCGGCGCGGGCGGGGACGAGGCCGCGCTGTTCGCCGCCGATCTCGCCCGCATGTACACCAAGTACGCGGAGCGCCAGGGGTGGCGCGGCGAGGTGATGGACAGCCACCTGACGGGGCAGGGGGGGTTCAAGGAGATCATCTTCTCCATCCAGGGCAAGGGCGCCTGGAGCCGGCTCAAGTTCGAGCGCGGCGTCCACCGGGTCCAGCGGATCCCCGTCACGGAATCGGCCGGCCGCATCCACACCTCGACCGTGACGGTGGCCGTCCTTCCGGAAGCGGAGGAGGTAGAGGTCCGGATCGAGGACAAGGATCTCAAGATCGACGTCTATCGCTCGTCGGGCCCCGGCGGCCAGAGCGTCAACACCACGGATTCGGCCGTGCGCATCACGCACCACCCGACCGGGCTCGTCGTCACCTGCCAGGACGAGCGCTCCCAGCTCAAGAACCGCGCGAAGGCGCTTCGCGTCCTCCGCGCGCGGCTCCTCGAGCGCGCGCAGGAGGAGCAGCGCTCCCAGATCGCCGCCGACCGCCGCAGCCAGGTCGGCACCGGCGAGCGGAGCGAGCGGATCCGGACCTACAACTTTCCCCAGGGCCGGGTGACCGATCACCGGATCGGGCTCACGCTGCACCGGCTCCCCGACATCCTGGAAGGCGACCTCGACGAGCTGGTCGGCGCCCTCCTCGAGTCGGAGCGAGCGGCGCAGCTTCAGTCGGTCAGCCCGTGACCGCCTTCGACCGGATCGCCGCGACGCCGCGGCCCGATCGGCGCGGGCCGGCCCCGGCCGCCCCGGGCCCGCCCCCCGCCGGGGGCGCCCCGGCGCGGGTCGGGCCGTGGCTCCGCGCCGCGGCCGGGCGGCTCCGCGCGGCCGGCATCGCGACCGCCCGACAGGACGCGGAGCACCTGCTCGCGCGCGTGCTCGGCACGACCCGCCTGGCCCTTCACCTGGACTCCGGCCGCGCGCTCGACCCGTCGACGCTCGCCCGCGTGGAGGCCCTGCTCGCGCGGCGCGCCCGGCAGGAGCCGCTCCAGTACGTCCTGGGCGAAGCCGAGTTCCTGGGGCTCCAGCTCGCCGTCGGCGCTGCCGTCTTCATCCCGCGCCCCGAGACCGAGCTGCTCGTCGAACGCGCCGCGGCGCTCGGCGCGACGGGCGCGGGCGTGGCCCTCGACCTCTGCGCGGGCTCGGGCGCGGTGGCCTGCGCGCTCGCGACCCGCTGCCCGGGGCTCACGATCTGGGCGGTGGAGCTCTCCCCCGAAGCGGCCGCGTGGGGCCGGGCCAACATCGAACGGCTGGGCCTGGCCGACCGGGTGACCCTCCTCGAGGGCGACCTCTTCACGCCGCTCGCGGCCCGTGATCTCGCCGGGCGGTGCGACCTCGTGCTGGCCAATCCGCCGTACATCGCCACCCCCGCGCTCGCCGGGCTCCCCGAGGAAGTGCGCGCGTGGGAGCCCGCGCTCGCGCTCGACGGCGGGCCCGACGGGCTCGCCGTCGTGGAGCGCATCCTGACGGAGGCGCCCCGGTTCCTCCGCCCGGGCGGGCGCCTGCTGGTCGAGGTCGGGCACGCCCACGCCGCGCCTCTCCGCACGCGGCTCCTGGCCCATCCCGGCTACGGGTCGCCGCGGTTCCATCGGGACCTCCTGGGCTACGAACGCATCCTCGAGCTGGAGCTCCGGGGCTAGGTATGGCCGCGCGGCTCGTGGTCGAGGGCGGTGTCCCGCTGCGGGGCGACGTGCGCGTGAGCGCCGCGAAGAACGCGGCGCTGCCGCTGATCGCGGCGTCGCTCCTGAGCGAGGCCCCGATCGTGCTGGAGAACGTCCCGCGGCTCGCCGACGTCGGCACGATCCTCGAGCTCTGCGGCCGGCTCGGCGCCGAGGTGCGCCGGGAGGCCGAGGGGACGACCGTGGTCCGGACGCCGCAGGTCCGTTCCGTCGAGGCGCCCTACGAGCTCGTCTCGACGATGCGCGCGTCGGTCCTGGTCCTCGGCCCGCTGCTGGCCCGGGTGGGGCGGGCGCGCGTCGCCCTGCCCGGCGGCTGCGCCATCGGCGTCCGGCCGATCGACCTCCACCTCCGGGGGCTCGAGCGCCTCGGCGCGGAGATCCGCCTCGAGCAGGGGTACGTCGAGGCGCGCGCGGCGCGGCTCAAGGGCGCGCGGATCGTCTTCGACCTGGTCACGGTGACCGGGACGGAGAATCTCATGATGGCGGCGACGCTCGCCGAGGGCACGACCGTGCTGGAGAACGCGGCGCGCGAGCCGGAGATCTCCGACCTGGCGCGGCTCCTCACCGCGATGGGGGCGAAGATCCGGGGTGCGGGGACGGAGCGGATCGAGATCGAGGGCGTGCCCGAGCTGGGGGGCGCCCGCCACTGGATCATCCCCGATCGCGTCGAGGCCGGGACCTTTCTCGTGGCCGGCGCGATCACGGGCGGCGACGTGACCCTGCGGGATGTCGTGCCCCACCACCTGACCGCGGTCCTCGACAAGCTCGAGGCTACGGGCGCGCGGCTCGACGTCGGCGTGGACCGCGTGCGGGTGCGGGCCGAGGGCCGCCCGCGGCCGACCGACGTGGTGACGAACCCCTTCCCGGGCTTCGCCACCGACATGCAGGCCCAGATGATGGCGTTGCTGGGGCTCGCGGACGGGTCGAGCGTCATCACGGAGACCATCTTCGAGAACCGCTTCATGCACGCCGCCGAGCTCCGCCGCTTCGGCGCCTCCATCGAGATCGAGGGCCACCGCGCGGTCGTCCGCGGCGTCGAGCGCTACCAGGGGGCGCCGGTGATGGCGACGGATCTGCGCGCCTCCGCCTCGCTCGTGCTCGCCGCGCTCGCGGCGGCGGGGACGACCGAGGTCTCGCGCGTGTACCACCTCGACCGCGGGTACGAGGCCATGGAGCAGAAGCTGGCCGGCCTCGGCGCCCGCATCCGCCGCGAATCGTGAGCGTCCCGGGCCGGTCCCCGTCGCCGGGGGTCGTCCGATGAGCGGCGCTGTCCCCAGGCCGCTGACGCTCGCCCTGCCGAAGGGCCGGCTGCTCGGCCCGGCTGTGGAGCTCCTGCGGCGCGTGGGGCTGGACGGGATCCCGGCCCACGAATCGCGGCGGCTGATCTTCACCGACCCCGTGCGGGGGCTTCGCCTGCTCGTCCTCAAGCCCGCCGACGTGCCGACCTACGTGGAGTACGGCGCGGCCGACCTCGGGATCGTGGGAAAGGACATCCTGCTCGAGCAGGAGCCGGACGTCTACGAGCCCCTCGACCTCGGCTTTGGCCACTGCCGCCTGGTCGTGGCCGAGCCGCAGGCGCTCTGGGAGCGAGACGATCCCACGAAGTGGTCGTGGGTGCGGGTCGCCACGAAGTACCCGAACCTCACCTCCCGATACTTTTCCGAGCGCGGGATCCAGGTCGAGGTCGTGCGCCTGGACGGGTCGATCGAGCTCGCCCCCCTGGTCGGACTCGCCGAGCGCATCGTGGACCTCGTGCAGTCCGGGGCGACGCTGCGGGCGAACGGCCTCGTCGAGGTCGCGGAGATCATGGCCTCCACCGCTCGACTCATCGTGAACCGCGCCGCGCAGAAGACGGCCTACCAGGCGGTGAGCCGCTTCCTCGAGGAGCTGCGGGCGGGGGTCGCATCGTGATCCGCCTGCTCCGGATCGCCGACCTCGGCCTCGACGGCGTCGTCGCGGCGCTGGCCCGACCTCGCGCCGCGGCGGCCCCGGACGCCCTGGCCCGCGTCGCGGCGATCCTGGACGAGGTCCGGCGACACGGCGACTCGGCCCTCTGCGAGCTCACCAAGCGCTTCGACGGCGTCGAGCTCGAGCCGGCCGCGCTCGCCGTCTCCGAAGCCGAGTGGACCGCGGCCGTCCTGCCGACGCCGCTCCAGGCGGCCTTGGCCGAGGCGGCGCGGCGGATCGAGACCTTCCACCGGCATCAGCTCCCGCGCTCGTGGTGGGTGCGCGACGAACACGGCGCACTGCTCGGCCAGCAGGTGACGCCGCTCGAGCGCGTCGGCTGCTACGTCCCCGGGGGCAGCGCCGCGTACCCTTCGACGGTCCTGATGACGCTCATCCCCGCGCGCGTCGCCGGCGTGCGCGAGCGGGTCGTCGTCTCCCCGCCGGGGCCGGACGGGCGGCTCCACCCGGCGGTGCTCGCCGCGGCGCGGCTCGGCGGGGCGACGGAGGCCTACAAGGTGGGTGGGGCCCAGGCGATCGCCGCGCTCGCGTATGGCACGGCGACCATCCGGCCGGTGGACAAGGTCGTCGGCCCGGGTAACGTCTACGTCGCCCTCGCCAAGCGGCTCGTCTTCGGCGACGTGGGGATCGACGGCATCGCCGGGCCCAGCGAGGTGGTGGTCGTCGCCGACGCCACCGCCTCGGCGGTCCACGTGGCCGCGGATCTCCTGGCACAGGCGGAGCACGACCCGATGGCCCGCGCGGTCTGCCTCACCGACGCGCCGGCCCTCGGCGCGGCGGTCGTCGCCGAGGTCGGTCGCCAGTGTCCGCGCCTGGCGCGCGCGTCGATCGCGGAAGCCGCGGTGCGGGCCCACGGGGCGGTCGTCGTGACGCGCGACCTCGCCGAGGCCGTCGCCCTCGCCAACCGGCTCGCGCCCGAGCACCTCGAGCTCTGCCTGGCGGACCCCTTGGCGTGGCTGCCGGCCGTGCGCCACGCGGGCGCGATCTTCCTCGGGCGCGATACGCCGGAGGTGGTGGGCGACTACCTCGCCGGGCCGAACCACGTGCTCCCCACGGGCGCCACGGCGCGCTTCGCGTCCGGGCTCTCCGTGGAGGACTTCGTGAAGCGCTCGAGCCTCATCCACTACTCGCCGGCCGCCCTCCGGGCCGCCTGGCCCCATCTCCGCGAGCTCGCGTCGGCGGAGGGGCTGACGGCGCATGCCGAGGCGGCGCGGGTCCGCGTCGAGCCGCGGGAGTCCGAAGGAGACTAGCAGAATGCGCAACAACGACGCCGACCCGATGGCACGCCTCGCGCCCCGGGACGAAGCGCTTCGAGCGGGCCGTGCCCGCGCCATTTTCGGATCGGAGGGGGGCACCGCCCCCCTCCGAGGCTAACCCATGGCACGCCGACGGCGGCGACGGGGCGGCGGGGGCGGCGCGCCGACACCGGGGCGCGAGGGGCGTCCCCTCACGCCGGCGGTGGGCCGGGTCGCGCGGATCGAGCGGAAGACGCGGGAGACCGAGATCCTCCTGCAGCTCAACGTCGACGGCACGGGCGAGGCGTCGGCCGAGACGACGATCCCCTTCCTCAACCACATGCTGGAGGCGCTGGGGAAGCACGGGCTCATGGACCTGAAGGTGGACGCGCGGGGCGACACCGAGGTGGACCTCCACCACACCGTGGAGGACGTCGGGATCTGCCTCGGCAAGGCGTTTCACGAGGCGCTCGGCGACAAGCGCGGGATCGTGCGCTTCGGCACGGCCTACGTCCCCATGGACGAGGCGCTGGCCTCGGTGCACCTGGACGTCTCGGGGCGGCCCTACTTCTCCTACAACGTCCCGCTGGCCAAGACCAAGGTGGGGAACTTCGACCTCGACCTGCTCAAGGACTTCTTCCGCGCCTTCGCCATGAACGCGATGGTGAACCTCCACGTGAACCTCCACTACGGGGAGAACCTCCATCACATCTCGGAGGCGATCTTCAAGGCCCTGGGGCGCGCGCTCGCG
Source organism: Candidatus Rokuibacteriota bacterium (assembly GCA_044866005.1). Taxonomy (GTDB): domain Bacteria; phylum Methylomirabilota; class Methylomirabilia; order Rokubacteriales; family DASRDR01; genus JBIOTN01. The sequence goes on along the minus strand of JBIOTN010000210.1, from coordinate 13,776 downwards.
GAGGCCTCGCGGCCGAACCCGCGGATCGAAGGGGTGCTCTCGACCAAGGGGGCCCTGTGAGTGCCGGGCCGAGAAGCGTCGCATCTCGGCGTCCGGCATCACGGCCGGGACGCGCTCGGCCTCTCGCCTCGCGGCCGTCCCGGCCTCTGGGGTCGTCGCCGGCGCTCCTCATAGGGCTGGGTGGGGGGGCCGGCATACGCCTCGCGCCGGCTCCTCCCTGCGTCCTTGATCTGCTCGCTTCTGGGCCCGGCCGGCTACTGCGGGTCCTGTCGCCGACTCGCCACGGTGTGCCCAGGCCATGATCGCGATCGTGGACTACGGGCGGGGCAATCTGGGCAGCGTGAAGAAAGCGCTCGCCCGGGACGGCGGCGAGGTCGTCGTCACCGATGACCGCCGGACCGTCGAGCGCGCCGACGCGCTCGTGGTGCCCGGCGACGGTGCCTTCGCCGACGCCATGCAGAGCCTGGATCGGCTCGGGCTCGTGGAGCCGATCCGCGCCCACATCGCGGCGGGTCGGCCGTATCTCGGGATCTGTCTCGGCTACCAGCTGCTCTTCACCGAGAGCGAGGAGTTCGGTCACGCGAAGGGCCTGGACATCCTGCCGGGGGCCGTCCGGCGCTTCCCGGCGGGCCTCAAGGTGCCGCACATGGGCTGGAACCGGCTCTGGCACGCGGGGGACGTCCCGCTCCTCGCCGGCGTGCCGGCCGGAGCCTACTTCTACTTCGTCCACTCCTACTACCCCGCGCCCGCGGCGCCGGCGGACTACGCGGTGGCGACGTGCGACTACGGCGTGCGCTTCCCCGCCCTCCTGGCCCGGGGGCGGCTCTACGGCACGCAGTTCCATCCCGAGAAGAGCCAGCACTGGGGGCTCCGGCTCCTGGACAACTTCGCCGCCCTGGTCGGGGCGCGGCCGGAGGGCGCCCGGCGGTGATGGTGATCCCGGCGATCGATCTGCAGGGCGGCCGCTGCGTGCGGCTCGTGGAGGGGCGGGCGGAGACGGCGACCGTGTTCGGCGACGATCCGATCGCCTGGGCGCGCCGCTTCACGGCCGATGGCGCGCCGCGACTCCACGTCGTCGATCTCGACGGCGCCTTCGAGGGCGGGCCGCGCCACGCGGCGCTCGTGGCGCGGATGGCCGAGGCCGTCCCGGTGCCCATCGAGCTCGGCGGGGGGCTGCGGGACGTCGAGACGGTGGGCGCCGCGCTCGCCGCGGGGGCGCGCTGGGCGATCCTCGGGACCGGCGCCGCGCTCGACCCCGGGTTCCTGGAGGCGGCCTGCCGTCGCTTCCCCGGACAGGTCCTCGTCGGGGTGGACGCCGTGGAGGGGCGCGTCGCCGTGCACGGCTGGACGCGGCTCTTGCCGCTGTCCGCGGTGGACCTCGCCCGGCGCGCCGCCGCGGCCGAGGCCGTGGGCGTGATCTACACCGACGTCCGCCGGGACGGGACCGGGCACGGTCCGAACCTCGAGGCGACGGCGGCGCTCGCGGCGGCGGCCGGGCTGCCCGTCATCGCCTCGGGCGGGATCGGCGGGGTCGAGGACCTGGTGCGGCTCGCGGCGATCCCGGGGGTCGTGGGCGCGATCGTGGGGCGCGCGCTCTACACCGGGGCGGTGGATCTGCGCGCGGCGCTCGCCGCGGTGCCGAGCTGAGGCCGTGCTCGCCAAGCGCGTCGTCCCCTGCCTCGACGTGAAGGACGCCCGGGTGGTGAAAGGCGTGCGGTTCGTGGACCTCGCCGACGCGGGCGACCCGGTCGCGGCGGCGGTCGCTTACGACCGCCAGGGCGCGGACGAGCTCGTGTTCCTCGACATCACCGCCTCGCACGAGGGCCGCGCGATCATGCTCGACGTCGTGCGACGCACCGCCGAGGCGATCTACATGCCGCTCACGGTGGGTGGCGGCCTCGGGAGCCTCGACGACGTCCGCATGCTCCTGCGCGCGGGCGCCGACAAGGTCTCGCTCAACACGGCGGCCCTGGCCCGGCCGGCGCTGGTCCGCGAGGCGGCCGAGCGGTTCGGCAGCCAGTGCATCGTGGTGGCGATCGACGCCAAGCGCACACCGGACGGCTTCGAGGTCTACACCCACGGGGGACGCCGGCGGACCGGCCGCGAGGCGGTCGCGTGGGCGCGCGAGGCCGAACGGCTGGGCGCCGGCGAGATCCTCCTGACGAGCATGGACCGCGACGGCACGCGGGAGGGCTACGACCTCGCGCTCACCGCCGCCGTCGCCGACGCGGTCTCCATCCCCGTGGTCGCCTCGGGCGGGGCCGGAGGGCTCGAGCACCTTCACGAGGCCCTCACCCGCGGCCGCGCCGACGCGGCCCTCGCCGCCTCCATCTTCCACTTCGGCGAGCACACGGTCGCCGAGGCCAAGGCGTATCTGCGCGACCGCGGTGTCCCCGTGCGCCTCGAGGAGCCTTCCGGTGACCGCGCCTAGCCCGGACGCCGAGCTCCTCTTCGACGCCCAGGGGCTGATCCCGGTGGTGGTCCAGGAGGCCGCGACGGGCGAGCTCCTGATGGTGGCGTGGATGGACGCCGAGGCGGTCCGGAAGACCCTCGAGACCCGGCGGGCGCACTTCTGGTCCCGCTCCCGCCGCGTGCTCTGGGAGAAGGGCGCGACGTCCGGTCACCGCCAGCACGTCGAGGCCATGTACGCCGACTGTGACCGGGACACCTTGCTCCTCCTCGTCCACCAGGAGGGCGTCGCCTGCCACACCGGCAGCCGGACGTGCTTCTTCAATCAGCTCGACGGCCAGGGGACGGCGCCGACGAGCTGGGAGGCGGCGGGGGGCGTCCTCGACGCGGTGGAGCGAGTCATCCAGGCCCGCAAGGCGCAGCCCCGCGAGGGGTCCTACGTCTCGGGCCTCCTGGCGCGCGGCGACGCGGGTATCCTCAAGAAGATCGGGGAGGAATCGGCGGAGGTGATGGTGGCGGCGCTCGCCGAGACCCGGGCGCGGCTCGTGGCCGAGGTCGCCGACCTCTGGTTCCACACGCTCGTGCTCCTCGGCTCCCGCGGGATCTCGGTTCGCGAAGTCTTCGCCGAGCTGGCGCGTCGGCGCGGCCCGGCCGGCGGCGCGTCGCCGACATCCACGGGAGCCTGACCTGGGCGGATGGCGGCAGGCGATGCCGGTCGCGGCACTGGCGGGCGCGCTGCTCGGCTGCGCGGCCGCGGGACGCATGGCGGGTGAGGCGTTCGTGATGCCGAGCAAGGGATATCGTGTCGTGCCGCCGAGGGGATGGGAGCGGGTCGAGTCGAAGGCGGACCTGATGCTGACGCAGCCCGGGACGCAGGCCGGTCTGCTGGCGCACGGCACGTGCGAGGGCCGGGCGCCCGGCCGGCCCCTGCCGGTCCTGACCCGGCACCTCCGCTTCGGTCTGCGCGACGTCCGCGATCTCGACGAGGCGCCGGTCCAGGTGGCGGGCCGCCCGGCGGTCCGGAGTCGCTTCAGCGCCCGGCTCGACGGCGTGCCGGTCGAGGTGGGCGCGGTCACGCTCCAGGGGCGTGGCTGTGTCTACGACCTGGTCGTGGTGGCGCCGCCCGGCCGGCTCGCCACCGTGGCCGGCGACTTCGAGCGCTTCGCCGGGAGCTTCACCCTCACGGAGCCCGAACGGTGACCGACGTCTGGGCGGCGGTCGAGGGGCGGACGCGCCGGGTGGCGGCGTACTACGGCGGGCTCGGGCTGCTCGCGTGGGAGGTCGGCCGCAACGCCTGGTTGCCCCGCCGGTACGTCCCGCTCATCGTCGCGGGGTTCGACGACATCGGCGTGCGCTCGCTCGTCGTCGCGAACACGGCGGCCATGTTCACCGGGATGGTCTTCGCGCTCCAGGCCTCGGTCTACCTCTCGAGGTTCGGGGCCGACCTCTACGTGGGTCCGCTCGTGGCGCTCTCGATCGTGCGCGAGCTGGGTCCCGTGCTCACCGCCATCCTGGTGGGCGGCAAGGTGGCGTCGGGGATCACGGCAGAGCTCGGCTCGATGAAGGTGACGGAGCAGATCGACGCCCTCCGCGCGATCGGCGTCAACTACGTGAAGCGGCTCATCGTCCCCCGGGTCTGGTCTGCGCTCCTCGTCTTTCCGCTCCTGACCGCGCTGGCCGACTTCGTGGGGCTGGTTGGCGGCATGGTGATCGCGGTCTACGAGCGGCAGATCGACGTCTACCTCTACTGGAACACGATCTTCTACTGGGTCGTGATCCGGGACCTCATGACCGGGATCGGCAAGAGCTTCTTCTTCGGCGTCCTGGTCACGCTGATCGGGTGCTACAACGGTCTGGCCATGACCGGCGGGACGGAGGGGGTCGGGCGCGCGACGACCGCGACCGTCGTCCAGGTCTCCGTCGGGGTCATCATCGCGGACTTCTTCCTGACGAAGCTCTTCCTGCTGCTCTAGCCGGATGCGGAGAGAGGATGCCGACGCAATGACGACGCCCCGCGCGCGTCGGAGCGAAGCGCTCCGAGCCGGCCGTGCCGGCGCCGTGTTCGGGCCGGAGGGGGGCCGCGCCCCCCGCCGAAGACCCTGATGGGCGAGGCAGCGGCTCGGTTCGAGGGCGTGTGGAAGTCGTTCGACGGCCACGCCGTCCTCCAGGGGCTGGACCTCGAGGTGCCGAAGGGCACGACGGTCAGCGTGATGGGCGGAAGCGGCTCGGGCAAGACGGTGCTCCTCCGGCTGACGGCCGGCCTCATCAAGCCGGAGCGCGGCCGGATCGAGGTCCTCGGCGTCGAGACGCCGCCGCTCCGCGAGGAGGCCATGCTGCCGCTGCGGCAGCGGATGGGGTTCGTCTTCCAGGGCGCGGCCCTGTTCGACTCGCTCACGGTCTACGAGAACGTCGCCTACCCGCTGCGCGAGCACGCCCGGCTCCCGGAGGCCGAGGTGGCGGCACGCGTCCACCAGCGGCTCGAGCTGGTCGGCCTGCGGGAGGTGGATGCGAAGCTGCCCGCCGAGCTCTCCGGGGGCATGCGGAAGCGGGTGGGGATCGCCCGCGCGCTCGTCCTGGGCCCCGAGCTCGTTCTCTACGACGAGCCGACGGCCGGGCTCGACCCCACCAACGCGCGGCTCATCACCGAGCTGGTCGAGGGCCTCAAGGCGCAGGGCGTCTCGGAGACCTCGATGATCGTCACGCACGACCTCGAGTTCGCCCGACGGGTGTCCGACCTCATCGCCATCCTCATCCGCGGCCGCATCGCGCAGCTCGGGCCGCCGGAGGAGGTCTTCGAGTCCCGCCAGAGCGAGGTGCAGGCCTTCCTCGCCGGCGAGCTGCGGGTCTGAGACGCCGATGGAGACGACCCAGCCCGGCCGGGCGCGCACGCTGCTCCAGATCCGGGTCGGCATCTTCATCCTCGCCGCGCTCGTGGCGCTCGTCGGCCTGATCTTCTTCCTGGGCCGCCAGGCGGGCCTGTTCGAGCGCCAGTACCACCTGCTCGCCGGATTCACCCAGATCGGCGGGCTGATCGAAGGCGCCACGGTGCGCCTGGCCGGCGTGCCGGTCGGCCGGGTCACGGCCATCCGCCTCCCCGAGTCGCGCGGGGCGAAGGTCGAGGTCGAGCTGACCATCGTGCGGCGCGTGCAGAGCCGCGTGCGGGCGGACTCGGTCGCCCGCATCGAGACGCTGGGGCTCCTCGGCGACAAGATCGTCGAGGTCAGCCTGGGGAGTCCGGGCGCCGCCGTGCTCCCGGAGGGGGCCGAGGTCCGCACCGAGGAGCCGCTGGACACCAATCGACTGATGAAGCAGGGGACGGAGCTCTTGCGGAACCTGGTCGAGATCTCCTCCGACCTCAAGACCACCATCGCGAAGGCGACCGAGAGCACGGCCGGTCCCGACCTGGTCGAGACCGTGCGCGCCCTCCGCGCCCTCACGACCGAGATCGAGAAGGGGCAGGGGCTGCTCCATCGCCTGGTCTACGACCCGCGGCTCGGCAACGCGGTCACCGAGGCCGCCGCCGCGCTCGCGCAGGTGACCGCGACCGTGAAGCGGCTCGACACGCTGCTCGGGGATCCCAAGACCGCCGGCCTGGTGGAGGAGGCGCGCGGGGCGGTCCGGGAGGCCCGCGGCGCCATGGAGCGCGTGAACCGGGTCGTGCGTCAGGTCGAGGAGGGCCAGGGATTCCTCCACGCGCTGATCTACGGCGAGAGTCAGGTGGTCCAGGACCTCGACCGCCTGCTCGCGCGCGCCGGCACGCTCGTCGCCTCGGTGGAGCGCGGCGAGGGCGCGCTGGGACTCCTCCTCCGGGACCAGGAGGCGGCCCGCGCCCTGAAGCGCATCACGCTGGCCGCCGAGGGGTTCGCGCAGACCGTGGACCGGGCCCGCGAGAGCGACGGTCTGCTCCAGGCCATGCTCTTCGACCCCCAGGGCAAGGCCATCGTCGCGGACCTCCGCGAGACGGCGCGCCACTTCCGCGAGGTGACGGGACGGGTCGCGCACGGCGACGGGTTGCTCGGACGCCTCACCCAGCCGGGCACCGAGGACGTCGCCAAGCAGGCCGCTGCCGGGCTCGCCGGCCTCGGGCGGCTCGCGGACGACCTGGCCGGGGACGCGCGGCTGGGCGAGGCGCTCGCCGACCTGCGCGCCGCGATGGCGAACCTCCGGGACATCACGACCCGCGTCGAGGCGGGCGAGGGCACGGTCGGCGGCCTTCTCGCCGACCCGACGATCTACGAGAACCTCGCGGCGTTCCTGGAGGGCGCGCAGCGGAGCGTCCTCCTCCGCGCGCTGATCCGCGCGGCCATCGGGCGGGGAGGGGCCGGCGCGCGATGAAGCCGACCTCGGTCTACCGCTGCCAGGCCTGCGGCTTCCAGACGGGGAAGTGGTACGGCCGCTGCCCGGACTGTGGCGAGTTCAACACGATGGCGGAGGAGCGCACGGCTCCGCTGCCCCGGGTGGGGCGGCGCGGCGCGGTCGCCCTCACCGGCGCCCGGCCGCTCCGGCTGGAGGACGTCGCCGGCGGCGACGCCGAGCGGGTCCGCACGGGGATCGCCGAGCTCGACCGGGTCCTGGGCGGGGGGGTCGTGGCCGGCTCGCTGATCCTGATCGGCGGCGATCCAGGCATCGGCAAGTCCACGCTGCTCCTCCAGGCCTGCCGCGCGCTCGCCGAGGCGGCGGGCCCGGTCCTCTACGTGTCCGGGGAGGAGTCCGCGGCCCAGGTCAAGCTCCGGGCGGATCGTCTCGGGCTCAGCGCCAAGGCGCTCTTCCTCCTCGCCGAGACCGCCGTCGAGGCGATCGAGGCCGAGGTCGCGGCCGCGGCGCCGCGCGTCCTCGTGGTGGACTCGATCCAGACCGTGCATCTCGGCGACCTCGAATCGGCGCCCGGCAGCGTGAGCCAGGTCCGCGAGTGCGGGGCGCGGCTCATGACGCTCGCCAAGACGCGCGGGCTCGCCGTCTTCCTCGTCGGGCACGTGACCAAGGAGGGCGCGATCGCCGGCCCGCGCGTCCTCGAGCACCTCGTGGACACCGTCCTCTACTTCGAAGGCGAGCGGCACGCGAGCTACCGCATCCTCCGCGCCGTGAAGAACCGGTTCGGGTCGACCAACGAGATCGGCGTCTTCGAGATGACGGGCCGCGGGCTCGCGGAGGTCGCGAACCCCTCCGCCGTCTTCCTCGCCGAGCGGCCGCGGGGGGCGCCGGGCTCGGTCATCGTCGTCGCGCTGGAGGGGACGCGCCCGCTCCTCCTCGAGCTCCAGGCGCTGGCGAGCCCCGCCCACTTCGGCACGCCGCGCCGGACCGTGCTCGGCGCGGATTACAACCGCGTGTGCCTCCTGCTCGCCGTGCTGGAGAAGCGCGCCGGCTTTCCGCTGCAGAACCAGGACGTCTTCGTGAACGTGGCGGGCGGCGTCCGGTGCCAGGAGCCCGCCGCGGACCTCGGCATCGTCGTCGCCGCCGCCTCGAGCTACGCCGAGCGCCCCGTGGCCCATGATGCCGTCCTGCTCGGCGAGGTGGGACTCACCGGCGAGGTGCGCGGCATCAGCGGCCTCGAGCCGCGACTCGCCGAGGCCGCGGCGCTCGGGTTCCGGACGGCGGTCGTGCCGCGCTCGAGCCTCGTCGCCGACAGCCGCTACCCCCTCGAGGTGCACGGGGTGGCCACCCTGGAGGAGGCCCTGGGCCTTCTGATCCGATGATGGCGCCCCAACAGCCCGGTCCCTCGACGCGGCCCGCGGCGCCCCCCCGCCGGTGGGTGCCCATGACCCCGGCCCGGGTCGTCTTCCTCGCGCTCGTCGGCTACGGAGGCTTCCTCCTGGCGGACTCGCTGACGCTTCCGCTGCCCTGGCCCGTGTGGGCCTTCGGCGGCGTCCTGTCCGGGATCGCGGCCGGGCTGGCCGTGCTCGCCCTCGAGCAGGCCGCGCGACACGTCCCGCTCGCGCGCCTCTTCGTGGGCGCCCTGGGCGCGCTCGTCGGGGTCTTCCTGGCCCAGCTCGTCGCCGCGGCGCTGCTCGTCGTCGTGCCCGCGATCGGCACCCCCGCCGGCCGCGGCTTTCTCACGCTCCTCCTCGCGTACATCGGCGTCGTCTTCGCGCTCCGGCGCGAGGAGGAGCTGGGCGGCTTGACCCGCTGGGTATTTCCGAGCACCGCGCCGCCGCGCGCCGAGAGCTACAAGATCCTCGACACCAGCGTGATCATCGATGGCCGGATCGCGGACGTCTGCGAGGCGGGCTTCCTGGAAGGGACGCTCTTGATCCCGCAGTACGTCCTTCGGGAGCTGCACCAGATCGCCGATTCCTCGGATACGCTCAAGCGCAACCGGGGCCGCCGCGGCCTCGACGTGCTCGGAAAGCTCCAGCGGATGCCGAAGGTGCGAACGGAGCTTCACGACCTCGACTTCCCGCACATCCGGGAGGTGGACCGCCGCCTCATCGAGACCGCGCGCGCCGTCAGCGGCACGATCGTCACCAACGACTACAACCTGAACAAGGTCGCCGAGCTCCACGGGATGCGCGTGCTGAACGTCAACGAGCTCGCCAACGCGCTGCGCCCGGTCTTCCTGCCCGGCGAGGTGCTCCAGGTGCACGTCCTGCGGGAGGGCAAGGAGCCCGGACAGGGCGTGGCGTATCTCGACGACGGGACGATGGTCGTCATCGACCAGGGAAAGAAATACCTCGGCCAGACCATCCACGTGACCGTGACTTCCGTCCTCCAGACCGCCGCGGGACGGATGATCTTCACGCGGCTCGGCGACGAAGAGGCCGCGGCCCGGCGATGAGCGGCCGGGCGGGTTCGCGCGCCTCGTCGCGCCCCCCAGCCCTGCGACGTCGTGCTGCGGCGCGCGCCTCGTCGGGCGGCGTGTGGGCCGTCATCCCGGCCGCCGGCCGCGGCGCCCGCATGGGGCGGAAGAAGCAGGGCCTGCCGATGGGGGGACGCCCCGTGCTGCGCTGGACGGTCCAGGTCTTCGAGCGGACGCGCGGGATCCGGGGCGTCGTGGTCGCGGTCCCGGCCGAGGACGTCCTGGCCTGGCGCCGGCGTCTCGCCGGCTGCCGCAAGGTGCGGGCCGTCGTCCCGGGCGGCGCGGAGCGCCAGGCGTCGGTCGCCCGAGGGCTCGCAGCCGTGCCGGCCGAGGCCGGTTGGATCGTCGTCCACGACGGGGCCCGGCCGTGCGTCACGCCGGGCCTCGTCGTCCGGGTCCTCGCGGCGGCGCGGGCCCACGGGGCGGCGATCGCCGCCTTGCCGCTCGCCGAGACGGTCAAGCGCGGGCTCGGGGAGTGGGTGAAAGAGACGGTGGACCGGGACGGCCTCTGGACCGTCCAGACGCCGCAGGCGTTCCGGGCCGACCTCCTGCGGGAGGCCCACCGTCGGGCCCGGGCGGAGGGGATCCACGCCACGGACGACGCGGCGCTCGTCGAGCGGCTCGGGGTGCCCGTCCGGCTGGTCGCCGGGATCGCGGCGAACCTGAAAATCACCCGGCCGGAGGACCTGCCGCTCGCGCGCGCCCTCCTCCGCGCGCCGGGCGCGGCCCGATGAGCCCTCGCACCCGGGTCGGGTTCGGCTTCGACGTCCACCCGTTCGTCCCCGGCCGGCCGCTCGTCCTCGGCGGGGTCGAGGTCCCGGCCGAGCGTGGCCTCGCGGGACACTCCGACGCCGACGTCCTCACCCACGCCGTCGCGGACGCCCTCCTCGGGGCGCTCGCGCTCGGCGACCTCGGCCGGCACTTCCCGGACACCGACCCGCGGTACCGCGGGGTCTCCAGCCTGGTCCTCCTCGCCGCGGTCGCGGCGCGCGTGCGGGAGCACGGCGGCCGCCTCGCCAACGTGGACGCGACGCTGGTCGCCGAGGGCCCGCGCCTGGCCGAATGGCTCGACGCGATGCGGAAGCGCCTGGCGGAGACGCTCGAGCTCGCGGTGGAGCGCGTGAGCGTCAAGGTCAAGCGCGCCGAAGGGCTCGGCGCCCTGGGTCGCCAGGAGGGCGTGGCCGCGATGGCCGTCGCGCTCGTCGAGGTCGAGGGTTGAGCGTCCGGCGCCCCCCCGTCGCTCCGCCTCCGCGATGAGCCTCCGCGTCCACAACTCGCTGGCGCGCGACAAGGAGGCGTTCCAGCCCGCGGACCCGGGCGCGGTGCGGATGTACGTCTGCGGGCCGACCGTCTACGACCGCGCTCATCTCGGCCACGCCCGGAGCGCGCTGGTCTACGACGTGATCCGCCGGCACCTCCGGTTCCGTGGCTACCGGGTGCGCTTCGTGCGCAACTTCACCGACGTGGATGACAAGATCATCGCGCGGGCCGCCGAGACCGGTGAGCCGCCGCACGAGCTGGCGGAGCGCTACGTCGTGGCGTACCGCCGCGACATGGCGGCGCTCGGCATCGAGCCGGGGGACGTCGAGCCGCGGGCGACCGAGCACATTCCGCAGATGATCGAGCTCATCGAGCGGCTCGTCGCCGGAGGCGTCGCCTACGTCCTGGACGGCGACGTCTACTTCGAAGTCCGCCGCTTCCCGCCCTACGGCCGGCTGTCGGGGCGCAGCCTGGAGGAGCTCCGGGCGGGCGCCCGTGTCGAGGTGGACGAGCGGAAGCGGGATCCGCTCGACTTCGCGCTCTGGAAGGCGTCGAAGCCCGGCGAGCCCGAATGGGCGAGCCCCTGGGGGCCGGGTCGTCCGGGCTGGCACATCGAGTGCTCCGCCATGTCGATGCACTATCTCGGGCCGAGCTTCGACATCCACGGCGGCGGTCAGGACCTCGTTTTCCCGCATCACGAGAACGAGATCGCCCAGAGCGAGGCGGTGACCGGCCAGCAGTTCGTCCGCTACTGGCTCCACAACGGCTTCGTCAACCTGGCAACGGAGAAGATGTCGAAGTCGCTCGGCAACGTCCTCACCGTCGAGGAAGTGCGCCGGCGGCACGACGCCGACACGGTGCGGCTGGCGCTCCTCGGCGCCCACTACCGCCACCCGCTCGAGTTCAGCGAGACGCGGCTCGCGGAGGCCGGGCGCGCGCTCGAGCGGTTCCGGGCGCTCCTCGACGGGGCCGACGCCGGACGGGCCAGCGACGGCGTGGCAAGCGCGCCGCGGCCGGCGGGAGAGGCGATGCAGACCCTGACCGAGGAGGCCACCCGCCGGTTCGGCGAGGCCATGGACGACGACTTCAACACGCCTCAGGCGCTGGCGGCGCTCTTCGACCTGGCGCGCGCCCTCCAGACGATTCGGGGCGAGGCGGGCGTGCCCGCCACGGCCGCGGGGGTCGGCGTGCTGCGGCGCCTCGGGGCCGTGCTGGGGCTTTTTGTCGGCGACGGATCGGCCGAGCTCCCGCCCGGCCGGCGCGAGGAGATCGAGCGACTGGTGCGCCTGCGGGACGAGGCGCGGCGGCGCCGCGAATGGGCCGAGGCGGATGCCCTGCGCGCCCAGCTCGCCGCCCTCGGTGTCGTGGTCGAGGACACGCCGGCCGGGACGATCTGGACGTGGCGATGGCGGCCGGCGAGTCGCTGATCCTCTACGGTCAGCATCCCGTCCGGGAGGCGATCCGAAGCGGCGCCCGCCGGATCGAGGAGGTGCTGGTCGAGCGGGTGGAGGAGGGCCGGACGGCGGCGCTCGTCGCCCTGGCCCGGCAGGCGGGGGTCCGGTGCTCCCAGGCCTCGCGGTCGGCGCTGACGGCCCTGGCCGGGACGCCCCACCACCAGGGGGTCGTGGCCCGCGTGGCGGCCTGGCCGTATGCCTCGCTCGAGACCTTGCTGGACGCGCCCCGGCGGCGAGGGGACCCTGGCCTGTTGCTCCTCCTCGACCAGATCCAGGACCCGGGGAACCTCGGTCACCTCCTGCGGACCGCCGAGGCCCTCGGGGTGCACGGGGCCATCGTGCTGCGTCACCAGGCGGTCGGCCTCACCGCCGCGGCCGCCAAGGCGGCCGCCGGGGCGCTCGAGTATCTGCCGGTGGCCCGGGTCGGAAACCTCGCCCAGACGCTGGAGATCTTAAAGGCCGAGGGCTACTGGGTGGTGGGCGCGACGGCGGCCGAACAGGGCGGCCCCCCTCCCTGGGAGCTCGACCTCCGGGGACCGCTGGCCCTCGTGCTGGGGAGCGAAGGGCGGGGGCTCCGGCCCCTGGTCGCCCGGCGGTGCGACGTCCTGACCCGCATCCCCCTGGCCGGCCGGGTCGAGTCCCTGAACGTCGGGGCCGCGGGCGCGGCCCTCCTCTACGAGGTCTGCCGCCAGCGCACGGCGCCGCGGGCGAGGGCGTCGGCGAGAGCGGCGACGGGCTCACGGCCGGGCCCGCTCGACGGGCCGGGCGGGGGGCCAGAGCCCCGCGGCAAAAATGTGGTTGACAGGCGGGGATTGGGCAAATAGGATGAAGTTTTGTCGCTTGCTGGCGTAGCTCAGGGGTAGAGCGGCTGCCTTGTAAGCAGCAGGTCGGGGGTTCAAATCCCTTCGCCAGCTCCATCTGGCGAGACCGGGGGCGGCTCATCGGGCGGGACATCACGTCCGAGGTTCGCCCGCACGCGGGTGGTCCTTCGGAGTCGGCGGACCGGATGGCGAGGTACCCAAGCGGCCAACGGGGGCAGACTGTAAATCTGCTGGCGAACGCCTTCGGGGGTTCGAATCCTCCCCTCGCCACCATACCGTCGCCGGCCTCCGGAAATCGGTGGACGGGCGGGAATAGCTCAGTGGTAGAGCGCCAGCCTTCCAAGCTGGGGGTCGCGGGTTCGAATCCCGTTTCCCGCTCCAGACCACTCGGGTTCCGCGGGCATGGCCGCACGGCCCCGGCGCCGCCAGTGGAACGGCTGATGATCGACGCCCATGTAGCTCAGTCGGCAGAGCACGTCCTTGGTAAGGACGGGGTCACCGGTTCAAGTCCGGTCATGGGCTCCAGTTCTTCTTCGTAGTCCGCGCCGGCGAGCGCTCCACCGAGGAGGACAGGCATGGGGAAGGCGAAGTTCGAGCGGACGAAGCCGCACGTGAACGTGGGGACGATTGGGCACATCGACCACGGGAAGACGACGCTGACCTCGGCGATCACGAAGGTGTTGCACACGAAGTACAGCCAGGTGGCGGTGCGGGACTTCGGGTCCATCGACAATGCGCCGGAGGAGCGGGAGCGGGGGATCACGATCGCGGTGGCGCACGTGGAGTACGAGACGGCGAAGCGGCACTACGCGCACATCGACTGTCCGGGGCACGCGGACTACATCAAGAACATGATCACGGGGGCGGCGCAGATGGACGGGGCGATTCTGGTGGTGGCGGCCAACGACGGGCCGATGCCGCAGACGCGGGAGCACGTGCTGCTGGCGCGGCAGGTGAACGTGCCGTTTCTGGTGGTGTTCATGAACAAGGTGGACATGGTGGATGACCCGGAGATCCTGGACCTGGTGGAGCTGGAGGT
>JBIOTN010000209.1:0-6605 GCA_044866005.1 Candidatus Rokuibacteriota bacterium | reverse complement strand
GACAGCCGCGGCATACTATGCGTGCCCGCCCGAGCGGCGGCTTTGCCGCCGCAACCGATTCCGGGGGAGGCATCGGAGGGGGCCGCCGAGGCCCCCTCCGAACAACTAGACGCAGACCTGGCGGAGCTCCGGGAACCAGCGGGTCAGGCGCGAGGCCTCGATCAGGATCGTCTCGTCGCGGCTCGGCCCCGTCGAGATGAGCGAGATCTCGCAGCCGATGAGGTCCTGGAGCCAGGCCAGGTAGTCGCGCGCGCGCCCGGGCAGGTCTTCCCAGGCGCGCAGCCCCTCCGTCGGCGCCATCCACCCCGGCCGCTCCTCGTAGACCGGCTCGAGCTTCGCCAGGGCGCGCTCGTCCAGCGGCAGCTCGCGCACGAGCGCGTCCTGGTAGCGGTACGCGACCGCCACCAGCACGCGGCGGCACTGATCGAGGACGTCGAGCTTCGTCACCGCGACGGTGTCGAGGCCGTTCACGCGCACGGCGTGCCGGAGGAGCGGGGCGTCGAACCAGCCGCAGCGGCGGGGCCGGCCGGTGATCGAGCCGTACTCCTTCCCCCGGGCGCGGATCAGGTCACCCAGGTCGCCGGTGACCTCGGTCGGGAAGGGGCCGCCGCCGACCCGCGTCGCGTACGCCTTCGTCACGCCGAGGACGCCGTGGATCCGCGTGGGCGGGACGCCGGTGCCGGCCGCGGCGCCGCCCGCGGTGGCGCTCGACGACGTGATGTAGGGATAGGTCCCGTGGTCCACGTCGAGCATCGTGCCCTGCGCGCCCTCGAACATCACGGTCGCGCCCGCCGTCATCCACTGGTGGAACAAGAGCGTGGTGTCGGCGATGTGCGGGGCGAGCCGCTCGCCGTGACCGCGCAAGACACCCAGGAGCTCCTCGAGGGCGAAGCCGCCATGCCCGTACAGCTCGCGCAGGAGCCGGTTCTTCAGCTCGAGGTTCGCCGCGAGCTTCTCCCGCAGGAGCGCCTCGTCCAGCAGGTCCCCCATCCGGATCCCGCGGCGCGCGGCCTTGTCGGCGTACGCCGGGCCGACGCCCTTGCCGGTGGTGCCGATGCGCCCCTGGTCGTCCGCCTGGTCCAGCACCTGGTGGTAGGGCAGGATCACGTGGGCGGCCTGCGAGACGTAGAGCTGGTCGAGGCGGATGCCCGCGGCGGCGAGGCCGTCCATCTCCTCCAGGAGCGCGGCCGGGTCCACGACGACCCCGCAGCCGATGACGCTGCGCTTGCCGGGACGGAGCACCCCGGAGGGGAGGGACTGGAGGACGTAGCGCCGGTCGCCCGCGACGACCGTGTGGCCGGCGTTGGGCCCGCCCGAGTAGCGGGCCACGACGTCGACGCACGGCGCGATGAGGTCGACGATCTTGCCCTTGCCCTCGTCCCCCCACTGGGCCCCGACGACGACGATGTTAGGCACGCGTCGCCCCCGCGGCCGGCTCCAGGATCCGGCCCGGCGCCGCCATCAGCTCGCCGAGCGCGCAGGGCTCCTCGCGGCCGCTCGTCGGGTCCACGACGCGCACCTCGCCTCGGGCGAGATCCGCGGGGTCGATCACCAGGACGCGGGCGGCGCGGATCTCCCGGGCGTAGGCGAGCGACTCGGCGAGGGGTCGGCTCATGATGTCCCGGGCGACCGCGAGCCCGACGTCTCGTAGCCGGCGCGACAGGGCGAGCGCCGTCGCCTTGTCGTGCGTGAAGTCGATGATGAAGACCTCCGGCCCCCGGACCGGCAGCTCGACGCCCTGCGCCTCGAGGGCCAGGAGGAGCCGGTTCACGTCGAACGCAAAGCCCGTGGCGGGACAGGGGTCGCCGAAGCGCGCGAGCAGGTGGTCGTAGCGCCCGCCCCCGCAGACCTCCGCGCCGAACCCCTCGACGTATCCCTCGAAGTTGACGCCCGAGTAGTAGTCGAAGCCGCGGACCTCGCCGAGGTCGAGCATGATGGCGTCGGCCAGGCCGTACGCGGTCAGCAGGCGATGGACCTCGCTCAGGTTCGCGATCGCCCGCTCTGACTGCGGGTTCTGGACGAGTGTCGCGGCGCGGGGCAGGACGTCGGCGCGGCCGTGGAGCGTGGGGAGCGCCAGGAGGAGGCTCGCGGTCGCGGCCGGCACCCGCAGCTCGCCGACCAGTCGCTGGAGCTCCGCCGCCTCCTTCCGCCGCAGCGCGTCGCGGAGCGCCCGGGTCACGCTGCGCTCGGCGTCCAGGCCCTCGATGATGCCCCGGACGAAGCCGACGTGGCCCACGTCGATCTGGAAGTGCCGGAGCCCCGCGGCCCGGAAGCTCTCGATCGCCATGGCGATCATCTCGGCGTCGGCCTCCGGCTTGTCCAGGCCGAGCAGCTCGACCCCCGCCTGGTAGAACTCGCGCTGCCGGCCCACCCGCGGCTCGTCGTAGCGGAAGATGTTCGTGCGGTAGGCGAGGCGATAGGGCTTCGGCCGGTCCCGGAGTCGGGTCGCCGCGATGCGCGCGATCTGGGGCGTGACGTCGGCGCGCAGGGCCAGCATCCGGCCCGTCTCCCGGTCCACGAACTTGAACATCCGCTCCTGGAGGGCCTCGTCGGTCCCCACCGCCAGGACGTCGAAGTACTCGTAGGTCGGCGTCATGACCTCGCGGAAGCCCCACAGGCGGAAGACACCCATGAGGCGCTCCTGGAGGCCGCGAAGGCGCGCGGCTTCGTCGGGGAGATAGATCTTGACCCCGGTGGGGAGCTGCGAGGGGAGCCGGCGTCCATCCATAGCGTGCTGCGTCCGAGACGGGCCCAAACCCGCCGAAGTATACGGACAAACCCGCCCGAATACCAGCGCCTTCTGCCAGCTTCCGGAGGATCTCGGACGCTCCCGTCGCGCGCCCCCAGCGAGCCCGCCGACAGTCCGAGGAGCCTCCTGCCACAACGGGGCGCTCCGAGCGGCGGCTTCCGCCGCCGTCCCACCCCGCGGCAGGCCGAGCCCAGCCACCCGCGCGCTCCGAGCGCGGGCTTCGCCCGCGCAACGGTCCGGGGGGAGGCCTCGGAGGGGGCCGTCGCGGCCCCCTCCGATGGAATTAGAGGTGGACCAGCGTCGCCGAGCGGATGTTCGGGAGGGCCCGCAGCTCGGCGAGCACCGGGTCCGGGACCGGGCTGTCGAGGTTCAGGATCGAGACCGCGCGTCCGCCGGGGGCCTGGCGGCCGAGCTGCATCCCCGCGATGTTGATCCGGTGGTTCCCGAAGAGCGTCCCGATCCGGCCGATGACACCCGGGACGTCGTCGTTCGAGAACACCAGCATCCAGCCCGAGGGGTGCGCCTCCATGCCGTAGCCATCGACCTGGACGATCCGCGGCTCCTTCCGGTGGAACAGCGCCCCGGCCACCTGCCAGGTCCCGAGGTCCGTCCGGACCTCGGCGCTCACCAGGCTGGCGAAGTCCTCGCTGACCGGCGTCTTCGCCTCCACCACCCGGATGCCGCGCTGGCGGGCGAGATAGGGGGCGTTCACGTCGGTCACGTTCTCCTCCAGGATCACCGCGAGGAGACCGCGGAGGAACGTCACGCTGAGGGGCTGGACCGCGTGCGAGGCGATCTCGCCGGCGTAGTGGAGCGTCACCTCGCTCATGCGCCCCTTCGCCAGCTGGCCCAGGAAGGAGCCCAGCTTCGCGGAGAGCCCGAGGTACGGCGCCAGCTCCTTCAGCACCTCCGGGTCCACGCTCGGCGCGTTGACGGCGTGCCGGACGACGCCGCGCAGCAAGAGGTCGGCGATCTGCTGGGCGATGGCGACCGCCACCGAGGCCTGCGCCTCCTCCGTGGAGGCGCCGAGATGGGGCGTGACGACGACGGGCTCCAGTTCGAGGACCGGCGAGCCCCACGGCGGCTCGCGCTCGAAGACGTCGAGCGCCGCGCCGGCGACCTTGCCGGACTGGATGGCGGCCGCGAGGGCCGCCTCGTCCACGATCCCGCCGCGCGCGCAGTTCACCAGGCGCACGCCGTTCTTCATCCGGGCGAACTCGGCGGCACCGATGAGCCCGCGCGTCTCCTTCGTCAGCGGCACGTGGACCGAGATGAAGTCCGCGCGCCGGTAGAGCGTATCGAGGTCTGCCAGCTCGACGCCGAGCCGCTGGGCGACCTCCCGGGTGAGGTAGGGGTCGTAGGCGATCACGGTCATCACGAACCCTTGCGCCCGCCGCGCGACCTCGGCGCCGATTCGCCCGAGGCCGACCACGCCGAGCGTCTTGCCGTAGACCTCCGCGCCGAGGAACCGGTCGCGCTCCCACTTGCCGCCCTTGAGCTGGCCGTGGGCCTGGGGGAGCTTCCGGGCCATCGCGAGGAGCAGCGCCATGGTGTGCTCGGCGGCCGCGATGGTGTTGCCGCCGGGCGTGTTCATGCAGACGATCCCGCGCCGGCTCGCCGCCTCCACGTCCACGTTGTCGAGGCCGACGCCCGCGCGCCCGATCACCTGGAGGGAAGCGCCTGCGTCGATCACCTGGGCGGTGACCTTGCTGGCGCTGCGCACCACGAGGCCGGCGAAGGGCCCGATGCGGCGCGCCAGCTCGTCCGCCGGGAGCGTCGGGACGACCTCGACGTCGAGGCCCTCCGCGCGCAGGGTCTCGACGCCGACCTCCTGGAGCGAGTCGGTGACGAGGACTCGCTTCTTCTCCGTCATGCTTCCTTGGCGAAGACCTTCTGGGCCGCGGTGACCGCCGCCCCCAGCTCGAGGGGCACTCCCAGCCCGAGGAGGACGCGCTCGAGGGCGGCGAGCCCGACCAGGACGTCGTACTCGCCGACGTAGCCGAGGTGGGCGAGGCGGAAGATCCGGCCCTTCATCTCGCCCTGGCCGCCCGCGATCGTGATGTTGTGGGCCTCGCCGTACGCGCGCACGACCGCCTCGCCGTCCACGCCGGCCGGCGCGACGATCGCGGTCACCGCCGGGCTCGGCGTCGCGCGCGGGAAGAGCGTGAGGCCGAGGGCCTCGGCCCCGGCACGCGCCGCGCTCGCCACGCGCTCGTGCCGGCGGTAGACCTGCTGGATGCCCTCGGCCACGATGAGGTCGAGCGCGACATCGAGGCCCATGAGGAGCGAGACCGCCGGGGTGAACTGGGCCTGCCGCCTGCCCTGCCACGTCCGCTCCGCGCGCAGGTCCCAGTAGAACTTCGGGAGCCGCGCCGCCGCCGCGGCCTGCCAGGCGCGGTCGCCGAGGGCCACGAAGGCGAGCCCGGGCGGGCACATGAGACCCTTCTGGGAGCCGGTCACGATGACGTCGACGCCCCAGGCGTCCATCGGACACGGGACCGCCCCGCAGGAGGAGACGGTGTCGACGACGCAGAGCGTCTCGGTCCGCCGGGTCAGCGCGGCGTAGGCCTCGATGTCCTCGAGGACTCCCGTCGACGTCTCGCTCTGGGTCGCGAAGAGCGCCCGGGCGGCCGGGTGCGCGTCGAGCGCGGCCGCCACCTGCCCCGGCGGCACGACCTCGCCGTAGGGTGCCGTGAGCGCGTGGACCCGGACGCCGAACGCGCGGCAGATCTCGGCCCAGCGCTCCCCGAACTTCCCGCACCGGACGACGATCGCCTCGTCGCCCGGCGAGAGGAGGTTCACGACGGCCGCCTCCATGGCGCCGGTCCCCGACGCCGCGAGGACGAGCACCTCGCTGCGGGTCTCCAGGAGCTCCGCGAGCCGCGCGCGCACGCGCCCGAAGAGCGCCTCGAACTCGGGCGTCCGGTGGTGGAGGATGGGGCGGGAGAGCGCCTGGAGGACCTCGGGCGGGACGGGGGTCGGCCCGGGGGCCATGAGGTAGTACTTCTTCATGCGACGGGCTCCTTTCGCCGGCACGGCGCGGCCAGGCCGCCTCGACCGATGGGGGGACGCCTCCTTCGGGTCCACTATAGGGTGTGGCCGCCGCCGGGGTCAACCCGCCGGCGGCGCCGGCCGCCCGGTTACCGGCCGAAGTGGTAGGGCGGGCGGAAGACGCCGCGCTCGGTGACGATCGCGGTGACGAGGGCCGCCGGCGTGACGTCGAAGGCGGGATTCCGGGCCGGCGACGAGGCCGGCACGATGCGGCGGCCCGCGACTTCCTGCACCTCGCGCGCGTCTCGCTCCTCGATCGGGATGGCCCGGCCGTCGGGGAGCGTGGCGTCGATGGTCGAGAAGGGCGCCGCGACGTAGAAGGGCAGGGCGTGGGCCCGCGCCAGGACGGCGAGGGCGTACGTCCCGATCTTGTTCGCCGTGTCGCCGTTCGCGGCGATCCGGTCGGCACCCGTGAGCACGTGCGTGACCTCACCGCGGGCCATGAACGAGCCGGCCGCCGCGTCGGCGATGACGGTATGCGGGATCCCCGCACGCTCGAGTTCCCAGGCGGTGAGGCGGCTCCCCTGGAGCAGTGGGCGGGTCTCGTCCACGAAGACCCGCCGGAGGAGCCCGCGCGCGTAAGCGGCGCGAAGCGCGCCGACCGCCGTGCCGTAGCCGCCCGTCGCCAAGCCGCCCGCGTTGCAGTGCGTCAGCGCGCTCGTCCCGGGCCCGAGGAGGTCGGCGGCGTGCTCGCCCATGCGCCGGCAGCGCTCCACCTCTTCCTCATGGATCTCTCGCGCGCGCGCGCGCGGGTCGGCCGCCCGCCCCACCTCGCCGAGCGCCCAGGAGAGGTTGACGGCGGTAG
>JBIOTN010000208.1:0-5231 GCA_044866005.1 Candidatus Rokuibacteriota bacterium | reverse complement strand
GCCGGTCACGTCGGCCGGGACGTCGTAGAGCGTCAGCGTGAGGCTGCCGGTGAAGGTGCTGTTCGGGTCCACCAGGATCTGGTAGGTGCCCGTCGCCGGCAGGGTCTGGACGTCCCAGAAGGCGCCGCTCGTGCCCACGGGCAGCTCGGGGCCGAGGACGGTGCCCTGCGGGGTGTAGACCCGCACGACGCTCGAGGCGATCGTGACGCTGCTCGCCTGGAGGCTCACGCGCCGGCCCGCCACCCCGTCGAAGAGGACGAGGCCGATCCGGTTGGCTGTGGCGATCGTGACCGTCTTGGTCCCGGGCAGCGTCATCCGGTCGGCGACGACCACGTCCGCCGCGACGTAGGGCGCGGGCGGGACGAAGAAGTCCGCCGTGCTCGTCGCCGAGCCGGCCGGGGTGGCGACCGACAGGCGGCCGGAGGTCGCCTTCGGCGGGACGCTCGTCGCGAGGGTCGTCGCGGTGGCGGAGGTGACCTGGGCCCGGGTGAGGTGGAAGGCCAACCGGTTGTTCGCCGGCGCCGCTTCGAAATTGCCCCCGCTCACGCTCACGCTTGTTCCCGCGACGCCGATCATGGGGATGAAACTCGTGATGGTCGGCGCCCCCGACGAGCTGGTCACCGTGAAGGGCTGGGCGCTGGTGGCCGAGCCGGCGGGCGCGGTCACCGCGATCGGGCCCGTCGTGGCGCTGGCGGGGACCGTGGCCGTGAGCTGGGTCGCGCTCGCCGCGGTGACCGTGGCCGCCACCCCGTTGAAGGTGACCGTGTTCTGGCTCGCCGTCGCGCTGTAGCCGACGCCGAAGACTGTGACGACCGACCCAATCGGACCGGCGCCCGGATGGAACTCGACGATCGCGACCTGGCTGGAGGGCTGGCGGGTGATGGCTGTCAGATTGCCTACCGAATCGTATTCGTAGGTCGCGGTGTCGCTCGCCGGATCCACCACCGCCCGGAGGCGGCCGAGGGCGTCGTAGTGGTAGACGATGTCCGCCGCCGCGGGCGATGCGTAGGCGAGGAGAGCGGTGAACCCCGAGATGAGGCCGAGGACGAGCCGGAGCCCGAGGGATGGTCGGTGCGGCGTGGCGGGCCACCGAAGCGTCATCCGACCTCCGGAGCAGCCGCTGAGCTAGCCGAGCGTGTTCGCCGTTGAGCGGCTCAGGGCGAGGGCGGTCCCTGAACCGCGGGACGTCGCGCGGCGGCATCCTGATATGGGGCGCGGAGCGTGTCAACCGGAAAGGGATGCACGTGGGTCGCGTGGCGATCGGACAGAATGCACGTACGTCGGCTGACGCCGAGAAGACGCCGGCGCCCTAAGGGGAAGCGCGGGTCTCGCGCCCGTATGCGCCCGGGCGACGGCCGGTGTGCGCCTGAAAGACTCTCGAGAGATGCGACGGATGGCGGAACCCGGTGCGGGTCGAGATCTCGGCGAGCTTTCCCGACCCCGCGGACAACAGAAGCTTTGCCACCTCGACGCGAAGCCTCATGAGGTACCGGCTGACGGTCAGGCCGACCTCGGCGCGAAAGCGTTCGGCCAGGTGGCCACGGGAAATGCCGGCGGCGCGGGCGATGTCCCGGCTCGTCACCCCCTCGGCGTAGTGCCACCGCAAGAACTCCATGGCCGCGAAGACGTACGGGCCCGGCGGCGGCTCCGCCGTCGGGCCGGCACCCGAACAGAGGGCGAGCGTCCGCCGCACGACCTCGGCCAGTCCGGCGTGCTCCGACACCACGTCGTCGATCGGCGTGATCCGATCGGGAAGCCGACTTGCGGATGCGGAGCCACCGATGAGGATGACACGCGTTTCGGGATGCTGACCTCGAAAGGCTCGAACGAAGGGGGCTCCCTCCGCGTCCCACATCGGCTCGTCACAGACGACGCACTGAGGGGCCGCCGCGCCCATCGCACGAAGCGCGCGGGCGCCGCTGCTCGCAACCGATGTCTCGACGTACTTTTCGAGCACCAGCCGGAGCGTGCCGGCGGTCCCCGCGTGTGCGACCATGACGAGACACCGCCCGCGTGGGAAGGGCTCCCGACGTCGCGACGCCGGGCGGCTCGGATGCGACACGGCGCCGCCGAGCGCCGAGCCGATCGTCGCGAGCAGATCCTGGTCTCGAAACGGCTTCGTCACGTAATCGGAGGCACCGAGCTTCATCGCCCGCACGACGGCCTCGGTCTTCGCGGTCGCTGACACGACGATGACCGGCACCGAGGGGGCGACTTCCTTCATCCGAGCCAGGCATTCGAATCCGTCCGTGGACGGGACGCCGACGTCGAGCAACACCAGCGCGAGCCGCCGATCGGGCACGAGATCGACCGCGGGGGTCCCGGTCTCGGCGACGCGGATGTCGTAGCGGCCGTCCAGGATCCGGCCGACTGCGTCGCGGACGGCAGGATCGTCTCCGACGACCAGAACCGCGGGACGGGCCCGGACTGACGGGGCGGAGGTCACGAGCGGCCCGCCTCGGCGGACGCACGGACGGACGGGCAGGCTCGCGTCATCGGTCCCTCCCCCGCGGTCGAAACTGCGCTCTGCCAGAGAGAGCAAGAGGCGGGCCAACTCCGCCCCCGCGTGCATCGCCCTTCGATTCGGGCAGTTACGCGAACAGGAGGGAACGGCTCGGCCGGGCGACTGCACAGTTTCCTGTGCAGTCGCTGCCCTGTTTTTCGTGCGGTCCGCTACCGGAGGGCGGCCGCTGGCACAGCCAGGAGGTCAGCGCGCGGCGCGGCCCGGGAGGAGGCCGGCGGCGACGAGGGCGCGACGGATGGCTTCGCGCTCGGCGTCGCCCACCGGCGTGAGCGGCGGGCGCACGTGGGCGGCCGGGAGGCGCCCCAGCAGGACGAGCGCCTCCTTCATGCGGTTGTGCATGTCGACGAAGGGCGGCGCGTAGAAGACGCGCACGAGCGGGTCGAGCCGGTCGTTGACCCGCCGCGCCCCGTCCAGGTCGCCCTTCTGGACCGCGGCGAAGAGCTCCACCTGGAGGTCGGCGGCGACGCTCCCCATGCCCGAGATGGCGCCGTCCGCCCCGAGGAGGAAGCTCGCCAGGAGCGACATGGTGAAGGAGGAGAGCATCGCCACCGGGCGGCCGGTGGCGCGGAGGGCGCGCAGGTTCCGCTCGTACGCCACGATGTCGTTCGACCAGTCCTTCACCGCCGCCACCTGCGCGATCTCCGTCAGCCGGGCGAGCGTCTCGGGCGCGTAGCCGAGGCCGGAGGCCGGCGGGTACTCGAAGACGACGATGGGGAGCTCCGCGCCCGCCGCGATCTCCCCGAAGTGGCGGATCACCATGTCGGGCTTGAGCTGGGCGCCCCACATGAAGAGGCTCGGCGGGAAGACCAGGACGCCCGCGGCCCCCTCCGCCCGGGCGTCGCGCGCCAGCTCCACCGCCGCCTGCGTGCCGTCGGCATAGACCCCGGCGACCACCGGGCACCGGCCGCCCACCTCGTCGAGCGCGATCGCGAGCGCGCGCCGGCACTCCTCCCGGCTGAGCGAGGCGACCTCGCCGGCGTGCCCGTTCGCGACGATCCCGGTCACGCCGGGGACGTCCGCGAGCCAGCGCAGGTGGCGGCGATACGCGGGCTCGTCGATGGCGAGGTCGGCCCGGAACGGGAGCAGGTTCGCCGGCATGATCCCCGCAAAGCGAAGGGGCGTGCTCATCGTCGGTGGCTCCTGGCCTGCGCCGGCGGCGGCCCCGCGGCGCGTCAGTCCCATTTGCGGTGGTCCTCGATCTTCCGCGCGGTCTCGGGAATGGTCCCGGGCGCTACCACCCGCACCTCGCCCCGGAGCTTCAGGACCTCGCGGATCGCCGCGACCAGGCCGGCCTGGATCGCCCCGGGGTCCCCGCCCGGCCCCAGCTCGACCTGGAGCGTGAGCGCGTCCTGGTGGGCCTCGCGCGTGACGAGGACCTGGTAGCGGGTGACCGGCGGGAAGCGCCGCGCCACCTCCTCCACCTGGCGCGGGTGGATGAACATCCCGCGCACCTTCGTCAGCTCGTCGGCGCGGCCGCGCCAGCCCAGCATCCGGGGCGACGTCCGGCCGCAGAGGCACGGGGCGTCGGTCAGCACGGAGAGGTCCCCGGTGGCGAACCGGATCATCGGGTAGGCCTTGTGGTTGACCGTGCAGACGATCTCGCCCACCTCGCCCGCCGGCAGCGGCTGCCCGCTCTGGGGGTCGCAGATCTGGAAGATCGCGTCCTCCATGACGTGCATGCCCGCCGCCTCGCGGCACTCGTAGGCCACGATCCCCAGGTCCGCGGTGCCGAACGACTGGCGGGTGAGGATGCCGTGCTCCTCCTCGAAGCTTCGCCGGAGCGATTCGGGCAGGGCTTCGGCGGCCACGTGGGCGACTTCCAGCGGCAGCCGCCCGGGGCCGTGCGCCCCGGCGTGCCGGAGGATCGCCATCAGGAAGGACGGCGTGCCGACGTAGCCCGTCGCGCCGAGGTCCACGATGGTCCTGACCTGGACCTCGGTGTTCCCGGGGCCGGTCGGGACGATCGTGCAGCCGAGCAGCGCGAGCCCGCGATCGAGGAGGTGCGCCGCCGGCGTGAGCTGGTAGAGGAAGGTGTTGACGACCACGTCGCCGGGGCGGAAGCCGCCCGCGAAGGCGGCGACCTCGGCCCGCCACGGGCTGCGCTCCCGGCGGGCGAAGGGCTCGTAGATCGGGCCCGGCGAGACGAAGATCCAGTGGACGTCCTCGGGCGGCAGCGTGCAGAAGCCGCCGAACGGCGGGTCGGCGCGCTGGAGGTCGGGCATCGCGGCCTTGCGGAGGACGGGCAGCCGATCCAGGTCCTCGAGCCGCCGGAGGTCGGGCGGGCGCAGCCCCGCGGCCGTCATCCGACGCCGGAACCCCGGCGCCTTCCGCCAGGCGTGGGCGACGAGCGCGCGGAGCCATCGCTCCTGCTCGCGGTGCCGGGCCCGGACGCCGAGCGTCTCGCGCTTCCGGTCGTAGTAGCCCCGGAGCCGCTCCGCCCGCGTCACGCCTTCCTCACCTCTGCTTCCACGCGCCAGTCTCGGCTCGGCACCGCGTGCGGCGCTCGTCGTGCTGGACGTGGCCGAGAGACGACGCCGACCGGGGCACGACCGCACGCTCCGGACCGAAGCGCTCCGAGCGGAGACGGAGCATCCGGGGCTCCGCGCTCAGGCGCCGGGCCCGAGGCCGGCCGGCGCCTCCCCGCGGGCGTGTCGCCGGACGGGCCAGCCGCCGACGTCCTGGAGCGCCGTCGCCAGGCGCGCCGCCT
>JBIOTN010000207.1:0-29864 GCA_044866005.1 Candidatus Rokuibacteriota bacterium | reverse complement strand
CCAGCCGGGCGCGCCGGGAGTCCGCCGGCGACGGGCGGACCCGCGCGTGCAGGACGGCGCATGGCCGGCGATCGCGGATCGCGCGCCTACTTCCCCCGTCCGGAGGTCGCCAGCCCGCCGGCATTGCACGGATGGCGTCGGACGTGGGCCTCGAGCGCTTCGGCGTACGCGGCCACGGGCGCGGCGGGGTCCGGGGCCTCGATCAGCTTGCGGGAGATCGGCGAGTGGATCTGGATGCGCACGGCCCCCGCGCGGCCCTCGCGAACCATGAAGACCGGCATGGCGGGCGCCCCCGTCAGCCGCGCGAGGGAAACCCATCCCGGGGGGAACCCGACGTCCCGGCCGAAGAACGGCACCTCCACCGGCCGGGTGACGCTGCCGCCGTCGGCTCTCACGAACAAGAGCCGGTTCGACCTGAGCACGGAGTGCATGCGCTTGAGCTGGAGCGCCAGCCGACCGCTGTCGCGGCCTTTGGCCAGGAAGATGTCGTCGAACACGGTCCCCAGGGCTCGCTCGAGGCCGGGGTACACCTCGGCGTCGAGCCGCCGCGTGACCACACCCGGACGGCCGGCGCGGACCAGCGGGTAGCGCATCCGGCGCAGCACGTAACAGATCATGTAGGGCGATCCGACCCGCGTGCCCAGGAGCAGCCCTCCGGTTCCGTCCCGCAGGGCGCTGTCCACGTGCTCCATCCCTTCGATGGTGACGAACTGCGCGAGCGCCTCGTCCCCCAGCGAGGACAGCGGGAGCTCGCGCACGCGGTCCTGGAGGGCGTTGACGAACAAGGTCTCGACGACCCGGTCGAGTCGGTCGGAGGGGAGCGGGCCGACCAGCGCGGTGATGCGGTTCTCCACGGCCCGGCGCCGCCGCCGCCACAGCCGGTAGCGGAGCCTTCCCAGCAGCGACAGGCCGGCGTACGTCAGGGGGGGAGGGCAGCGACAGAGCGCGCGCAGGACGGCCGGCTCGAAGAGCCGGTAGATGACGCCCGTCAGCACGGCAACGCGGTGCCCCCAGCCCCGCCCCGGCCCCCGGGGAGGCCCGCGCGGTATCGGCCGCGGGGCCGACGAGGCGGCGGCGCCGACCGCGGACGCAAGCCTCAGGCCTTCAGCGCAGGGCCCGAGGACGCGAGCTTGCCTCGCACGTAGCCGGCGAGGCTGCCGACGGTCGCGATCAACGCGATGCTGAGGTCCTCGTCCTCGATCGTGATCCCGAAATGCTCCTCGATCGCGACGATCAGCTCCAGCAGGTTGACGGAGTCCAGCCCGAGACCGCCTTCGATCAGCGGCGTGTCCGGCGTCACCTTCGCGGGATCCGTCCCCGGGACGATCGACGTCACCAGGATGCGCGCGATCTCGGCCTCGACCTCACCCGCCATCCGATCCTCGCGTGGTGCCGGGCGGCGGCACCGTCTTGACGAGCGGCCGCTTCAGCAGCTGGACCATGGCCGACGGGCCGTCCGGGTCGAGCTGGTCGTACATCCCGCTGAAGAGCAGGCTGAAGCTCCGCCGTAAGGTGACCCAGCGGATCATGAGCGGCAGGAACCGCTCGACGCGGTCCTTGTCCCCGATGAAGCGATACCAGTTGTAGATCTGGTTGAACACGACCTCCACCTCGCGCCGGATCGACGCCTCGTACGACGCGAAGTCCTCCGTGGTCGGACGGCCCGCGGCAAGCCCTCCCTGGATCCGCTCGGCGGCGAGCTTGCCCATCTTCAGGGCCAGGTAGACGCCGTACGAGTAGATGGGGTCCAGGAAGATCGCCGCGTCCCCGACCAGGACGTAGCCCGGCCCGGAGAAGCGGCTCGCGCGATAGGCGAGGTTCGACACCGTATAGAGCGGGGAGACCGCGACCGCCCCCCGCATCCGGTCGGCGACGAACGGGCACTGGCTCACGAACCGCCCGAAGAGGTCCTCGGTCTTCCGCTTGCCCTTCACGGCCGCGGCGTCGACCACCGCGCCGACGCTCGTCGTCCCGCCCGCCAGCGGGATGATCCAGAACCATCCCTCGTCGAACACCGCGGCGATCAGGTTCCCGTCGTCGGGAGCCGGATCCCGGGGAACCCCCTCGAAGTGCCCCCAGATGGAGACCTTGTTGAGGACCGGGTCTCGCCGCCGCAGCCGGAACTTGCTGGCGACGAAGGTGTCGCGTCCGCTGGCATCCACGACGATCGGCGCCCGGACCTGGCGGGCGGGGCCGCCCGGCGCGGCCACGGTGACCCCGACGACGCGCTCGCCGTCCAGGACGAGGTCCAGCACGCGCACGCCCTCCTGGACGTCGGCGCCGTGCTCCCGGGCGTGGCTCAGCAGGATCTCGTCGAACTTGGATCGGAGCACCTGGAAGGTGTAGGGCTTCCGGAGCTGGTCCTTGATGAGCGAGAGGTGGAACTTCACGTAGCGGCCCGAGGGCGAGGTCAGGTTTCCGCCGGCCTTCATCTGGAACCGCGCGCGCTCGATCTTGTCGTCGAGCCCCAGCTCGAAGAGCAGCTCGTTCACGCCGGGCACGAGCGACTCGCCCACGTGGAACCGCGGGAAGCGCTCCCGCTCGAACAGGACGACGCGACGGCCGAACCGCGCGAGCCACGTGGCGGCGGCGGCGCCGCCCGGCCCTCCGCCGATGACGATCGCATCATGCGCGGTCACGGGCCGCCCCGCCGCTTCCGCTCGACGAAGCGCGCCAGCCGCGCCACCGTCGCGAAGTTCTCCGGGACCAGATCTTCGTCCGCCACGGCGATCCGGTAGGCCTCCTGGAGGTGCGCCACGAGGCGCATGAGGCCGAGGGAATCCACGAACCCCTCCCCGAAGAGCTCCGCGTCGTCCGAAAAAGACAGCTCGGGCCGGCCGAAGAGCAACTCGGAGCCGATGAAGCTCTTCAGGTCGGCGGCGAGCACGCGTGTCCTCTCGAGCACGGAGTCGGGCGGCAATTCAGGCACGATCCTAGGTGTTTTCGATCCGGCCGTCAACGTATTCGCGGGGCGCGCCCTTTTCCGCGAGCTCGTCGGTCAGCCGGCGGCGGTCCACCTTGCCTGTCGAGGTCCGCGGCAGCGCCGTGCGGAATTCCACCTGATCGGGGACCATGTACCGCGGCAGCCGCTCCGCGCAGTAGCCCCGGACCTGCCGCGCCGACAGTCCCCCCTCTTCCCGGGGCACGACGACGGCCAGCAGACGCGAGCCCGTCGGCTGGTCGGGAATCGCCACCGCCGCCGCCTCCCGGATCTCGGGGTGGCCGTGGAGCGTCGCCTCGATCTCGCCCAGCTCGACCCGGTGCCCTCGGATCTTGACCATCTGATCCCGGCGCCCCAGGAAGAGATAGGTCCCGTCCGCCTGCGGCACGACCAGGTCCCCGGTCCGGTAGACGCGCTCCGGATAGTCGGCGTGAAAGGGGTGCGGCACCAACACCTCGGCGGTCTTGTCCGGGCGCCCCCAGTACCCCTTCATGAGCGACGGCCCGCGCACCAGGAGCTCTCCCGTCTCCCCGACCGCGGCGCGCCGGCCGTCCTCGGTGACCGCGAACGCCTCGGTGTTCTCGCAGGGCCCGCCGATCGGGATCGGCGCGACGCGGTCGTCCGCGAGCGAAGGGACCCGGTAATAGGTGCACACGTTCGTCTCGGTGGGGCCGTAGAGGTTGTAGAACACGGCGTGCGGAAGCCTCGCCATCAGCTCGCGGAGCTGCCGGACCGGGAACACCTCGCCCGCGAACAGGACCTGACGGAGCCGGGCGAAGGCGAAGCGCTCCAGCCGTCCCGCGGTCAGGAGCTGGATCAGGGCCGAGGGCACCGAATACCAGATCGAGATCGCCGCCGCCTCGATGAGCTCGGCCACCTTCGCCGGGAACGGGAGGACCCCCTCGGGGACCGGCACGACGGGTGCCGCGACGCCGGCCGCGCCGAAGAGGTCCAGCACGGAGAGATCGAAATGGAGCGGCGCGTGGTTCGAGAAGCAGTCGTCCTCGCGGAAGCCGAGCGTGTCGATCGCCCACTCGACGAACGCCAGCGCCCCCCGGTGGCTGATCGCCACGCCCTTGGGCTCGCCCGTCGAGCCCGAGGTGTAGAGGACGTACGCGAGGTCGTCTTCGATCACCGCGCGGGCCGCCGGCGGCGGGGTGGCCGGCATCCCCGCGACGAGCCGCCATGGCAGGAGGCGAAGGCAGGGCGGGAGCGGCTCCTCCCACGCATCGGCCGCGTCGGCGAGCAACACCACGAGCGGCGGCAAGAGATCCGGCGGCACGGAGAGAAGGCCGCGGAGGAGGCGGGCGGTCGTGACGAGGTGCGCGACACCGCAATCCCGCAGGATGAGGGCGACCCGCCGGGCCGGCGCGAACGGGTCGAGCGGGACGTATGCCGCGCCCGCGGTGAGGACGCCGTAGAGTGCCGTGATCCCGGCGAGGGACTTCGGCAGATAGAGGGCGACCCGATCCCCGGGCCGCACCCCCTCGGCCCGCAGCAACGCGGCGACGCGGCCGGCCTCGACCGTCAGCGCCTCGTAGGTGACCCGGGCCTCCCCGAGCACGACCGCGGGCGCGTCCGGGCGGCGCGTCGCGGCGCGGTCCAGGAGCTGGTGGAGGAGGTGGCTCATCCGCGCATCCCCCGGCCGGACCCGTCCCCGTTCCGGCGCGGATGCTTCACAGGCCGAGCAGCCCGGCGATCAAGAGCGTCTGGATCTCCGACGTCCCCGAATAGAGGCGGCCGCCCATGGCGTCGCGGAGATCGCGCTCCAGCTCGAACTCGGTCGCGTAGCCGTATCCGCCATGGATCTGGATGGCATCGAGGCTGCACTCGACCGCGGCCTCGCTGATGAAGAGCTTGGCGATCGCCGCCTCCAGCATGACCGTCTTCCCGTGCGCCTTCGCCCCGGCCGCGCGGTAGTAGAGCAGCCGGGCGGCGTCGAGCCGGACCTTCATCCGGACGATCCGCTCGGCGACGAGCTGGAACTTCCCGATCGGTTGCCCGAACTGCCGGCGTGCCTTCGCGTAGGCGATGCAGGCCTCGAGCTGTCTCGCCATCATGCCGACATGGCCGCCGAGGATGAAGGTCCGCTCCCACTCCATGGCGCGGTTGAAGATCGTGGCCCCGGCCCCCTCCGCTCCCAGGCGCTGCGTCTCCGCGACCTCGCAGCCGTCCAGGTGGACGCCGCCGACGGCAGCCGTCCGCAGTCCCATCGTGCCGATGGGCTGGCTCACGCTCAGGCCGGGCGTGGCGCGCTCGACGAGGAAGGCGGTCAGGCCCCCCAGCCTGCGCGCCGGATCCACCGTCGCCAGCACGAGAAAGAGGTCTGCCACGGGGGCATTGGTGCAGAAGCTCTTGGCGCCGTCGAGGACGTAGCCCGTGCCGCGGCGCGCGGCGCGCGTCGTGAGGGCGAAGGCGTCCGACCCGGCCTCCGGCTCCGTCGCCGCGTGGGCGCCGAGGAGGCTGCCGGCGGCCAGGCGCGGCAGATATCGCGCCTTCTGCTCCTCGGTGCCGAAGAGGAGGATCGGGATCTCCACCGCCCACATCTGGGCGTGGAGCGAGAACAGGAGGCCCGCGTCGCGGCAGCCCTGGCCGAGCGCCTCCATGGCGAGGGCGATCGTGATCGGGTCGGCGCCGCTCCCGCCGTACTGCTCCGGGAGCGGGAGCCCGAGGATGCCGAACTCGGCGCAGCGGCGCCACGCCTCGCGCGAGAAGATGCCCTCGTGGTCACGCCGGAGCAGGTCGCTGTTCAGGCTCTTCGAGAAGGCGACCACGGACGCCCGGAAGGCGTCCTGGTCGGGCGTTACGCCGAAGTCCACGCCGCCCCGCGGCTGCCCTCGAGGTCGACTCGGCCGTCACCGAGCCAGCGGGTGGAGGCCTCGACGACCTCCCGGCCCCACCCCACCGAGGTGAAGTCGTGGTTGGCCCCTGGAACGGCCCGGACCGTCCACGCGACGTGCAGTCGAGCCCGCTCGTCCGGCGAGAGCGCCGAGGCGAACTGGCGGAACCCGGCCCAGGCCGGGTCCGTGGCGCCGTAGATCCACAGGCTCGGGGTCGCCTGCCCGATGAGCCGCCGGAGCGCGTCACCGACCCAGGGGGCGAGCGGGCCGCCGTCGTCTTCGCCCAGCGGCATGCTCCAGCCCACCACGGCCTGGACGCGCCGGTCCTCCGTCGCGCGGAGCACGGCGCTGCGGGCTCCCGTACAGTGGCCGAGGACGCAGAGGCGCGCCGGCGCGGCTTCCCGCTCCAGGAAGTCGAGCGCCGCGCCCGCCTCGTCGACGAGGCGGGCCTCCAGGCTCGCCAGGCCGGCCGGCGTCAGCCAGCGGGGGGCGCCGTCGCTGTCTCCGACGCCCGGTGGGTCGAACCGCAGCGCCCACGCCCCCGCCTGCGCGAACGCGCGCGCCGCGGTGGTGAACAGCCCGTGCAGGCCGACGCGCCGCACGAGGCCACCGGGGATCATGACGAGGCCGACGCCGGCGAGCGCCCCGGGGCCCGCCGGCGCGTGAAGCATCCCGGCCAGCGCGACACCCCGGGCCGAGAACCCGACCGGCCGCTCCCCGCCCGCGCGGAGGCTCATGGGAGGGCGGCCAGCCACGCGACCGTCGTCTCGAAGAGCTCGGCGTGGCTGGCGGCGCGCGCGCGCTCCCAGAACGGCTCGGCGGTGAGCCGCCGACGCGACACTCCGGGCTCGCAGAGACCGACGTCGGCCGCCCCGCCGGGGGCGGGCCCGACGGTCCGCGCGCGAAGCTCGACGACCAGCGTCGGCCGGCCGGGGAGCGCCGCGGGATCCGTCCCCGGGCGCAGGAACTCGCGCGCCATCTCGGGACCGATGGGGTAGCCCAGCACGTCGACGGCGCCGCCGCTGGCGAGCCGCTCCTCGAGCGCCCGGACCGTGGACGTGGCGCGGCCCGCCGTCGCGACCTCGGTGAAGAGGCGGAGTCGGAGGAAGCCGCGAAAGTAGTGGCGCAGATCGGGGAGCGGCGCCCAGAGCACGAGCGGCGACAGGCTGGGATCCTCGGCCGCGGCGCGCATGGCGAGATTGGCGCCGAGTCGCAGCCCGACGAGCCCGCAGCGCTTCACCCCGGTCTGCCTCCGGAGGCATGCCACCGCGTCGTGGATGTCGGCGACGTACCGGGTGAGGCCGCCCGCGTCGAACCCGGCCTCGCTGTCGCCGGTCCCCGTGTAGTCGAAGCAGAAGGCCGCGATCCCCGCCTCGGCGAGCCGACCGGCCAACTCGGCCAGCACGCGGTGGGCGTGCACCGCCTCGTCCGCGAACGGGGCGCAGATCACGAGCCCCGCCATCCCGTCCGGGGCCGGCTCGGGCCGGTGAAGCAGCCCGTAGAGCGCGGCGGTCTCCTCGCGGAACCGGAGCGGGACCTTCCTCGAGGACCTCGCGGGCTTCGACGCCCCGGCGCGCCCCGACGTCGCGCCCGTCTCGGATGCCGTCAGCATTCGCACCGGCATGATGGCAACGCCGCGTGCCGGAGTCAAGCGTTGGCGCGTGTCGTCGCGGGCAGGGACGGCGCGCGCGCCGCCCGCTACCGCGAGCCCGTCGCGTCGAGGAGAAGCCTCGACGCGCGCTCTCGAAAGGCCTCGCGGAGGTCGGGCTCGATGCGGACCCGGTCGACGGCCAGGCTCGCGACTCCGGTCGTCTCGACCTCGACCGCGACCCGATCGCCCTGCTCCTCGTGGGCGAACGGCACGACGATGTCGGCGAACCCGGGCCGGGCCGCCAGCTCCCGCGACGTGACCGCGCGCGACGCCAGCAGTCGGGTCTCGGCGAACACTTTGAGCATCGCGACCGGACCCGACCGCGCCACGTCCCACGCGCGCAGGAGGAAGCGGGCCCGGTACGGACCCTGCGCCAGGTAGAGGAGGTCCGGGCCGTTGAGCATCACGCCGGGACGATCCCGCCCGCGCTCGAAGGCGAGGCTCAGGCCCGCGGAGGCCTCGGGCGCCGCCACGACCCGGCCCGTCCCGGGCCGGAGCCGCTCGGCCTCGAGGTCGTGGCCGAGCGCGTAGGTCAGGAGCGCCGGATCGAGGCCCGTGACCTCTCTGAAGCCGGCCGTCCAGCGCTCGGAGGGGATCTCGCCGCGCCCGAGCGACAGGTAGCGGTCGACCGCCGCCGGATTCGCGCCGAGCAGCCGTTCGACCGTTCGCCGCGCCGCGTCCGTCCGGCCGAGCCGCTGGTACGCCCGCGCGAGCAGGCTCGCCGGCTCGGGGTCGGCCGGACTCGCCGCGGCGGCCCGCTCCAGGTATCGGGCCGCCTGCTCCCACCGACCCCACCGCGCGTAGGCGTCGCCGATGTCGGTCGCGCCGGCCCGGAGCTGGACGAGCGCCTGCCGCGCGTCCGGCAGGAGGCTGACCTCGAAGCGGTACAGCGCGGGCCGGGCGGGCCAGAGCCAGCTCGGGCGAAAGCGGAACGCCCGCCACTGCCGCGGAGCCAGCCGCACCGTCCGGCTCGACCAGCCGACCCGGACCCGAATCCAGCTCGGCTCGGGGCCGTTCACCGCGAAGACGACGACCTCGTCCGGCGGAACCCGGGCCACGAGGGTCGCCGCGTAGCGGTGGCCGCCCGACAGCCAGAGCGTACGGTCGTCCCGGTCATACGGACCGGGCTCCAGGAACGTCACTCCCCGGTTCCACGTGGTGTCGTACGGGCGCGGCACGAGCAGCCGGGACGGCGGCGGGTCCGACGGCGACGTCGTCGAGTAGACCTTGATGTCCGAATGGATGAAGCCGAGCGGCACGAGCGAGAAGGACTTGATGAGCTGGAGCTCCTGCGGGAGCGCCGTGAAGAAGGGGACGACCCCGCGGAACCGTCGCGGCTCGTCCAGGTAGCGCTGGTGCTCGGCCGAGCTCGTGACGAGGACCTCGGCCTTGGCCGCTTCGCTCCGCAGCGGCTGCCACGGGTCGAAGAACGTCGCGTTCGGCCACTCCTGCACCCCGAGCGGGTGGTAGCCTTCCATGGCGACGCGCGCGGTCCGCGGCACGTGCGCCTCCAGCCACTTCCCCGACAGGGCCCGCGTGTCGGGGAGGCTGAGCAGGATCCCCTGCCAGGCGGACTGGAGCAGGGCGCCGAGGAGGAGTCCGGCCACGACCGCCCCGAGCCCCGCGCGGGCCCACCGCGCCCGCCGACTCGCGGTCCAGGCGTCCACGAGCGCCCGGCCGACGAGGACCGCGGCCGGCGGCAGGAGAAACACGAGGAACCGCTCGTCCAGCCAGCGGAACGCCGCGGCCGCGAAGAAGGCCGGAATCAGAAAGGCGGACAGCACGAGGTCGATCGGTCGGCGACGCCACAGGGCGTAGCCCACGGCCGCGACCGCGACCACGAGATATGGCAGCCCGACCCAGGCGTGGAGCAGGCCCAGGGCCTTCGGGACCCCCACGAGAACGAATTTCGAGTTCTCCCGCACGAAGCCGAACAGGAACCTGCCGACGCTCGGCCTTCCCGGCCTGAGCGCCGAGTCGACTCCGATGAGGAGCGCCACCCCGAGCAGCAGCCAGAGGGCGCGGGCACGCTTGGAGACCAGCAGCGCCGCGGCCCCCAGCGGGGCCACGACCACGATGCCGGCGGGCTTCAAGGCGACCGTGATCGCCGCGGCGACCCCGCCCAGGAGGAACCTGACGGCCGTCGGCCGCTTGAGGATCGCGTCGCACGCGACGAGGGTCACCGTCAGGAAGAACACCATGGGCACGTCGCGGTAGGGATAGTGCGAGTGGAAGCTGTGCAGCGGGTCGACGCTCACGAGCGCGGCGGCCAGCAGCCCCGTGGCCTTCCCGTAGGCGCGGGCGCCGAGGAGGTAGACGATCGGAATGGTCGCCGTCCCGATGGTCGCGCCGAGCAGGCTGGCCGCCGCCGCGATCAGCTCGAACGACCAGCTCAGGGGAGAGCCGAGAAAGCGCGCCGCGGAGTCGAGGCTCCACATGAGGACGCCGAGCAGCGTGAGATACGCCGCCCCGAACCGTGTCCGGCGAAGCGGCGACGCGCCGAGGTATTGATGCCAGGCATCGCCCAACCCGCGCCCCGTGTCGGGATGGTAGATGAACCCGTCGGCGAAGCCGTGGAGGATGCCCCAGAAGCGTAGCGCGGCGCCAACCAGCACGATGAGAGCCAGGTGAAGCCACGTCGCCGTCGCGGCGGCGTGGCCCAGCCCCCTCAGGCGCGCGCGGGCCCGCCCGCGCCCGGTCGAGGTGGCGGCGGCCACCCGAGTCAGCCAGTCGGCCGCGATCCGGGGGCCGGGAAGGAATCGGAGCGCCGGGCGACGGACGGGGGGGTCGCGGCGGAGCTCCTCCGTCATGCTCCGGCTATTATCACCGAGAGCCGCGGCGCTGGCGGGGGGAAGTTGGCGGGGCCCCGAGGGCACGTCAGGGCAAACCCCGAGAGGGCCCGCCCCCGCGGCGCCGGCGGCTCCCGCTCGTCACCCTAGATTAGGGTCGCTCGCACCTCGTTCGGCCCGCCCGGCGCCGCCGGCGCGCCCGCGGGGGCCCGCGCGGAACCGCTCGTCTTCGCACTGCTTTGGCGAGACGCCGGGCGACCGGGCCGTGCGTGGCATGGTTCCTGCCCCTTGCGGGCCGCGTGTCTGCCTCCCGCGCGCCCGGGCGTCCTGCGGTCCTGATCGCCGCCAGCCAGCCCGAGCTGCGGGAGGTGCTCCGGTACGTCCTGCGGGATGCCGCCTACGAGCCCGCCTTCGCGGCCGACGGCATCGAGGTCGTGACCGCGGTCACGAAGGCGGCGCCCGATCTCCTCCTCCTCGACATGGACCTGGCGCGGCTCGACGGCCTGGTCGCGCTCGAGCTGGTTCGTGCGGTGGCCCGCGATCTCCCGGTCGTCCTGGTCTCGTGCGTGACCGGCCCCACGCTCGGCCTCGCCGCCGAGCGCTTCGGGGTCTCGGCGGTCCTCCGGAAACCGTTCCGCAACGCCGAGCTGCTGGAGGCCCTGGCGCGAGGTCTGGCGAGACGGAACGGCGGCAGCGCCGACGGCGGCGAGCGCGCGGACGCGTGAGGCGGGGTCCCGGGAGCGGCCGAGCGCCCGGGCGGGGTCTACCCCCAGTGGCGCCGCGGCAGGACGCGGTGGAGGAGGCTCCAGAGCTTCCCGTTCGCCCGGGCCTTTGCCAGGCGGTAGGTCCGGTAGGCCAGACGCGACCTCAGGCGCGGCGAGAGCTGGATCACGTCGCCGTAGATGACCTCCTCCGGCCCCCACCGGGTCTTCGACACGTCCACGCCGGTCGAGAGGTTCACCTTCTTGAGGCCGCGCGCGATGGCCAGCTTGATCGCTTCCGCCAGCACGGTGGTCATCACGCCGTACTTGCCCCACGCGGGATCGAAGCCCGAGTAGTAGAGGTAGAGCGAGTCACCCACCACGAAGCCGAGCCGCGCGGCGACGACCTGCCCCCCGATGCGCAGGGTGAAGACCTTCGCCATCCCCTTCGCCGCGAGCCGCTCGCAGACCTCCACGAGGAACGTCCGGAGCTTCCGCGTCTCGAAGTGATCGGGGTGCTGGGTGCGCGCGGTCACCTGGGCACGCAGCCGATGAAGGGCGAAGAACGTCGGCAGGCCCTCGGTGACGGCCTCGGGCGTCTCGGCCACCCCGAACTCGGACTTCCAGCCATCACGCGCCAGCGAGTTGGCGCAATGACGGAGCGACTCCCGGATGTTCCGCCGGAGTCCGCGGCGGAACTCCTCCCACGAGGGTGCGAGGTGCAGGACGTAATCGGGAATGTCGCCCGCCCACTGCACGCCGGGCCGCCGCAGGAGCGTCTCCGCCACCCGGCTCCCGCGCTGCAGCCCGCTCCAGTGCACCCAGTCCCAGGCGTGCGCGTCGCGCGCGAGCTGGGCCAGCAAGGCGTCTGTGGCCTCCGCCTCGACGGCGGGGTCCACCAGCACCGTCCGCAGCTCGGTGATGTTCGGGTCGGCGCCGATGAGCTGGAGCGTCCGGACGCGCACCGGCCCGCGGCCCGGCCGCTCCGTCACGAAGAACGGGACGATCGCCATCGCCTCGCCGGTGTGGCGGCGGACGACCTGGACGTAGAGCGAATCGCGGATGGTGGCCCGGTCGTTCCCGAAGTATCGCCACCACACCTCGGCCCACTCGTAGGTGGCGAACGGGAGCGTGATCCCCGACGCGGTCAGCAGCCGCGACCAGTCGGGCTCGAGCGCCTGGAGCCCCGCCGGCGTCCGGACCACGTCCACCCGGAAGGGCGACGACGCCGTCTCCACCAGGAGGTCCGCCGCGACGTCGCCCGCCCGATCGAGCGCCAGCCGCCCAGTGCCCGAGTTGTCGATCATCCCCTCGCTGAGTCTCACGGAGCCGTTGCGACCTCTCGAATGCAACCCGAGTGCCGGCATCGACGTGAGCGGCGCGGCTCGCCGGCACGGATCGCCCCCTCCGCGGCCCCCGGCTCGTGACGGGAGCCAATCCCTCGGTGCAGCAAGCCGCTCGCCAGCAACGGCTGGCGGCGGAGCGGTCCGCAAATCCCGATCGCGGAACGAGCACGGCCGTGCGCCACGCGCGGCCCCCGCCGGCCGACGACGCCAGAGGTGCGCCAAGCTGTCGCCGAGCGTGAAGTCTTTTCATGGTCCGTCTCAGATGGGACGGCTCGCGACCCGGCTCGGCACCCCGGGCCAGGGGTTCGGGTGGCCCGACCCGAGCCGGATTCGGCCGGCCGGCGCCCCTCGGACCGAGGCTGTCGGCGAAGGCCGCGTTTTCCCTGCCTACTCCCGCCCGACCCCCCCACAGGGCGGGCGTGGCACGCATCCTGCCCCTCCCTCGCGCTGCTTCGACGCGAGAAAGTTCGCGTCTAGGCAGAGCTACCTAGAGTAGCTTCTCTAGGCACCGAACCATAAAGGAAGGCCCTGGACGCGCCGGGCGCACCGCGCCCTTCGCGTCGGCCGCGCCGAGCAGGCTCGGGCAGGCACCGAGCCGGAGACGCGAGGCCAGGGGCGTTCCGCCAGGGAGGGACGATGGCTTCGGTTCGTCGCTCGACTTCGCTTCGACACCTGCTCCGACGGGCCGGCGCCGCGCTCGCGGTGCTCGTCGCGCTCGGACTCAGCCCCGTACCCCAGCCGGCCGAGGGCGCCAACAGCGGGATCGTCACCGCGCAGGGCGGGGGGTTCGTCGTCAACGGCGCGCCGTTCCGCTTCGTCGGCACCAACGCCTACTTCCTGGTGGACGCGGCGACCGATGGCTCCACGGCGCACACCGACCAGATGATGTCGGTCGCCAACGCCCTCGGCTTCACGGTCATGCGCACGTGGGGCTTCCTGGACGGGCCTTCCGCCGGCGCGGCGCTCCAGCCCTCCGGCGGCGTCTACAACGAGGCCGCCTTCCAGGCGCTGGACTACGTCCTGGCCAAGGCGGACACGGCCGGCGTGCGGCTGATCGTCACCCTGGTCAACTACTGGGGCGACTACGGCGGGATGCCGCAGTACGTGTCGTGGTGCGCGCCGGGCTCGAGCCGGGACGCCTTCTACACGAACGCGACCTGCCAGCAGCTCTACAAGAACTACGTGAGCCACATGCTCAACCGGGTCAACACGCTCAACGGGCGCCGCTACAAGGACGACCCCACGGTCTTCGCCTGGGAGCTCGCGAACGAGCCGCGCTCGGGAGACCGGACCGGCACGATCCTGACCCAGTGGGTCGCCACGATGGCCGCGTACATCAAGTCCATCGACCCCGCGCACATGGTCACGACCGGCGAGGAGGGCTTCGACACGACGTCGGCCGGCTACACCCCGATCTCGACGTACAACAACCAGGGCTGGCTCTTCGACGGCGGCGTCGGCGTCTCCTTCACCGCGAACACCGCCGATCCCAACATCGACTTCGCCTCGATCCACCTCTACCCGGACGCCTGGAACTTCGGGACGACGGCGGGCAGCAACTGGGTCGCCGATCACATCAAGATCGCCCGACAGCTCGGCAAGCCGCTCGTGCTCGGCGAGTTCGGGTACGTGAACAGCCCGGCGTCCGTCTACGAAGGCTGGCTCAAGACGTTCGAGGCCGAGCAGGGCGACGGCGCGCTGATCTGGCAGATCATCTGCCAGGTCTGCGGGGCCTACAGCGGCGTCTCCACCGCCTATCCGCCCATCACCGCCGTGTCCGACCTCATGAAGAACTACGCGGGCCTGGCGAACGCCGCCAGCGGCGGGAGCGGTGGAGGAGGCGGAGGCGAAGCCCCGACGTTCACGATCGGCACGACCAGCGCCACGCCGAGCTCCGTCGCGGCGGGCCAGTCGGTCTCGGTCGCCACGAGCCTGACCGCCGGAAGCGCCGCCTCGGGGATCGTCGTCGACCTGGACGTCCTCGACAGTAGCGGGGCGCAGGTCGCGCGCGGCAGCTTCACCGCGCAGACGTTCGCGGCGAACCAGACCAGCCCGTACAGCTGGACCTGGGCGGTGCCGTCCACGCAGGCGGCCGGGACCTATACCGTGAAGGTCAGCGTCTCCGACAGCACTCGCGCCACCACGTATGCCGTCGCCAACGCGGCGGCGACCCTCACCGTGACGGCGCCGGCTCCCACCGCGGCCTTCACCATCGGCAGCACGACCGCGACGCCGAATCCGGCCACGCGCGGCGGGACCGTCGCCGTGACCACGAACGTGACGTCAGCGGCCGCCGCCTCGGGGATCATCGTGGACCTCGAGCTCTTCAACGCGGCCGGCACCCGGGTCGGGCAACAGGTCCTCAGCGGGCAGAGCTTCACGGCCGGGCAGTCCCGGTCGTTCACCTGGAACTGGCTCGTCCCGGCTGGCGAGGCGACCGGCACGCACACGGTCAAGGTGGGCGTCTTCAGCACCAACTGGAGCAAGCTCTACGCGTGGGCGAACCAGGCCGCGACGTTCGCGGTCGACACCCCGGTCGCCCTGAGCTTCACCGCCGGCACGACGACCGCCACACCGAACCCGGTCAGCCGCGGCCAGCGGCTGAGCGTCACGACCAGCGCGACGGCCAGCGCGGCCGCCTCCGGGATCATCGTGGACGTGGAGGTCTTCAACGGGAGCGGTGCGCGGGTCGGGCAACAGGTCCTCAGCGGCCAGAGCTTCACGGCCGGGCAGTCCCGGTCGTTCACCTGGAAGTGGAAAGTGCCGACCAGCCTCGCGACCGGCACCTACACGGTGAAGGTCGGGATCTTCAGCGGTAACTGGGCCACGCTCTACCAGTGGAACAACCAGGCCGCCACGGTCTCGATCCAGTAACCCTCGACCCGGCCCGGTAGGCCTCGGGCCGCCTCGGAAGGCGCAGGCCGGGGATCCCCACAAGGGGTCCCCGGCCTGCCGCGCTTCACCCCGCCCGCTCGAGCGCCACGGTGACGAACGTGTACTCGAGGCCGTAGGGCTCCCACCGGACCACCTTCTCGCCGCACTCGAGGTCGACCGGCTGGATGGGCCGGAAGCCGCGGAGGGCCGCGGCGTCCAGGAAGGCTTCCATCGCCTTCCGCGAGAAGACCTTGATCGGGACCCCGAAGGCCGCCTGCCCCCGCGTGTCCACGGGATCCACCCAGTAGTCGGTCGAGGTGACGAGCAGGCCGCCGGGGCGGAGCAGCCGCGCCATCTCCGCCAGGTAGGGTTCCACCGGGACCCCGTGCTCGATGACGGACAGGCAGGTCACTGCGTCGAAGCTCTGGTCGGGGAAGCGGGTGCGGGTGAGGTCGCCCCGCTCGTAGCGGATGGGGCCCCGGCGAAGCGGTCGGTCGAAGGTGAGGTCGATGCCCCAGAGCCGCGTGTAGCCGAACATGTAGAGCCAGGGCAGCACGACGGAGTAGAGCGGCGCGCCCGCGTCGAGGACCCGGGCGGCGGGTGAGGTGCGGCGGAGGACGAGCCCGAGGGCGGTGATCGCGTCCCAGTTCTTCGGGGCATCGCCGTTCGGCGGGAGGCCGCAGGCCCGGACCTCGGCGATCGCCGCCGTCACCTCGGCGGGCGACTTGAGCGTCGTGTTGATCCAGAGCCGCCGGGGCGGCCGCGGCGGAAAGACCCCGCCGCCCCAGGTGAGCCGCTGCCGGAGCGCCCATTCCGAGGACTGGCAGAGGCCGTCCACGAGGAACTGGGTGGCGCCGTTCCGGAGCCGGGAGAGCGCGCCGTCCGCGGCGGGCGGCTTCCACGGCTGATACGGGAAGAGCCGCCTCAGCCGGCGGCGGACCGACGGCGGCAGAGCGCGAACCACGCCCGCTGACGCACTCACGGCAGATCCTCCTCGCGCGGCGGCGCGCCGGTCGACACCGGGGGCCGGTGTCTCAGCCGAAGGGGTAAGGGGCATCGGGGGGGCCCGGGACGCCCCCCCGATGGCTCACGCCGCGGGACGCTGCGACTGGCGGACCGGCCCCAAGCTGCCGGCGAGCGGCTCGTCCCAGGCCGGCTCGGCGAGCGCGGGGAGACCCTGGCGCTCCCAGGGGCGGTCGGGCGTGTCGGTGTCGCCGTTGCCGTTGCCTACCCGCGTCGGCACGGGCCACACCGCCCTGGCGCCGTTTCCGCCGCCGCCCGCCGCCCGCGCCGCGACCCCCGTGAGGCCGTAGCGGTGCAGCTTGTTGTAGAGCGTCCGCAGACTGATGCCCAGCACCTCGGCCGCCCGCGTCTTGGTGGGGAAGCGGGTGAGCGCCTCCTGGATGAGCCGACGCTCCATCTCGTCGAGGCTACAGAGGTAGAGGCCGCCGCGGTTCTGCGTGCGGCGAGGCTCGCGCAGGTGGAGCGGGAGGTGCTCGGGGAGGATGGTGCCGGCGGGCGTGAGGATGACCGCGTGCTCCATCGCGTTCCGCAGCTCCCGGACGTTGCCCGGCCACGGGTACCGGATGAGCAGCTCCATCGCCGCCGAGGAAACGTCCTCCACCTGCTTCATGTTCTTGCCCGTGAACTCGGTCAGGAACTCGCGCACGAGGAGCGGGATGTCCTCCACCCGCTCGCGAAGCGGCGGGAGGTGGACGACGACCGGGCTCAGCCGGAAGTAGAGGTCGCTCCGGACGAGCCCGTCCTCGAGCAGCTTGTCGACGTTCTGGTTCGTCGCCGAGATGACCCGGGCGTCGACCGTGATCTCCTGGGTCCCGCCCAGGCGGCGGTAGGGGTGTCCCTCCAGCACGCGCAGGAGCTTGGCCTGCGTCGCCAGTGACATGTCGGCGACCTCGTCGAGGAAGAGCGTGCCGCGGTGCGCCAGCTCGAAGCAGCCCTCCTTCCGGATGATGGCCCCGGTGAAGGCGCCCCGCTCGTGTCCGAACAACTCGTTCTCCAGGAGGTCCGGGGGCAGGGCGGCGCTGTTCACCGACACGTAGCGCTGCGAGGCCCGCGGGGACAGGTCGTGGATCGCCCGGGCGACCAGCTCCTTGCCCGTCCCGCTTTCCCCCAGGATCAGGATGTTGGCGTTGGAGCCGGCCACCGCCTCGACGAAGGCGAAGACCTCCTTCATGGCCGGGCTCGCGCCGATCATGCGCTTGAGCCGGGTCGCGCTGCCGTCCGGCGAGCGGAGGGCCTGCAGCGCCTCGCGCGTGCGCTGCGCCTCGATCGCCTTGGGGATCATGAGGAGCAGGCGCTGAGGATCCACGGGCTTGGTGAGGTAGTCGTAGGCGCCGCGCTTCATCGCCTCCACGGCCGTCTCGACCGAGCCGTGGCCGGTCAGCAGGACCACCGAGGTCGGCAGGCGCCGGCTCTCGATCTCCTCGGCCAGCTCGAGCCCGCCGAGCCGCGGCATCTTGAGGTCCGCGATCAGCAGGGGGATGGGGGCGGCCTGCAGGTGGCTGAGCGCCTCGTACCCGTCCTGCACG
Organism: Candidatus Rokuibacteriota bacterium; assembly: GCA_044866005.1. Taxonomy (GTDB): domain Bacteria; phylum Methylomirabilota; class Methylomirabilia; order Rokubacteriales; family DASRDR01; genus JBIOTN01. The sequence goes on along the minus strand of JBIOTN010000207.1, from coordinate 12,173 downwards.
CCGATCGGGAAGTAGCCCTCGCTCTTCAGGAGCTCACAGAGGGACTCGCGGCAGGTGGCTTCGTCGTCCGCGATCAGGATCTTGCGGCGTCGCTCTCGCATTCCTTCTTCTCCTCACGCGCGGCGGGCGGGCCGGGTCGGAGATGCAGGCCCGCCGGCGTGTCGAGGACCCCGTCGAGAAGCCCTGGCCCTTGGCAGAGATGAGGCCGTGCAACGATTACCGGCCGGGCTTCGTTACTCCACACGCCCCGTTCGGTAGCAAACCAGATGCCGCAGGCCGCGGAATTTGCACGCTGTCTTGCCACCAGTCAAAAACTGCGTAGAAAACGCGGCACAGCGTCGTCAACGGCGTCACGCGAGCCGCGCGAGAGCCGGCCGAAGCCTGGATGTGTCCGCGGGCGGGTGTCAAAAATGCCGAAGGCGGTGTTGGCCTGTCGGAAAACCGCCCTCGCGCGCGCGCAATTCTTTCGCATGGGCGCGGGATGGGAGGCGCTCGATGGGAACCGGCCGCGGCTCGCGCGCGGGCATGTGCCCCCGGAACGCGGGGAAAACCCCAGGGGCCGGGCGCGACGGGCTCAGCGGCGAACGACCAGCTCGATGTCGCCGCGGCGCCCGATCAGCTCGACGCTCGCGGCCTCGCGTCCCTGCACGACGCGGAGGTCCACGCTCGACCGCCCGAGCTCGAGCCCGTGGATCTCCAGCCACTCGAGCCAGGGGGGCAGGACGGGGTTGTGGAGCGTGACGCGGTTCTCCAGGGGCTCTCCCGCCAACCCGAGACAGGCGGCCAGGACCTGAAACGGCGCCCCGGCCGCCCAGGCCTGGGGGGAGCACGCCACGGGGTAGCGGGTGACGCCGAGCCGGGCCTGCCGCGGGAAGCCGCAGAAGAGCTCGGGCAGCCGCGCGTGCTCGAACTCCCGGCCGGCCTCGAAGAGGCCCGTGGCGACCGCGAGGACCGGGTCGGTCAAGCCGTACCGGCGGAAGCCGGCGGCGGCGATGGCGTTGTCGTGAGGCCAGACCGAGCCGTTGTGGTAGCTCATGGGGTTGTAGCGGACCTCGCGGCTGGACAGCGTGCGGATCCCCCAGCCCGTGAACATGTCCTCCATCATCAGCCGCTTCGCGACGCCCGCGGCCTGCTCGGCGAGCGCGATCCCCGTCCAGAGGCAGTGGCCCGCGTTGGAGGCCACGACCCCGCAGCGGCGCTTCGCCCCGTCGAGCGCCAGGGCGTAGGTGCCGTCCTCCGCCAGCCAGAAGTCCCGGGCGAACCGCTGGCGCAGCCGCTCGGCACGCTCGCGGCAGGCCACGGCGCGGTCGGGCACGCCGAGGGCATCCGCCAGGTACGCCACGCCGAGCCGGGCGGCGTACTGGTAGCCCTGGACCTCCGCCAGGGCGATGGGCGGGGCCGCGAGGTCCCCCGAGGCGTGGACCACGGCGTCCCAGGAATCCTTCCAGCCCTGGTTGGCCAGGCCCTGCGGGGAGCGGCGCCGGTACTCGAGGTAACCGTCCTGGTCGGGATCTCCCGGCCCGTCCATCCAGGCGAGGGCCCGCTCGGCCGCCGGCCAGAGGGTCCGGGCGAGGGCCAGGTCCCCGGTCCAGCGGACGTACTCGGCCAGCAGGATGAGGAAGAGCGGGGTGGCGTCCACGCTCCCGTAGTAGGGGATGAACGGGATCTCGCGGCAGTTCGCCATTTCCCCCGTCCGGTACTCGTGCAGGATCTTGCCCGTCTCGGCGTCGAGGAACGGGTCGTCCCGCGTCGCCTGATGGCGCGCGAGGAAGCGGAGCGTGCTCGCGGCCATCCGGGAGGTGTAGGGCAGGATCTGGAGCGAGCTGATGGCGCTGTCGCGGCCGAACACCGCGGCGAACCAGGGGATGCCGGCATACGGAACGGGCCCGTCCGGCGTCTCGGTCTGCAGCATGCGAAGGTCCGCCGCGGCCCGCGCCAGGAGGGCGTTGAACTGCGCGTTGCTCGTCGCGACGTGCGCCATGGCGCGCCGCCGCCCGTCGTCCTCGTCGCGCAAGCGTCGGAGCGCGTCCCCGACCGCGTAGAGGACCGGGCCGCGATCGCCCTCGACGTCGGCCGTGACGGTGAGGGTGAGCCGGATCGGCCGGTGCGGGAGCAGTCGCAGCCGCACGACGGCGAGCTCGGCGTCGAGGAGGTCGGGCGCCGCGCTGAAGGCGAGCTCGGTGCGCCGGGCGAGGCCGTCCCGGCCCAGGTACCGGAGGCAGACCATCTGCGTCCCGACCTCCGGCGGCTGCGCCTTGCCCCGCTCCGGGCGCGCCGTGCCGCGGACCTCGAAGATGTCGGCGTAGTCGGCGCCGTAGCGGAGCTCGAGCGGCACCTCCACCGGGGCCTCGAGGTAGCTCGTCACGGTGAACGTCTGGAAGAGCTGGCGCTCGTGCAGCGTGATGAGCCGCTGGATGTAGAGCCCGTTGCGGGGCAGCTCGCCGTGCGCGTCGCTCATGTCGGGGTTCGTCAGGTCCACCGCGACCTGCAGGTTGTCCTCCGAGATGGCGTTGCCCAGCACCAGCGGCCGCTGGCGCGAGAGGCGCAGCTCGAGAAAGTGCAGGAAGCGCGTGCCGCCGACGAAGAAGCCGAGCTCGCCCTGGAAGGCGAGGGAGAAGTCGCCCCACGGGTCCGCCACCAGGAAGGCGTCCCCGTGCTTGATGACGGTCTTCGGGAGGCTGGCCGTGATCCCGGCCGCGCGGATGTAGTACTGGTCGTCGGTCGGGCCGTGCCGCTCGGTCATGGTCGCCCTGCCCGGCCCCGGCTCACCGGGCGGCGACGACGTCCCGGTAGAGCGCCTCGTAGCGGCCGGCCATCCGCTCGACGGAGAACTCGGCTTCGACGTGCGCCCGGCAGGCCCGCCGATCGAGGCCATCCACCGCCTGGACGGCGCGCACGAGGTCCTCCACCGCCGCCGCGACGAAGCCGGTCCGGCCGTGCACGATCACCTCCGGCACCGCGCCGCAGGGACGGGCGATGACCGGCGTGCCGCACGCCATCGACTCCAGCATCACGAGCCCGAACGGCTCGGGCCAGTCGATGGGAAACAGGAGCGCCCGGGCGTGGGCCAGGAGCTCGACCTTGGTCGCCTCGTCCACCTCGCCGAGGAAGTCCACGCCGGGCGAGGCGAGCAGCGGGCGGATGACGGCGTCGAAGTAGGCCGCGTCCGCGGGATCCACCTTCGCGCCGATCCGCAGCGGCACCCCGGCGGCCTGGGCCACGCGGATCGCGGTGTCGAGCCCTTTTTCGCGCGACACGCGGCCGACGAAGGCGACGTAGTCGCCGGGCGTCGCGCTGAACGGGTAGGACGCGACGGGGATCCCGTGGTGCACGGTGCCCGCCCACCGCATGGCGTCCCCGAGCGGCAGCCGCTGGCTGTCGCTGATGGAGACCAGCGGAACGTCGGCATAGCGGGCGTAGAGCGCGGGCACGTCCGGCAGGTCGAGCCGCCCGTGGAGCGTGAGCACGGTCGGCGTGGCAGCCGCCCGCGCGAACGGCAGCGTCAGGTAGTCGGTGTGCGCGTGGATGACGTCGAAGTCGCCCGCCGCGCGATAGGCGGCCTCGAGCTCGAGGAAGTGGCAGATGACGGGGTCGAACGGCGGATCGACGCGCAGCGCCTTCGCCGCGCACGGCACGAGGCGGGCGCTGGTCTCCGAGTCGGCCGACGCGTAGAGCGTGACCTCGTGTCCGCCGCGGACGAGCGCTTCGGTGAGGTAGGAGACGATGCGCTCGGTTCCGCCGTAGCGTGGCGGCGGGACGGCCTCGTAGAGCGGCGCGACCTGTGCGATCCGGAGCGGCGCCGACGCGGCCGCAGCCCGCTGCCTGCTCACACCCACATCGCCTCCGGGCCGGGATCCGACCCTCCCGCGGGCCGCCGGTTCCGTTCCACTCGGCGCTCGTGTCATGGGAGCCGCTGCTGACGTAGCAAGCGGGATACCAGCGCCGGGATAGGCGAAAAGGCAGGCGAGAACACGCCGGGCGACGCGGCCGGTCGTCATGGGCACGACGGCCTGTCGGGCTCGCCGCCGCCAATCGGCGGCGGCCTCGGAGGCGGGCGAGCGATGCCAGCCAGCGGCGCCGGGGCGAAGGCGCGCCGGAGCCTGGAACGTTCGGGGTCGAAAGCGAAGCACTCCGAGCGCCGGCTCCGCCGGCGCAACCGAGGGGGGGCATCGGGGGGGTCTGCCGAGACCCCCCCGAAGACGTCAGGCGCTCCGGACCCCCGGCAGGGGCAGGGGGCGCCGCCAGCTCGGCTCCTCGCTCACGTGCGCCAGCTCTTTTCGCAGCCCGTCCGTCATCCAGAGGGGCTGCTCGCCGAGCCCGGTGAGCGTGGAGACGACGCGGCGCGGCGTCCCCCAGTCGCTCCAGGTGACGCCCGGCACCTCGAGGACGGAGAGCGCGTCACGCGCCTGCTGGAGAAGGTCGCGAGAGACGTTCGCCGCGGGCGCGGCGGCGTAGGCGCGGGCCGCGGCGGTGGCTTCGGCCCGCGTGCCGAGGGTCTGGCGCATCGCGAGCAGCGCGCCGACGGTGTCGGGCACGTGGCGGGCGGCGAGGCGGAAGAGCTGGGTCACCGTGCCGACGAGCACGAGCGTGTTCCAGAGCCACCCCGCGCGCAGCATGTCGCGCGCCCAGGGCAGAGATGGTTTCTCGACGAACCGCCGCACCCGGCGGGCGCGCGTCCGCGCCCCGGGCCCGAGCGCCTCGCCGGGCTCGATCCACCCGTACTCGGTCTCCGGGCTCGAGGGGAGGATGCCGAGGAGGACGACCGTGCCGGGATGCTCCTCCACCGCCTGCGCGGCGTCGGCCACGGCCTGCATGAAGCGCTCCGCCGGCATGACGAAGTGGTCGGAGGGGAAGACCGCGAGGGTGGCCTTCGGGTCGCGTGCCGCCACGTGGAGGGCCGGGTAGAGCACCCCGAGCGCCGTGCCGCGATTGGCCGGCTGGACCACGGGGCCGACCCCCTGGCACTCGCGGAGCAGCGGCTCGTAGTAGGCGGCGTGGCCGCGCGTCAGGCTGACGAGCTGTCGCTCCGGCGGGATCAACCCGGCGACCCGGCGGATCGTCTCCTGGAGCAGGGTGCCGCCGCCCCTGAGGTCACAGAACTGCTTCGGGCGGCTGTCCCCGGTGATCCAGCGGGTGAGCGGCTGGAGGCGCGTCCCTTCCCCGCCGGCGAGGATGATGCCCCAGAGCGACGGACGGCCGGTGGGGACGGGGGACGTCGGCGCCGAACCGAGCGGCGCGGGGCCGTGGGCCATGACTCGCCTCGCGGGCGGCTGGGAGGATGCGGCGGACCGCCTCGGCGTCCCCCCACGGCGCGGTGCGGCGGGAGGACCGGGCAGGCCGGGAGGCGCGCCCGCCCGACGGACGGGTGCACCCAACCCTCTCCGGCGCTAGCAGCCGATCGTCCCCCCCCGGACCGGACCCTGCATCAACGATGGACGATCAGCGTGAGAAACCAGTCTAGGGAGAAGCCCGGACCAGTGTCAAGCGGAATCTGGTTTCGGATCGCTCGGGCGCGGCTCCATCGGTGGACGACCACGCCACGTGGAGGGCGAGGCTCACTGCGGCACGCCGATCCCCCGCGGCCGCGGCACCGACGCCTCGAGCGGCGGACCGGGCTCCGCCTCGACCGCCATCGCCCGGTCGAGCGAGGCGGCTCCCCCGCCCTCGATGAGGAGGAGCAAGGCCGCGGCCAGCAGCAAGAGGTCCAGGCGCATCGCCGGCCAGCCCTGGGGGAGCTTCACGACGAAGCTGATGACCGTGAATTCCACCGCGAAGAGGCCCGCCCACCAGCGCGTGTACGCGCCGAGGACGAGGCCGGCCCCGCCGACCAGCTCGAGGACCGCGACGAAGGGCCCCGCGACCTCGGGGAGCGGGATGCCCATCCGGGCGAACGAGGCCTCGACGCCCTCGAGGCCGACGACGACGAGCTTCTGGTATCCGGCGAGGAAGAGGATCAGCCCGGCCACGAGCCGCACGGGCACGAGGCCCCAGGCCGGACGGGTGTAGAGCCACCGCCGCATCGTTTCCGCTCCTTCTCCCTCCCGTCCCGCGTCCCCTTCCCCGCGCCCTCCGTTCGCCCGAATTCAGGGCGCGCTCCAGCTCACGCGCCCTTCCCCGTCGTAGAGGGCCAGGCTCGGGGCGCCGTCGGCCGACACGGTGAGGGTCGCGCGGGTCTTGCCGTCTTCGTCGTAGAGGGCGAGCCCGGGAGAGCCGTCCGCCAGCACGGTGAGCCAGGCGCGGAGGCGGCCCCGGCGGTCGGCCAGGTCGATCCCCGGCGAGCCATTGGCGGAGAGGGCCAGCGACGCGCGGGTCACGCCGTCCTGGTCCGAGAGCGCCAGCACCGGCGAGCCATCGGCGGACACGGTGAGCACGGCGCGCGACTTCCCGCTCGTGTCCCGGAGGACGAACTTCTCGGCCTCCACGACCTTCTCGGGCGCGGTGAGATTCATCCCGACCTCCAGCGTCACGAAGCGAGTCTCCGGTTCGGGCCCGACCCTCGATACTAGCTTAGCCGGTCTCGCGCCGCGGCGTCAGCCGCCGACCCGGATGTCGAGCCAGCCGAGGGGCGTCGCCACGGCCCGGTCCCCGGCGCGGACCAGCACGGTCGTGGTCGCCGTCTGGAAGAGGGCCGGGCCCGTCACCGCCTGCCCCGGCGCGACGGCGTCGAGGTCGTAAACGGGCAGCGTGACCCACGCGCCCGCCAGGTAGACCCGCCGGCCGCCGCCCGGGGCGGCGGGCGGCCGGGCCGGGAGCGCCGGCTCCTGGGGCAGCGCGGGCAGCACGCCGACCACCGCGAGGCGCGCGTTCACGAGCACGACCTCCTGGTCCGGGGCGCTGTAGGTGTAGAGCTCCTCGTGCCGGCGGTGGAAGCGCTCCACGACCTCCTTCAGGAGGTCCGGGGCGTCGAGCTCGAGGCCGTCGAGCGAGACGGCGACCTCGAAGATCTGCTCGCCGTAGCGCATGTCCACCGCCCGCTTCACGCGGACCGGCCCGCGGAAGGCCTCGGCGAGCCGTCCCCGGGCCTCCGCCTCCATCTCGGCGAAGAGCCGGCCCAGCTCGGCCGCCCCGACCTTGCGGACGTCGCCGATGTGCGTGCGCACCGCCTCGCAGCGGAGATCCGTGGCCAGCATGCCCCAGGCCGAGAGCACCGCCGCGACGCGCGGGACCACGACCCGGCCGATCTCCAGGCGGCGCGCGACGTCGGTCACGTGCAGGCCCGCCGCCCCGCCGAAGGCGAGCACCGCGAAGCGCCGCGGGTCCACGCCGCGGCGCACCGAGACCAGGCGGATGCCCTCGGCCATGCGCGTGTTGACGACGCGGTGGATGCCGTCAGCCGCGGCGACGCGGTCCGTCCCGAGCCGCCGGGCGACCGCGTCGACCGCCCGCTCGGCCGCGGCCACGTGCAGGCGCGTCCGGCCGCCCAGGAAGTTCCCGGGATCGAGGTAGCCGAGGACGAGGTTCGCGTCCGTCACCGTCGCGGCCGTCCCGCCCCGGCCGTAGCAGGCCGGCCCGGGATCGGCGCCGGCGCTCTCCGGGCCGACGTGGAGGATCCCGCCCGCGTCCACGCGGGCGATCGACCCGCCGCCGGCGCCGAGGCTCACGATGTCGATGCTGGGGAGCGCGACCCGCTGGCCGGCCACCGCCTTGTCGGCGGAGAGGTGGGCCTCGCCGCCCTCGACGAGCGAGATGTCGGTGCTCGTCCCGCCCATGTCGAAGGGGATCAGGTTCCCCTCGCCGAGGAGCCGGGCGGCGTAGCGGCTCCCCGCCACGCCGCCGGCCGGGCCGGAGAGCACCGCGCCGGCCGCGAGGCGGACCGCGTCGGCGACCGGCGCGACGCCGCCGTGGGACTGCATGAGCAGGACCGGCCCCGCGTACCCCGCTTCGGTGAGCCGCGCGGCCAGGCGCGCCAGGTAGCGCGCGAGGGCGGGCCCGACGTAGGCGTTGACGACCGTCGTGCAGACCCGCTCGTACTCCTTGATCTGCGGCAGCACCTCGGAGGAGAGCGAGACGTAGGCGCCGGGGAGGGCGCGCCGGAGCGCCGCGGCGGTCGCCACCTCGTGCCGCGCGTCGCGGTAGGCGTGGAGGTAGCAGACGGCGACGCTCTCGACCCGCTGGCGCCGGAGCGTCGCGATCGCTCGCGCCAGCGAGCGCCGGTCGAGCCGGACGGCGACCCGCCCGTCCGCGCGGAGCCGCTCGCGGACCGCCAGACGTCGTGCCCGCGGCACGAGCGGCTCGGGGGCGGGCATGCGGAGGTTGTAGCGGTCGTCCTTCAGGCCTTCCCGCATCTCGAGGACGTCGCGGTGGCCCTCGGTCGTGAGGAGGGCGACCCGCGCGCCCTTCCGCTCGAGGAGCGCGTTCGTCGCGACGGTGGTCCCGTGCACGATGCGCTCGGTCTGGCGCAGCAGGTCCGTGCGGTCGGCGCCGAGCGCCGCCGCCAGGAGCCCGAGCCCCTCCATCACGCCGACGGACGGGTCGGCGGGGGTGGAGGCCGCCTTGGCGAGCGCGACGCGCCCGGCGTCGTCCACGGCGACGAGGTCGGTGAAGGTCCCCCCGACGTCGATCCCGATCCGGTACACGGCGTCAGCGGCGCCGCTTTCTCCCTCTCCCCCCGGGGGAGAGGGCGCGGCGCCGTGTTCCTCCTCTCCCCCCCGGGGAGAGGGCCGGGGTGAGGGGCTGCCGGCGGGCACGGCCGTCTCGCGTCACGAACCCGTTCGCGCGGTCCGCCAGGCGCGCGGCCGGGTCGCGACGGCGCACGTCGCCGTAGCCGCCGCCACCCCCGGACTCGATCAGGAAGACGTCGCCCGGGCGGACCGGCACCCCGACCTCCTTCGTCCGGAGCACGCGCTCGGGCCGGCCGCGGGAGCGGAGGCGATAGCGGTGCGGCCGCCCATCCCGGCCGCCCAGGATGCCGTAGGGCGCGTAGCGGACCCCATCGCCCGCCGTGTTGGCGCGGGCGGGCTCGCCGATCTCGACGACGAGGTCGAGCACGGACCCCACGCCGCCCCGGTACCGGCCGGCCCCCCCCGAGTCCGGCCGGAACTCGTGGCGGCGGAAGAAGAGGGGGAAGCGGACCTCGGTCACCTCGACGCTCCCGAACTTGATCCCGCCCGCCGCCTGCCCCTCGCCGGCCGTCGGCCAGCCATCGCCCGCGGCGGAGGCGCCGCCGCCCGGGCGCGCGTGGAACATGTGCCAGATGAAGGGGCGTCCCGAGCGCGGGTCCGTCCCCTGGATCGCGATGCGGAAGCGGCGGCCCCAGCCGGCCAGCGCCCGCTCCGGACAGGCCGGCGCGAGCGCCTTGATCACCGCCTCGGCGATCTCCTGGGCGCAATGGTTCGTGCAGAGCGTGACCGGCGCCGGCGCCTCCGCCCAGACGACCGTGCCCGGGCGGGCGACGACGGTCAGCGGGCGGAACGTCCCGTCGTTCTTCGGCGTGTGGGGGTCCACGAGGTAGGCCAGCGCCATGGCGACGGCCGAGCGCATGTTGGGGTAGGAGGAGTTGACGAACCCCGCGACCTGGGCGTGCGAGTCGGAGAGGTCGACCGTGAGGTCGCTCCCGCGCTTCGTCACGGTCGCCCGGACGTAGACGTCGCGCGCGCCGTGGCCGTCGTCGTCCAGGATCGCCTCGCCGCGGTAGACGCCGTCCTTCCAGGTCGCGATGCAGGCGCGCGTCTGGCGCTCGGCCCCGTCGAGGACCGCCTCGATGGCGGCCGCCGCCGTGGCCGCGCCGTGCTCGGCGAGGAGCGCCAGGAGCCGTCGCTCGCCGACGCGCGCCGAGCCGATCATGGCGGCGAGGTCGCCACGGAAATCGCGGGGGTGGCGGACGTTGGTCGCCAGCAGGTGGAGGACGTCGTCCCGGAGGCTGCCCGCGTCGTAGGGGCGGAGCGGCGAGATGCGGAGCCCCTCCTGCCAGATCTCCGTCGCGGCCGGATTGTAGCCGCCGTGCGTCGCCCCGCCGATGTCGCTCTGGTGGGAGCGGTTGATCGACCAGAAGGCCAGGCGCGCGTCGGCGAAGACCGGGACGAACGCGGTCAGGTCGGGCAGGTGGTTGTTCCCCTGGTAGGGGTCGTTGAGGAGGTAGACGTCGCCCGGACGGATCCCGTCGCCGAAGAACTGGCGGACCGACCGGACGGCCCAGGGGATGGCGCCCACGTGGATCGGGACGTGCTCGGCCTGGGCCACGAGCCGCCCCTCGGCGTCGCAGATCGCGGTCGAGAAGTCCCGGCTCGAGTTCAGGATCTGCGAGTAGGAGGTGCGGAGCATCGCCTCGCCCATCTCCTGGACGATCGCCTCGAGGCGATGCTGGATGACGGAGACGGTGATGGGATCGACGGGATGCGCCACGAACTCTCCCCGCGCGCGGCAGCGCTTCTGGTCGCGCCCGGGCGTGGAGCCCCGCGCTCCGCGTCACCGCGGCCCGGCGCGCCGGTACGGCGTCCTCATCTTACTCGAACCGCCTCGGGCGCCCAAGGGGCCGGCCGGCGCGCGTCGCGCGGGCGCGCGCCTTTACACCCCGCGGGGCCTCTGGTAACGTACACGGCGCCTTCCTCTCGGTGGACAGGTAGCTCAGTCGGTAGAGCACGGGACTGAAAATCCCGGTGTCGGGAGTTCAATTCTCCCCCTGTCCACCATTTCTTCTGACGGCCGACGAGGCGGAGTGCGGCTCACCGGTTCGGCGGACGGCCGGCGTCCTCGTCATGCCGCCGCCTGCCGATCCGGTCCGCCCGCCCTGACCCGCTCCGCCGGTCCATCACGAACCCCGCCCAGGTCAGAAGCACGAGGTTGATCGCGCACCCGACCAGCAGCCAGACGTTTTCCATGTACGGCGGTTTGCCGGCCTGGTCGCCCCAGAGAAAGACCATCCACCAGGGCGACGCGAAGGGGTAGAGGAGCAGCGGCGACATGTGCGACCCCGCGCCGCTCAGCACGAACGCCGCGATCGGCGTGACCACGATCAGGAACAATCCAGGGAGCACGATCCCCTTGCGCATCAGCCAGCCGCGCGGCGGCTCGCCCCCTCTCTCCACGGGTGGGCGCATCATCGCTCCAGGATGCCGAGGAACGTGCGCCAGGGGCCCACGGCCTCGCCGTGCTCGCGGGCCATGACCTGGACGATCTGGCCGATGTGGTTGAGGTCGTGGAGGGCCCACGTGGCGAGGAGCTGCCCCAGGGTCACCGGGCCGAAGTCGGGATGCCGGCCCCGGCGCCCGAGGTCGTCCGGCCCGAGCCCCAGCGCGTCGAGGTCCCGCAGGCGCCGGGCCCGGGCCTCCCGGAACGTGTCGAGCAGCTCCCCGACGCTCCGGCCTTTCGCCTTCTCCACGAACCCCCGGTCACGATCGTCTGGTGCGCGTCCATGTCGGCGATGGGCGAGATGCCGATGCCGTGGAGCGCCCGCGGATGTCCGCACCGTCCAGAAAGTCCTGCGGCCCCCAGATGTCGAGTCCAGCCGAGGGGAATGACGGCCCGTCTCCGACGGTCTCCTCACATCTCGGGAATCGCGAGGACTCGCCGCGCTGGCAGCGAAGAGCAGCGCTGAGACGCCCAAAAACGCTTGCTGGGAAGCTCGCTCGGAGGCCATGCGTCGTGAGATCTCCCGTTCCCGCAGTCCCGTTCCCGCAGTCGCGCCACGACAACCACGACGTCGCTCAGCGCTTGTCGTATTCGTCGTGGCGGCGCCACCAGACGCCCGTCTCGTTACGCCCCCTGGGCGCGCGGTCGAGCCACTGGTACATGCCCCAGAGGCCGTCCAGTCCGCGCGCATAGGTGGAATAGGCGTGGTAGACGACGCCGTCCTCGAGCACGAACGCGCTCATGCCCGGCCTCTCGCGCGTGTACGTGGCCACGTCGGTTCCGGTCATGGCCGCGATCTCGGCGACCGGCCCCTCCGGCCACGACGCGGTGCTGCGCCCGACCAGCGGCGCGTCCGCCTCGCGCCGGTAGTTGTATTCGATGCCTCCCTCGCGCTGTTGCTCTTCGGTGAACCAGACGTTGAAGTCGAAGTTGAAGTCGCTGCCGAACGAGGACGCCCAGGGGAACGTCCACCCCATCCGGCGCTTGTACGCCTGCAGGTTCGCGAGCGGCGCCCGCGAGACCGCCCAGAGCATCACGTCATGGTTGGCCAGGTGATCCACGAACCCGTTGAAGCCGTCCGCGATCGCCGAGCAAGACGGACATCC
>JBIOTN010000206.1:0-25265 GCA_044866005.1 Candidatus Rokuibacteriota bacterium | reverse complement strand
CCGCTCCTCGGCGGCAACCTCTCCGTGCTGACGCGGCTCCTCGGGACTCCGTACCTCCCGGCCCTCGACGGGGCGGTCCTGCTCCTCGAGGACGTCGGCGAGCGGCCCTACCGCCTGGACCGGATGTGGACCCACCTCGGGCTCGCCGGCGTGTTCGACCGCGTGCGGGGCATCGCGCTCGGGGAGTTCACCGACTGCGAGGACCCCGAGGCCGAGTACGGGAGCGCCGAGGTCCTCCGCGCGCTGGCCGAGGAGACCGGGCTGCCCTGTCTCGCCGGGCTCGGCATCGGGCATGGCGCCGTGAACCTGCCGGTCCCGCTCGGGTGCCGCGTCCGGCTCGACGCGACGGCCGGCCGCCTCGAGTGCCTCGAGCCGGCGGTGATGGCGCCGGCCGCCCCGTCGTGAGCGGGCGGCTTCAGGCCCTCCTCGAGGAGGCCGCCGCGGCGGGGATCTTCCCGGCGGCGCGCGCGCTCGTCCTGCGGGACGGGGCGCCCGTCTTCGACGGCGGCGCGGGCGGCGCGACGGCCCGGACCGTCTTCGACCTCGCGTCGCTGACGAAGGTGATGTGCACGACGGCCGCGTTCCTCGCGCTCTGGGGCGAGGGGAAGGTCGAGCCCGAGACCCCGGTCGCCCGCGACCTGCCGGAGTCGGCGCCCGGTCGCGCGGGGGCGACGGTCGCCGCTCTCCTCTATCACCGCGCCGGCCTGCCCGCCTTCGTGCCGTTCTTCGCCCCCGTGATGCGCGAGCATCCGCGCCTCTTCGATCCCGCCTGTCCGCCCGCGGTCCGCGCGGCCGCGCGCGCGGCGGTCGTGGACGCGGCGCTGGCGACGACGCCGGTCGAGCCGCCCCCCGCGCGCGCCCGCTACAGCGACGTCGGCTTCCTCCTGCTGGGCGAGCTCCTCGCGGCGGTCGCCGGGTCGCCGCTCGACGCGCTCTTCGCCGAGCGGGTCGCGGCCCCGCTCGGGCTCGCCGCGCGCTTCCGCCGGCTGTCGGCCCCGGCGGACACCGGCGGTCAGCTCGCCGACGTCGCCCCGACCGGGACGAGCCGCCCGCGCGAGCCCGCGCCGGGCCAGGAGGACCTGTGGGCGCCGCTCCCGCCGCATCCCTCGCCTCCCGGCGAGGTGGACGACGACAACGCCTGGGCGATGGACGGCGTGGCGGGACACGCGGGGCTCTTCGGGACCGCCGCCGACCTCGCCGCGTTCGGCCAGGCCGTGCTCGAGGAGGCGGCGGGCGCCGGCCGGCTGGCCCCGCGCCGGTGCTGGGCCCGCGCGCTTCAGCGGGACGCCGAGACGCCCGGAAGCAGCCGGGCCTTCGGCTTCGACACGCGCCTCCCGGGCGATCCGCCGGAGGGCGCGTCTGCCGGGCGCTACCTCGGCCAGGCGGCGCCCGGCGCGGTCGGCCACCTCGGCTTCACGGGCGCGAGCCTCTGGATCGACCTCGGGCGCCGGCTCGTCGTGGCGCTCTGCACCAACCGGACCGCCGCCGGCCGCGGCGAGACGCGGATCCGCGCGTTCCGCCCGCGCTTCCACGACGCGGTGGTCGAGGAGCTCGGCCGTGCCCGCTGAGGCGCGCGACGCCGACGACGGGCTCGTCCTCGACGCCGTCGAGCCGGGCGGCGTCCGCCGGATCCACTTCATCGGCGTGGCCGGCACGGGCATGGGCTCGTTCGCGGGGATGCTGAAGGCGGCCGGCTACGAGGTCAGCGGAAGCGACCAGAACGTCTTCCCGCCGATGAGCGAGATGCTGGCGGCCTGGGGGATCCCCGTGCTCACGCCCTACGGTCCGGCCAACCTCGACGCCGCGAAGCCGGAGCTCGTCATCGTCGGCAACGTGGTCCGCCGCGTGAACCCCGAGGCGACCGAAGCGCGGGCGCGCCGCCTCCCGCAGATGAGCTTTCCGGCGGCGCTCGGCGCGTTCTTCCTCGGCGACCGCCATTCCGTGGTCGTCGCCGGCACGCACGGGAAGACCACCACCGCGGCGCTCCTGGGGCACGTGCTCGTCGCGGCGGGCCGGGATCCCTCGTTCCTGGTGGGCGGCGTCACCCGGAACTACGGGGCGAACTACCGGCTCGGCACGGGCCGGCACTTCGTGGTCGAGGGGGACGAGTACGACACGGCCTACTTCGACAAGGGGCCGAAGTTCCTCCACTACCGGCCCCGGACGGCGATCCTCACGAGCGTCGAGTTCGACCACGCCGACATCTACCGGGACCTCGCCCACTACGAGTCCGCGTTCGAGGCGTTCGTGCGCCTCCTCCCGCCCGACGGCCTGCTGGCCGTGAGCGCGTCCTATCCCGGCGCGGTGCGGCTGGCCCGCGCCTCGCCCGCGCGGGTCGTCACGTACGGCGGGCCGCCCGACGGACCGGCCGAGTACGCGGCGCGGGCCCTCGAGCTGGACCCTGCCGGGGCCCGCTTCGAGCTTTGCGAGCGCGGCCGGCGGCTCGGGACGGTGCGCCTCCCGCTCGGCGGCGGTCACAACGTGGAGAACGCCCTCGGCGTCGTCGCGGCGGCGCGGGGCCTCGGGCTGTCGTTCGAGGAGCTGCGGGAGGGCCTGGCCACCTTCGCGGGGGTCCGGCGTCGCCAGGAGGCGCGCGGGGAGGTCGGCGGCGTCCTCGTGATCGACGACTTCGCGCACCACCCGACCGCGGTCCGCGAGACCGTCGCGGCGATCCGCGCCCTCTACCCGGACCGCCGCCTCTGGGCCCTCTTCGAGCCCCGCTCGAACACCAGCCGGCGGAACATCCACCAGACCGAGTACGGCCGCGCCTTCGCGGGTGCCGCGCGGGTGACGATCAAGGTGCCCGAGCCCCACGACAAGGTGCCGGCCGACCAGCAGCTCGACGTCGGCCGGCTCATCGCGACGCTCGCCGCGCAGGGGATCGAGGCCGCGGCCGAGGCGGAGGTCGACGCGCTCGTGACCCAGGTCGCCGGCGCGGCGCGCCCCGGCGACGTCGTCCTGGCGATGAGTAACGGCGCCTTCGGCGGGCTGGTGGACAAGCTCGTCCGCGCGCTGGCCCGCTGAGCCGGCGACCGGGGCGGGGCGGACGACCGGACGACGCGACGGACGGGCTGACGGCGCGGTCGGCCCGGGCCGTCAGGAGCCGCCGGCCCGGGGGCCCAGGCAGAGCACGCGCTCGCCCGCGTCGCCGGCGGCGACGAGCTGGTACTTCTGCCAGAAGCCGCGGTCGATCGCCCGGACGAAGGCCGGCACCTGGGTCAGCCGATAGCGGCGGTAGCGCGCCGGGCCGCCGTTGTACGCGGAGTACGTCGCCCGCGCGGCGTTCTCGAGCCGCTCGCCCGCCTCCCGGCTCCCGTAGCGGACCAGCAGGTGCTGGAGGATCTCCGCCCCGGCCCCGGCGTTGTACGCGGCGTTCCAGCGGAGCTTCTCGGGGTTGAAGAAGCCGCGCCAGATCCGGACGTTGATCTGCATGATCCCGACGTCCCCGGTCGGGGAGTTGATGTAGGTGACCCGCTCGCCCTTGCGGACGAACTGGCGCCAGCAGCTCTCCTGCCACGCCACCGCCTGGACCAGGTGCTGGAAGAGCGCGTCGAACCGCTCCTCGAGCGCGTCGGGATCGATCGAGCGCTCCGCGGCGAGCGTGAGCAGCCGGCCGACCGTGTCGCGGTAGGCGTCGAGCTCGCCGTCGCCCGGCACCCAGCGGTCGAGCCGCCGGCCGAGCCGGCTCCACTCGTCCCCCGCCTCGTCGGCGTAGGCCGCGCGGGGGCCGAGCCAGTGCCAGCTCCCGGTCGGCTTCCGCCGCGAGCGGCGCGGGGGCGCGTCGGGGTCCCGGAAGCGGAAGAGCTGCTGGAGCTTCGCGTCCGGGATCTCGGAGTACTCGAGCGGGTCTCCCGCGTACTCGGGATCGAGCATCCGGGCCAGCCGGCGGAGGCCGTCGGCCGAGATCTCCAGACCCGCCGAGGGCGCGGCGGCCTCGAGGGCGGCCAGGGCGTCACCGGCCGCGAGGAACACGGCGAAGCGGAGCGCGCGCGTCTCGTCGCCGGGACGGCTCGCGTTTCGCCGGACGATTCCGCGCAGCCGCTCCCAGGTGGTGAGGAAGAGCTGCCGCACCGGATCGGTCCCGGGCTCGGGCCCGCGCCCGAGGACCGCCACGAGGTCGTGACGCGCCGTGAGCAGCACGTCGAGCAGCTCGTCGCGCCCGCCGGGCTCCGGGCTGGCCAGCCCGAGGTCCTTGACGACGAACACCACGAAGCCGTCCCAGCTCTCGAGCGCGGCTTCCCACCGCTTGAGCTGGGCCGGCGTGAGCGCGGGCTCCGGGGCGCGCGGCGCGGCGGCGGCCGGCGGGAGGTCGAGCGCCACGCCGACCTTGACGCCGTCGGGCTCGACGGCGACGCCGGTGGGCCGGAGCGTCTGGAGCGCCGTGGCGAGCGCCCCGCCGCGCGCCGTCCCGGTGACCTGGCCGAGCAAGCCCTTCACCTCTTCCACCGGCGGGCCGAGGTCGAAGGTGAAGGACGCGAGCTGGCTCTCGGCCCAGCCTTTCACGACGGTGAAGATGCGGGTCGCGATGCCGCGCTGCTGCCGGTTCGCATCGTAGAGCTGGGTGTCGAGGTCGCGGAGGCGGAGCTGCCAGTCGCGGCCGATCTCCGGCCGCGCGACGATCTCCGCGTGGCCGTTCCAGGCGACGGTGGCCCAGCAGTAGCCGAAGAGCGGGAACCCGGCTTCCGCCGTCCCGGGGCCGGAGAGCTTGAGCCGGCCCTCGGCCGGCTCGATCGTCGGCTCGCGGATGGTGAACGTGCCGCAGCCGTCCTGGGTCCGCCAGAGCTCGAGCTGTCCACCCGACTGCTCGCGCAGGTGCTTCCGCAGCGCGGTGCGGAGCAGCTCGTAGTCGAGCGTGAGCGGGAACCGCACCTCGCTCGCCGCCGCCGGGGTCGCCAGGCCGAGAAGCCCCAGCGTGGCGGCGAGCATCCACCGGCGCGAGCGGCCGCGCGAGCGCGTCATGGCGCCGCCAGCATAGCGGAGCGCGGCCGATCCACCCATCCGGCGTTTCCCTGGCGGGTCCTCACCGCCCGGGGGCGCGTGGCTCAGCCTGAGCCCCCGCCCTCGGCCGGCCAGCCCCTGGTCCCGAGATGGGGAGCCAGCTCCCGCCGCTGCGCCTCGACCTCCGCGGGGAGCTCGGCGTAGACCTGCTCGAACATCGTCGTGACGCTCGCCTCCCGCATCCGCGCCTCGGCCCGCTCGATCGACGCGCGGACCGCGGCGTCCGCCTCCGCTTCCAGCTCCGCGTGGCCGCGCGCGTCCACGACGCCCTTCGCCTCGAGGTAGCGGCGGAAGCGAGGGAGCGGCTCCTTCGCCTCCCAGGTCTCGAGCTCGGCCGGGCTCCGGTACTTGGTCGGGTCGTCGGCCGTGGAGTGGGCGCCGAGGCGGTAGGTCACCGCCTCGATCAGCGTCGGCCCGCCGCCCTGCCGGGCGCGCTCGACGGCCGCGCGCGTGGCCACGGCGACGGCGAGGAGGTCGTTGCCGTCCACCTGGACGCCGGGGAAGCCGTAGGCGAGCGCCTTCTGGGCGATGCTCCTGGCCCGTGTCTGGCGGGCGCGCGGCACGGAGATCGCCCACTGGTTGTTGATGCAGACGAAGACGATCGGGACCTCGAAGACCCCGGCGAAGTTGAGCGCCTCCTGCGTGTCCCCGTGCGAGCTGGCGCCGTCGCCGAAGTAGCAGAGCGTCACGCTTCCCTCGCGCTTGTAGCGCGCGGCGTAGGCGACGCCGACCGCGTGCGGGACGTGGCTGCCCATGGGCACGCAGACCGGCAGATCGCGGACGCCGTCGGGCACGCGCGTGCCCTCGCTGAAGCCGGCGTAGAGGAGGATCAGGTTCTCGGGCGGCCAGCCCCGCCAGAGGTAGGCCGGCCACTCCCGCCAGACCGGCGCGAGCCAGTCGGTCGGCTGAAGCGCGTAGACGCTCCCGAGGATGGCCGCCTCGTGGCCCAGGGCGGAGAGGTAGGTCCCGATCCGCCCCTGGCGCTGGAGGTTCAGCATGCGCTCGTCGAACCGCCGGGCCAGGAGGAACGTCCGGTAGAGGCGGCGGAGGTCCTCGGGCGGG
This sequence comes from Candidatus Rokuibacteriota bacterium, assembly GCA_044866005.1. Classification (GTDB taxonomy): domain Bacteria; phylum Methylomirabilota; class Methylomirabilia; order Rokubacteriales; family DASRDR01; genus JBIOTN01. Next base: position 19,205 of record JBIOTN010000206.1, on the reverse strand, counting down.
ATCTTGGGCTCGAGCGCCTGGTCCACGCGCCCCTCGGCGTCGAGGATCGACAGGCACTCGACCGGCGGAAGGTCGATCCGCTGCTTGGGCATCGCCCGCTAGTGTACCTCGGTCTGCGCCGCTCCAGGGTTCAGCATGAGGTCTACTGGAAGATTCCCCGAGGCACCGTCATCGACACCACCCAGTTCGGGATGTCGACCACTTCGCTGATCTTGAGATCGCCGGCCACGCTGCAGATGGCGTAGGCCTCGTGCAGGCTCAGGCCCTGATCGCGCACCAACCAGTCGATCATCGCCCGCACGGCCTTCTTGGCGTCCTCCATCAGATCGGGCCCGATGCCGGTGGTGTGGTAGAAGCCCTTGTCCAGCATCTCCCTGGTGAGCCCGGCGTCGGTCGGATTGGCCGACGGGACGATGGCTTGCGGTGACTCGATGATGGTGTTCTTGATGACCGTGAACCGGCACGTCACGGCCATCAGCGTCTCGATGGCGGTCACGCAGACTTCGCCATCACCCTGCGCCATGTGGCCATCGCCCACCGAGAACTTCGCACCTTTCACGTACACCGGATAGTAGAGCCTGGATCCCTTGGTGAACTGCTTGATGTCGGTGTTCCCGCCCATGCCCCCGCTGACATTGGGGGGAACGGTTCGATACATCCCCTTTCGGAGCGGGGCGACGCCGTAGACGCCCATGAACGGCGCGATCGGAATCTGGGCTGTCCGTCCCGTATCCTTCCCCACGAAACTCGCGAATCCGGTGTTCTGGCCTTTGTTGAACGTGAAGATCTGGACGAACGGCGCCCCGCTGTTGAACGGCTGATCCTCGGGAATCGCGCCGGCCACCTTGCCCGGGCTCGGGTCGCTCAGCTGCGAGGCTTCGGTGAACTGATGGAGCGGCGCCAGGATGTCGGGGCGGAGACTGCCGAACAGACCGAGCGCCGGGCTTATGGTGACGTAGCCGAAGTCGACGAGCGGAGCGACGTCCACGATTTCGACCTCGAGCAGGTCGCCTGGCTCGGCGCCTTCGACCTCGACGGGACCGGTAAGGGGATGCACTTTCCCCAGGTCCAGCGTGAGAATGCCATTGGGCGTCAGCGTTCTCGCCGCCGTGCCGATGTCGAGCGCGTCGCGGCACAGGAACTGCACGGCCTCGCCCGGCCGCACGGTGGCGGCGGCAGGAATGTCCTGGTTGAAGCGGTTGTGCAAGACCTTCGAGAATCCGTCGATGGTTCTGACGCCCCCGGCCGGGGGCGCCTGCGCCACGATGAGGTCCGGCGTCCGCCCGCCGGGCGCGGCGACGCCTTCGCTGGCCGCGGCCAGCGCTGAGCCGGCGCCCGCGATCGCTGCCGCAGCGGCCGCACCCAGGGAGATCTGCTCGATGAACGTTCTCCGCGAGATATCCGAGTGGACGAAGCACACGGCGCACCTCCTCGTCTCAGGCGTTCTCGATCGACGTCGACACCCTAGCCGACGCGCCGGCGGCGGTTCCGGACGTAGTCCACGAGCACGTAGTCGCCGAGCCGGCCGGGCTCGGCGAAGAAGGCGCGACCGCGGTTCACCCGCGTGACGTAGTCCACGAACTCGACGAGGTAGGGCGTCCGGGCCAGCATGAAGGTGTTGATGAGGATGCCCGCCGCGGTGCAGCGCTTGACCTCCCGGAGGGTCTCCAGGATCGTCCGCCGCGTGGGCGGATAGCTGAAGCGGGACTCGCCGTCCTCGAGGTGCGCCGTCGGGTCGCCGTCGGTCACCATGATGACCTGGCGCGTGCCGGCGGGCTCCCGGACGAGCCGCCGCCGCGCCAGCATGAGGGCGTGCTGCATGTTCGTCCCCTGCTGCCACATGTTGGGCTCCGCGGCGGGCAGCGCGGTCGGGTCGATCTCGGCGGCGTAGTCGGAGAACCCGATGACGACCAGGCGGTCGCGGGGGAACTGGCCGTGGATCAGCGCCCGGAGCGCCATGGCGACCTTCTTAGCGGACGGCCAGCGGCCCTGGTAGAACATCGAGCTCGACCGATCGAGCAGGAGCGCCGTCGCCGCGCTCACCGTCGCCTCCACGCGGTCCACCTCGAAGTCGCCGACCTCGAGCCGGACCGGCACCCCGGGCCCGCGACGGGCGAGCGCGTTCATGAGGGATCGGCGGAGGTTCAGCTCGAAGGGCTCCCCGGGCTCGTAGGCCTTCGTGTCGCCGGTCGGCTCGCCGCCCGCGCCGACGGGCGCGATGCGGTGGCCGCCCACGCGAGCGCGGCCCAGCCGGCCGAAGACCTCCCCGAGCGCCTTCTCGCCGAGCTTCCGGATGGTGCGCGGGGTGAGCTCCCAGCGGTCGCCGGCCCGCCTGAGGTAGCCCCGCTCCTCGAGCTTCCGCGCCGCCTCGGCGAGCTCGCGGAGCGCACGCTCGGCGTCCTCGCCGAGGAGGTCGCGCACCCGCGCGGGGTCGAGCCGCGCGAGGTCGCCGCTCCGCTCGGCCTCGCGGAGCGCCTGCTCGAGGAGATCGAGCGCCTGGAGCTCCCCCATCGTCCGCATCGCGGCGTCGAGGTCGAGCGCGTCGCGGCCCTGGAATCGGTAGGCCTGCGCGAGGTCCGAGGGCGGCCGCAAGGCCTCCATCAGCGCCCCGAGCTCCGCCATCTCGCGGGCGGTCTCCGGGTCGAGCGCGGCCTCCAGCGCCGCCTCGAGCTCCTCCCGCTGTCCCGGGGAGAGCCCGGCCAGCAAGGACTGCACCTGTGCCATCTGGCGCTGCATCCGGTCGAGCAGCTCGTCGAGGCTCCCCGGCGGCTCGGGGCCGAGGAACGCCCCGAACCGCCGCATGAACCCCTGGAAGTCGGGGGTGCCGCCGCGGAGCCGCTCGCGCAGCATCCGGTTGAGCGCGCCGAGCATCTCCCGTAGCGCGCCCCGCTGGTCGGGCGTCATGCCGCGGACCGAGTCCGCGAGATTGCGGCCCACCTGGCCGGCCATCTGCTGCCGGAGCATGTCGAGGAGCGCCTCGAACTCCTGGCGCGCCAGCGGATCGAGGAAGTCGTGCCGGGCGAGGGCGCGGATCGCGCCGCCGAGGCTCCGCGGGAGCGTCTCGAGCGTCCGCCGGGCCGCCTCGCCGCGCGCGCGGGTCGGCGGCGCGTCGGCGGCGCGCTCGGCCGCCGCCCACTCGAGCTCGACCACCCGGTCGAGCCGCTGGCGGAGGTCGTCCATCACCGAGTCGAGGTCGTAGCGGTCGAGCTCCCGCTGGCGGCGCTCCTGGAGCCGGCGGAGGAGATCGCGCAGTCCCGGCAGCGCCTGGCCGTGGCGCCCGCGCCACCCGCGGCGGACGAGGTCCTGGAGGGCGCGCATGGGGTCGCCGTGCTCGAACAGGCCCTCGGCGAGCGCGTCGAGGAGCTCGTCGGCGTCGGGCGCGAACGGCTCCTGGCTGCCGTCCCAGCGCGAGTACCGGTGCTGGATCACCGCCGTCCTCCCGTTCGGAGGGGGGCGCGCCTCCGAGGATCTCAGCCGTCGCCGGGCGGCCGCCCGGCCTCTCGCCGCCACTCCCGTCGCGGGCGCGGCCCGGGCTCCTCGCCCTCGCGTCCGGACGCCCGGCGGTAGGTCACGGCGCCGCCGACCCGCTCGCGGTTGAGCCGGCGGTGGAGGTGGAGGCCTTCGAGCACGAGCTCCACCGCCGCGGCGGTCTCGGCCGCGGAGCCGCCGCCGCCCAGGCGCTCGACCGCCGCCCGCAACCCCGTGACCGCGTCCCGCAGCCGGAGGTAGTCGGCCGCGGGCACCGACGCCCCCGTGGTGACGGCCAGGCCCTGGTCGAACGCCGCCACGAGGTCGCCGAGCTCGCGGACGGCGAGCCGGCGCGCGAAGACGGCCATCACCGCGCGCTTGGTCAGCTCGTCGATGACCGCCGCCTCGCGCCCGTCCTCCACCGACTCGAGCTCGATCTTCCCGCGCATGGAGGCCAGGAGCGCGGGGAGATCGGTGATCCGCGGCGCCCCCGGCTTCTCGCCGAGGCTGAGCGCCCGGCGGAGCGCGGCGCTCCGGAGCGTCTCGTAGTTGGCGATGCTGACGCGCACGCTGACGCCGGACCGCTGGTTGACGTCGGGGCTCTGGCGCGCGAGCGCGCTCAGCTCGGCGACGATCTCGGCCATGTAATCCGGCACGACGACGCGCTCGTCGCCGCCGGGGAGGCGGCTCCGCTCCTGCTCCACGATGGCCAGCTCGTCCGCGAGCGTCCGGGGATAGTGGGTCCGGACCTGTGCGCCGAACCGGTCCTTGAGCGGCGTGATGATGCGCCCGCGGTTCGTGTAGTCCTCCGGGTTGGCCGTGGCGAAGACCAGCAGGTCGAGCGGCAGGCGGATGCGGTACCCCTTGATCTGGACGTCCCGCTCCTCCATCAGGTTGAAGAGGCCCACCTGGATGCGCTCGGGGAGGTCCGGCAGCTCGTTGACGCAGAAGAGGCCGCGGTTCGCGCGGGGGACGAGCCCGTAGTGGATCGTCAGCTCGTCGGAGAGGTACCGCCCCTCGGCGACCTTGATGGGGTCCACGTCGCCGATGAGGTCGGCCATGGAGACGTCCGGCGTGGCGAGCTTCTCCGCGTACCGGGCCTCGCGCGGGAGCCACTCGACGGGCAGCGCGTCGGCCTCCTCGGCGAGGCGGCGCCGCGCGGCGGGGCTGACCGGGGCGAAGGGGCTGTCGTGGAGCTCGCTGCCCGCGACGACCGGCACATCATGGTCGAGGAGCGTGGTCACCGCCCGGATGAGGCGGGATTTCGCCTGACCGCGCTCGCCGAGCACGATGACGTTCTGGCCGGCGAGGAGCGCGTGGACCAGCTCGGGGATGACGGTCTCCTCGTAGCCCACGATGCCGGGGAAGAGCCGCTCGCCGGCCTCGAGGCGGCGGACGAGGTTGTCGTGGATCTCCTCGCGCACGGTCGTCGGCTGGTAGCCGGCGCGGCGCAGCTCGCCCAGCGTGCGGGGCTTGGCGGCCTCGGGCATTTGGGGCTCCTCCCCGTGTGGTGGCGTCTCGAGCATGGCGGCTCGGAGGGGGCGCGCCCGCGCGGACTCCGCGCCGACTCCCGCTCCCGTCCATCTTCGCCGCGGCGACGGGTCCATGATACCCCACGCGCCACGCCGCCTCGGGCCCGGGGCTTGACAGCGGCCCCTGGTCGTGACCAGATGCTTCGCGGCAGGAGACGGGAGACGTAGGCCCCATGGTCTCCGGCGTCCAGGCAGCAGACGGAAGGGACTCCTCCCGCATCGCTCACGCGGGTCGGGGTCGGTGCACCACCCGCATGGGCCGTTCGGCTCACCTGGCCGGTTGCCCCCATCCATCCCGCGGACCGCGCGGCGGGAGGCGACGGCCGACGAACCGGCCGATGGGCAAAGCTTTCCCCGCCTCGTCAGCACGCTCCGGAATCCTCGTCGGCGCGCGAACGCCTCCTCGGGCCGCTCCGCCGCGCTGAAGGGTAGTCCGCCGCAGGCACGCCGACGGCCCCCCGACAGCGTCGAGCCAACGAAAAGAAGCGCGTGCGGGACACGATCAAGGAGGGACACCAGATGAGCGCCCAACTACCACCACTGGATCGCCGGACCTTCCTGCGTTTGGCCGGGGGCGCGGCCGCGGCGGCGACCATGATCTCGGCCGGCGTGTCGCTCGTTCCGCTGTCCGCGGAGGCCGGGCTCTGGGGGCTCGAGCTCAAGACCCTCAACGAGCACGAGGCGATGACGCTGCTCAAGGTCGCGCGCAGGATCTTCCCCCACCGAACCCTCGCCGACGTGTACTACGCCGGCGTGGTCAAAGGGCTCGACGAGGACGCGCAGAAGTCGGCCGACACTGCCCGAATGCTCAAGGACGGCGTCGCCGCGCTCGACAGGGCCATGGGCGTGAAGTGGGTCGACCTGTCCCCGGGCTATCAGCTCGCCGCCTTGCAGGCCCAGCCCAAGCTGCTCGACGCGGTCAAGGGCAAGGCCGTGGTCGCCATCTACAACGACCCCCTCGTGTGGCGTCACTTCGGCTACGAAGGCGCTTCCTTCCAGTACGGCGGCTACCTTCACCGGGGCTTCAACGATCTGAGCTGGCTGCCGGACCCGCCCGAAGAGGCGAGCCCGAGGGTCGGATGAGGGGGGGGCACGCCATGGCCACGTTCGATCTGAAGGACGACAGCGTCGTAGTGGTGATCGGCAGCGGCGCCAGCGGCGGCACGCTCGCCAACGAGCTGTGCCAGAAGGGCGTCAAGGTCGTGCTGCTGGAGGCGGGGCCGCGGCTGTCGATCGCGAGCTTCGTCAACGACGAATGGCAGGCCTTCACACAGACGGCCTGGCTGGACAAGCGCACGACGTCGGGCACCTGGCGCGTCGCCAAGGACTTCCCCGGCCTGCCTGCCTGGCTCTGCAAGACCGTAGGGGGCACCACCGTGCACTGGGCCGGCGCCAGCTTGCGGTTTCAGGAGCACGAGTTCCGCGTCCGAACCGTGTACGGCAACATCCCGGGTGCCAGCCTGCTCGACTGGCCGCTGACGCTTCAGGAGCTCGAGCCCTACTACGACCGGGCGGAGGACAAGCTGGGGGTGACCCGGACCCACGGGATTCCCGGGCTCCCCGGCAACAACAACTTCAAGGTCATGTACAACGGCGCCAGGCGGCTCGGCTACCAGAACGTGCACACCGGCCGCATGGCGATCAACAGCCAGCCGCGGGACGGCCGCCCAGCGTGCCAGCAGCTCGGCTTCTGCTTCCAGGGCTGCAAGACCGCCGCGAAGTGGTCGGTCCTCTATACGGAGATCCCCAAGGCCGAGGCCACCGGAAACCTGGATCTGCGGCCGGAATCCCACGTCCTGAGGATCCAGCACGACGCCATCGGCAAGGTGACCGGCGTGCTCTACGCCGACAAAGCCGGCAGCCAGCACGTTCAGAAAGCCCGGGTCGTGTGCGTCGCCTGCAACTCGATCGAAAGCCCGCGCCTGCTCCTCAACTCGACCTCGTCGAGGTTCCCGAACGGTCTGGCCAACTCCTCGGGGCTGGTGGGCAAGAACTACATGCGGCACACGACCGGTTCGGTCTACGCCAGCTTCGAGATGCCCGTGAACATGCATCGCGGCACGACCATGGCCGGGATCATCACCGACGAGAGCGCCAACAACCCCGTCCGCGGCTTCGTCGGTGGCTACGAGCTGGAGACGCTGTCGCTCGGCCTGCCGTTCCTGGCGGCCTTCCTGAATCCGGGCGCCTACGGAGAGCCGTTCACCGGGACGCTCGACACCTACACCCACATGGCCGGGATGTGGATCGTGGGAGAGGACATGCCGCAGGAGACGAACCGGGTGACGCTCCACCCGACCGAGAAGGATCAGTACGGGCTGCCCGTGCCCAACGTCCACTTCGACGACCACCCCAACGACGTGGCCATGCGCAGCCACGCCTACCGGCAGGGCTCGGCTGTCTACCAGGCCGTGGGGGCGCTCAAGACCTACGAGGTGCCGCCCTATCCCTCCACCCACAACCTCGGGACGAACCGGATGAGCGCGAGACCGGCCGACGGCGTCTGCAACAAGTGGGGCCAGACCCACGACATCGCCAACCTGTTCATCTCCGATGGGAGCCAGTTCACGACCGGTGGCGCCGAGAACCCGACGCTCACCATCGTCACCCTGGCGATCCGCCAGGCCGGCTACATCGCCGACCAGATGTCCAAGCGCAACATCTAGCATCCCGAGCGAGCGTCTGGCGGTGCTCCGGGACGCCCGGGCCCGAAGGGGGCCCGGGCGTTCTGGTGTTCGGAGCGGCCGACCCGAGCGGGTCCGAGGGCGATCGGGCTGGCGCTGGCAAGGCGGGCGCGGCGGCACGCCGCCGCGCGCGGGCCCCGTCACTCAGCCTGATGATACCGCAGCCCGCGCTGGTCATTTCCCGACCGGCCGGCCGGTGGATCGGCCAGAATGTCGCCGACGACCCGTCGTGCGGCGGGACGGGGGTCCGGTTTCCCGCGCAGTTGTGCTCGGGCACCTCTGGCCCGGCCGATGCATTCCCCGTCGGCGAGGGAGGTGCCCATGGGCACGCTATTCTGGCTCTTCGCCCTCAGCGTCGCTGTGGCGCTCCTGCTCGATGTCCTGCCCCGCTGGAGCGCCCGCGCCCGCCGCCGCCTGCTGCGCCGCTGGCTCGGCAAGCGCCGCCTCGAGCTGACGGACCCCGCGACGGCCGCCCGCACCGAGCGTCCGTAGCCTCCCGGCTCACTCGGCATCCGGGCCAGGGTCGGCGGGGGCGGCGCCACCCGCCTCGAAGCGGGCCGGGTCGAAGAGCGAGAGGTCCATCGAGGGCTTTCCCTCCGTCAGCCACTCGGCGACCAGCCGTCCGGTGGCCGGCGAGTGCTGGAAGCCGTGGCCGCCGAAGCCGACGGCGAGGAAGAACCCCTCCACACCGGGCGCCGGGCCGATGATCGCGTGGTCGTCCGGCGTGAGCGGCCGGAGCCCCGCCCAGCCGCCGGCGATGCGGGCCCGCTCGAGCGCGGGGACCCGATGGACGGCCTTCGTTACGGCCTCCTCGACCATGCCCCAGTCCACGGGGGCGGCGAGGTCCTCCCCGATGTCCTGGACGTCGCCGGGACTCAACAGCACCTGCTCCAGCTCCTTGCGGAAGTAGAAGCCGCTCGCGCGGTCGGTGGTGAGCGGGACGGGCCCCGGCAGCTCGGGGAACGGCTCGGTGAAGAAGATGTGCCGGCGACGCGGGGCGACGGGCAGCGTGAGGCCGGCGAGGCGGCCCACGCGCGCGGCCGCCGGGCCCGCTGCGTTGACGGTGACCGGCGCCGCGACCACGCCCTCCCCCGTGCGGACGCCGCGGACGCGCCCCCCCTCGAGGACCAGGCCCGTCACCGCGACCCCTTCGACGAGGCGCGCCCCGCGCTCGCGGGCCCGGCGGGCGAAGCCCTGCGTCACCTCGGCCGGGCCGGCCAGGCCGTCCTCCGGGCCCCACACCGCGGCGATCAGGTCGTCCACGTGGAGCGCCGGGACGAGCTCTCGCGCGTCTCGGGGCGTGATCACGCGGACGTCCACGCCCAGGCGGCGCTGGAGCGCCACGCGCGCCTGGAAGCCGGCGAGGTCGGCCGCGTCGCTGACGAGGAAGAGGTAGCCGATCCGCCGGAAGCCGGGATCGACGCCGAACTCCTCCGCGAAGGCGGCGAACACCCGGAGGCTCTCCTGGGAGAAGCGGACCTCGGTCTCGGTCGCGAACTGGGCGCGGATCCCGCCCGCCGCCTTGCTGGTGGTCCCGCTGCCGATCGTCTCCCGCTCGAGGACCAGCACGTCGCGCAGGCCGCGCCGGGCGAGATGGTAGGCGATGCTGCAGCCGACCACGCCCCCGCCGATCACGACGACGCTGGCACTCTTCGGGAGCGCCATGCCGGGTCAGCGGGCGGGGCCTGGGGCGCGCGGGGAGCGGAGAGGGGACGCCATCGGAGACCGGTCCACGCTACACGACCGCCGGACCCGGCGGCAAGCTAGAATGGAGGCCGGAGGAGGACCATGAAGCTCACGGGCGTCCCGCGCGCGACCGAATTCCCGCGGATGATCCGCGTCAAGCAAGAGTTCGCCGGGCCGATGCTCCCCGACGTGGCGGCGGCGGTGCGCGAGGCGCTCGGGCGCGTCGCGCTCCCGGTCCGGCCGGGCCAGACGGTCGCGCTGACCGCGGGCAGCCGCGGGGTCGTCAACATCGACGTCGTCCTCCGGGCCGCCGTCGAGCATCTGACCGCGCTCGGCGCCCGGCCGTTCATCTTCCCCGCGATGGGGAGCCACGGCGGCGGCACCGCCGAGGGCCAGCGCTCGGTGCTCGAGCACTACGGGGTCACCGAGTCGGCGATGGGCTGCCCGATCCGGGCGACCATGGACGTCGTCCAGGTGGGCGAGGTGCTCGGCCTGCCCATCTGGCTCGACCGCTTCGCCGCCGAGGCGGACTGGATCGGCGTCGTGAACCGCGTCAAGCCGCACACGGGGTTCGCCGGCGAGATCGGCTCGGGCCTCTTCAAGATGATGACGATCGGCATGGGGAAGCACGTCGGCGCCGTCCAGGCGCACCGGGCGAACATCAGCCTCGGCTACGAGAAGATGATCACGGCGCTGGGCCGCGAGATGCTCCGGGTCGGCCGGATCGCCTTCGGCCTCGGGGTCGTCGAGAACGGGGCCGACGAGACGGCGCTCGTCGAGGCGTTCCTGCCGGCCGCCCTGGAGGCCGGCGAGCGCGAGCTCCTGCGGAAGGCGAAGGCGTGGATGGCGAAGCTCCCGTTCGACCCCGTCGACCTCCTGATCGTGGACGAGATGGGCAAGGACATCTCGGGGACCGGCATGGACACGAACGTGATCGGCCGCCACGGCACCTTCTTCGAGCGGCCCTTCACGAGCCCGAAGATCACCTTCGTCGTCCCCTGCGCCCTGACGGCCTTGAGCTACGGCAACGCCGCCGGGATCGGCTTCGCCGACTTCACGACGCGGCGGCTGGCCGACAAGATCGACTGGGAGGCGACCTACATCAACAACCTGACCGCCTGCTCGCCGGCCGGCGGAAAGCTGCCCCCGGTCCTCGACACCGCGCGGGACGCGATTGCGGTCGCGCTGGCCTGCCTCGGCAAGGCGCGGGTCCAGGACGCCCGCGTGATCCGCATCAAGAACACGCTGCGCCTGGCCGAGGTCGAGGTGTCCGAGGCCTTGCTCCCCGAGCGCGCGACACGGCCGGAGCTGACCCGCCTCACCGAACCCGCCCCGCTCGCCTTCGGCCCCGACGGCGCGCTCGCCCCCTTCTGAGCGTCCGGGCGCGGCCCGAGGACGCCGGGATGCGACGCTTATCGGCCCGGCCGCCGGAGCGTCCGGAAGGAGAGGGAATAGCGCAGCGCGCCGACGGGCGGGATGCTGTGCTGCCAGGCCGCGCGCGCCGCGCCGCTCAGGACGTAGGCCGAGCGCGGCGCGAGCCGGATGCGGCGGAGCTCGCGGGTCGCGCCCTCGCCCCGGCGGAACCGGAGAAGGCCGGGCGCGGCGAGCGACAGCGCGACGACGACCGGGCCGAACATCGGGGCGTCGCGGTGCCAGCCGATCCCGGCGCCCGGCGGATAGCGCGCGACCAGGAGCTGCTCGAGGTCGGCCGGCGGGAGCCCCGCGAGGCGGGCGGCCCGCTCGCGCACGGGCTCGAAGACGGACGGGATCGCGACGGTCGGCCGGATCGACCCCGACTCGTAGCCGTAGTCCCAGCCGAAGTGGACGACCGTCCGCCGGGCCGCGACGCCGCGCATCCGGACGGCCTGGAAGGAGAGGCCTTCGAGCCGAGCGATCAGCTCGCGCTCCTCGGCCGCCGTCAGGACGTCCGGCGCGTAGCGAAAGCCCGGCGGCCCCGCCCTGGCGTCGTCGAGCCGCGCGAGGGAGGCCCGCACCTAGCGCGGGCCCAGCTCGATCGGCTGGCCCGGCGGGGTCCGGCGCGCCGCCTCGGCCCAGGCCGCCTTCCGCCGGGCGAGCTCCTCGGCGCCGACCAGGCCCTTCTCGGCCACGATCCCTTCGAGCGCGGCGAGCCAGTGCTCGTAATAGGTCGTGCCGACGTCGGGGTCGCCGCGCGCCTGGGCGCGCCTGATCTCGGCGGCGAGCCGCTCGGCCCACTCGGGCCACGTGAAGTGGCCCGCCTCGTGGAGCCTCACCGCCATCGCGAAGGCCTGCGCCTCCCAGGGGGCCCGAAAGACCGGGCCCTGGTCGTCGCGCGGCAGGGCCGGCAGATCGGGCAGGCGGCGCGGCTCGGCACGGTCGCCGGCCGTCACGGGGCGCCCACCGGATCGAGGTAGTCGTCCCAGAGGTCCACGTAGATCCGGTCGGGCGCCGGGGCCTCGGGCCCCCAGAGCTCGCGCGCGGTGAAGCGGACGCTGTAGACGTGCTGGGGGGCCTTGCCGCGGCCGGCCGCGTGGCTGTCGGGGAAGACGAAGACGCCGTGATCCCGGTCCACGATCCCCTGCCGGCCGCGGACGTAGCGCGGGAGCCGCGTGTGGCCGAGCGGCTGGACCTGTCGCGCCCGGACCGGATCGCCCGGCTTGAAGCGGGGCGGGACCGGCTCGTCCACGCGTGCCGCGCGGCGGTTGCGGAGAAACCGCGGGACGTCCGCCGCGCGGAGCGCGTCCGGTCGCGGCGGGACGCGGGCAGGTGGCCGGTCGCCGCGCCGCTCGAGCTCCTCCCGCGTGACGAGCCCGGTCTCGACGAGCAGTGTCTTGAGCCCGAAGAGCCAGCGCTCGTAATAGGTCGCGCGGAGGTAGTCCGCCGGCGGCATCCGCTCGCGCGAGAAGCGGGACATGTCGATGTTCCACTTCCGCCAGACGCCCATCGCCAGGTTGAGCGCGAACGTCCGCCGCTCCCAGTCCGCGTGGAAGACCGGCTCGTCGGCCTCGCGCTCGACGGGCCCGAAGCCGTGCATCCCGCCCATGTCGTGGACGCCGTTCATTTCTCGTCGGAGGGGGCCTCGACGGCCCCCTCCGAGACCTCCCCCGGGAGGGTTGCGGCGGCAACGCCGCCGCTCGGGCGCTCTCCCGGACTAGCGCGTGGCTTACTCCGACGCACGCCGGCCTCCGGGCGCGCCGCGGCGGGCGGGGGGCGCGACCTTCGCGGTGCCGATCATGGCATCCCGCGTGACGAGCGCCGCCAGCTCGTCCTCGCTCATCGCCTCCGTCCCCGGCGGCCGCTCGGGGAGGACGAGGTACCTGAGCTCGGCCGTGGAGTCCCAGACGCGCACCTCGACGTCCTCGCCCAGCTCCACGCCGAGCTCCCGGAGGACGCCCCGCGGGTCGATCACCGCGCGCGACCGGTAGGGCGCCGACTTGTACCAGACGGGCGGGAGGCCGAGCACCGGCCAGGGGTAGCAGGAGCAGAGCGTGCAGACGACGAGGTTGTGGACCTTCGGGGTGTTCTCGAGCGCGACCATGTCCTCGCCCTGGCGGCCGATGAAGCCGAGCTCGGCGATCGCCGCCGTGGCGTCCTCGAGGAGCCGCTGCTTGAAGACGGGATCCACCCAGGCGCGCGCGACGACCTTCGCCCCGTTGCGGGGCCCGACCTTGGTCTCGTAGGTGTCGATCAAGGCGTCGAGCGCCGCCGGGTCCACCAGGCCCTTCTCGGTCAGCAAGGACTCGAGCGCCTTGACCCGGAGCTGGACCTCGGAGAGCGGCGCGTTGTGGGGGTGGGCGGGGTCGTGGCCGTGCCCGTGGCCGTGCTCGTGGTCGTGCTCGTGATCGGGTCCGGCCATCCTCGCCTCCGTCTCCTGGATGGTACCGCGAGATGAGGGCCGAGGCCAGCCGCCGCTATGCCGGCTCCGGCTCCTCTATCGGAAAACGAGCCCGGCCGACAAGCGCTAAAGTTTGTATTGTTACGAGAGCCGCGTTATCCTCCGGCCCGGCCGTAAACCGAGGGGACGCACGCATGAGCGAAGGTCCCTTCCTCAACATCGAGGCGCCAAAAGCCCTGCGGGACCGGTCTGGACGGCTACCGCTTCGCCACGCGGAAGCGCTCCCGGGCTGCCGCGGCGCGCGGGCTACTCGCTCGGGCCCTGAAGGCGTTCTTCGAAGCGAGCCTGTCCATCCCGGCGACCCTGACCACGCGCTCGCGCGTGCCCGCCGCCGGCAGCCGGCGGACGCGCTTCCCATCCGCGAAGCTGAACGGATCACGGCCTAGAGCCTCAACGCTCCACGCGAGGAAGGAGCATCACCCATGGCTACATGCTCTGCCGGCCCCGCTCGCTGCAAGATCGTGTGCACGGGAGGCTGCGGCTGCGTCTACGTCTACGAGACGGACTCCTGCACCTGCGAATGCTTCGATAGCGACGTGGGCGGAACCAACCAGACGTTGAGCCTCGGCAACAAGATCGACGTCACGGTCAAGGGACTCGCCCTCGGCCAGCTCGCCGCCCGCTTCGATCGTCTCCTGGCGCGAGAAGTCCTGGTCCCCGCGTCGCGGACCCGTCAAAAAGTAAGCCTGCGGCTGAGGGGCGTCTCCTTCGCCACCGCCCTCAAAGCCCTCGGCCTCCAGACCCGCCTCCCGAAGAAATCCCGGCGCAGGCGCTCCCGCTGACGCAATACGACGTCGAGGGGAAGTCGGTCGTCGTCGAGTACCGGTGGGCCGAGGGGAGGACCGAGCGGCTACCCGATCTCGCGGCGGACCTGGTCCGTCTGGAGGTGGACGTCATCTAAATCCAGGCCACGGGCCTGCCTTGAACGATATGAAGGTCGCAGCCGTCGCGTTGGGTTTACAGCTTCAACCCCTGGAGGTGAAAGGGCCTGACGAGTTCGAGAGTGCATTCTCCACGATCAGTAGGGTCATTGAATGATTCTCGGTTGCCGGATGCGTCACGCGTTCATGCCGTGCTCCACGCTAGTCGGACGTGCCTGGCGCGTACGGGATGGGGCCGGCATAGCCGGCCTTGAGGGGTGCCCACCGGGCGGCCCAGAGGCGGGCGAGGGTGCCGGCGAGCTGCGTGAGGTGCAGGCGGTCGTGGGTCACCCAGGCCGCCAGGAGGTCGAGGCCCGAGATGGGGCCGAGGCGCGGGTGCGCGACCGCCGCGGCCAGCCGCTCGGGGGCGACGGTCCCGAGGAAGTCGAGGCTCGCGGTGCGCCGGTCGCGGAGCGCGCCGAGGGCGCCCCGCGGCGCCGCCGCGCGATAGCTGCGCTCCTCGACCCAGCGCTCGGGATCGATCGGGGCGAAGGCGCGGCCGCCGGCCAGGACCACCCGGAGGCGGGCGCCGAAGTCCTCGGTCTCCTCGTCACGGAGGTGGCAGACGATCTCGAGCGGCGCCCACTCCGCGGGCGCCGGACGGGCGCGCCACGTGGCGTCGTCGAGGTCCCCGGCCAGCAGGTCGAGGGCGGGCAGGAGGCGCGCCAGCTCCCGCCGCGCCTCGCCGAGCAGGGTCTCGGGCTGGGTCATGGGGCTACCTCCCGTCGTCGAATCGGCCGCGCACGGCGCCGGGCTCGCGGCGCGCGAGCCCGAATGTTATCATCGAATTCCTCGCGGCCCGGTCGGCCCGGCGCGAGCGGAAGGAGGCGGCGAGAGCCCGCATGGCGACCCCCGAGGGGGCCCCGACCCCCAACTTCATCCGGACCACGATCGCGGAGGACCAGCGGACCGGCCGGTTCGACGGCCGCGTCGTGACGCGCTTCCCGCCGGAGCCCAACGGCTACCTCCACATCGGCCACGCGAAGTCCATCTGCCTGAACTTCGGCCTGGCCGCGGAGTTCGGCGGGCGCTGCCACCTCCGGTTCGACGACACCAACCCCACCAAGGAGAGCGTCGAGTACGTCGAGTCGATCAAGGCGGACGTCCGGTGGGTCGGGTTCGACTGGGGGGAGCACCTCTACTACGCCTCGGATTACTTCCCGCAGCTCTACGAGTACGCCGTGAAGCTCATCCGGGCGGGCAAGGCGTACGTGGACGACCTGAGCCCCGAGGAGATCCGGGAGTACCGGGGTACCCTGACCGAGCCCGGCCGGGACAGCCCCTGGCGGGACCGGTCCGTCGAGGAGAACCTCGACCTCCTCGCCCGGATGCGGGCCGGCGAGTTCGAGGACGGCAGCCGCACGCTCCGCGCGAAGATCGACATGGCCTCCCCGAACCTCAACCTGCGCGATCCCGTCATGTACCGGATCCGGCGGACCTCGCACCACCGGACGGGCGACGCCTGGTGCATCTATCCCATGTACGACTGGGCCCACGGGCAGAGCGACTCCATCGAGCGGGTCACGCACTCCATCTGCACGCTGGAGTACGAGGACCACCGCCCGCTCTACGACTGGTACCTGGACGCGCTCGGCATCTACCACCCCCAGCAGATCGAGTTCGCGCGCCTGAACCTGAGCCACACCGTGATGAGCAAGCGCAAGCTGCTCGAGCTGGTGGACGGGGGGCACGTCACCGGCTGGGACGACCCGCGGATGCCGACGATCGCCGGGCTCCGCCGTCGCGGCTACACGCCCGAGTCGATCCGGAAGTTCTGCGAGCGCATCGGCGTGGCGAAGAGCGACAACCTGGTGGACGTGGCGCTCCTCGAGCACTGCGTCCGCGAGGACCTGAACAAGCGGGCGCCCCGCGTCATGGCGGTCCTCCGCCCGCTGCGTCTCGTCATCGAGAATTACCCGGAGGGGCAGACGGAGGCGGTCGAGGCGGTCAACAACCCCGAGGATGCCGCGATGGGGACCCGGAAGGTGCCGTTCTCGCGCGTGCTCCTGATCGAGCAGGACGATTTCCGGGAGAGCCCGCCGCCGAAGTATTTCCGGCTGTCGCCCGGCAGCGAGGTCCGGCTCCGCTATGCCTACGTCGTCCGCTGCGTCGGCCTGGTCAAGGACGAGCGGACGGGGGCGGTCACGGAGGTGCGCTGCACTTACGACCCCGCGACCCGCGGCGGCGACGCCCCGGGCCGCAAGGTGCGGGGCACGATCCACTGGGTCTCCGCGGCCGACGCGCTCCCAGCCGAGGTGCGCCTCTACGACCACCTCTTCACGAAGCCGAACCCGGGCGACGACAAGGACGGGAGCGACTGGAAGGCTGGCCTCAACCCGCGCTCGCTGGAGACGCTGCCGGCCTGCCGGGTCGAGCCGAGCCTGGCCGGCGCGGCGCCCGGCAGCCGCTACCAGTTCGAGCGGCAGGGCTACTTCTGCGTGGACGCTCTGGATTCCACCGCGCGGCGGCTCGTCTTCAACCGGACGGTCGCGCTCCGCGACTCCTGGGCGAAGATCGAGAAGTCATAATTTTGGAGGGGGCCTCGGCGGCCCCCTCCGAGTCCTCCCGACCACAAAGTGGCTGGGTGGGTGGGCCGGCGGTAAAGCCGCGGCTCGAAAGGCTCCCGGGCAGGAGGCTCACGTCCCGGTCCCGAGGAGGAGGAACGCCCTATGTGTTTCGATCACGACGCGCGCCCGCCGATCACGCCGATCGCCGGTGGCGCGACTGACGCCGCGGATCTCGTCCTCACCTCGACCGACGGCACCCGCGTGGCCGCCTACGCCGCCCGCGCGGCGCGGCCGAGCGGCGCGGGGATGATCGTCCTGCCCGACGTCCGGGGCCTCCACGCCTACTACAAGGAGCTGGCCGTGCGGTTCGCCGAGATCGGCGTCGACGCCGTCGCCATCGACTACTTCGCCCGGACGGCCGGGCTCGGCGACCGCGGAGAGGCGTTCGACTTCATGACCCACGTGCCTCAGACGAAGCCCGACCAGATCCAGGCCGACATCGCCGCCGCGGCGGCGCACCTGCGGGGGCCGAAGGGCGGGGCCGTCCGTGCCCTCTTCTCGGTCGGCTTCTGCTTCGGCGGGGCCATCGCGTCCCTGCAAGCCGCGAGCGGGCTCGGCTACGCCGGGGTCATCGCGTTCTACGGCTGGCCGCTGGGGCTCGCGCGCTGGCCCGACAAGCCGCGTCCGATCGACGCCGTCGCGCGCTTCCGCTGCCCGGTCCTCGCGATCTACGGCGGCGCCGACCCCGGCATCCCGGCGAGCGCGATCCAGGAGTTCGACCAGGCCCTCGACCGGGCCGGCGTCGCCCACGAGACGGTCACCTACGACGGGGCGCCCCACAGCTTCTTCGACCGTCGCCAGACCGAGTTCGCCGACGCCTCCGCCGACGCGTGGCGCCGCGTCCAGGCCTTCATCACCGCGCACCGGAAGTGAAGATCCAGCCGTTCCGCGGCTACCGCTACGGTCCCGACGCCGCGGGCGACCTCTCCAAGGTCGTCGCGCCGCCGTACGACCAGATCGACGGGGAGACGCAGGAGCGGCTCTACGCGATGAGCCCGCTGAACTTCGTCCGGGTGAGCTATCCGCGGGACGAGCCGGGCCAGGACAAGTACCGCCGCGCTCGCGAGATGCTCGAGGCGTGGCTCGCCCGGGGGGTCTTCGCGCACGAGGCCGAGCCCGCCATCTACCCCTACGCCCAGACCTACACGGTCGGCGGCCGGCGCGTCACGCGGAGCGGGTTCATCGCGCTCGGCGAGGTGACCGACTACGCGGCGGGCGTCGTCCTCCCGCACGAGCAGACGCATGCCGGGCCGAAAGAGGACCGGATGCGGCTCCTCGAGGCGACGGAGGCGGACCTCGGGCTCCTCTTCATGCTCGTGAGCGACCCGGAGGGCGCCGTGCGCGAGGCGGTCGCCCCGCGCGGCGAGCCGGTCGCCGAGGCCCGCGACCTCAAGGGCGAGCACCACCGGCTCTGGCGGATCACGGACCCGGCCGTCGTGACGCGGGCCCAGACGCTCATGGCGCCGAAGTCGGTCATCATCGCGGACGGCCACCATCGGTACGAGACGGCCGTCGCCTTCGCCCGGCGCCGCCCCGCCGCCGATCTCAAGCTGATGGCCTTCTTCGGGCTCGAGGCGCCGGGCCTCACGATCTTCCCGAACCACCGGCTCGTCCACCACGTCGAGGGGTTCGACCTTCGCGCCCTGCTCGAGGGGGCCCGCCGGTGGTTCGACGTGGCCCCGCTCGCGGACCCCCTCGCCTTCACCCCGACCGCCCGGGCGCTCGGGGTCGTCGCCGGGGGGGAGGCGGCCGTGTGCACGCTGCGGGACGACGCCTTCGACCGGCTGCCCTGGCCGGCGGGGACCTCGCGGGCCTGGCGGAGCCTCGCCGTCTCGGTCCTCCACGAGGGGCTCCTCCGGCCGCTCTGCGACATCACGGACGCGAAGCTCGACGCCCGGAGCCACGTGGACTACACGGCCGACCAGGCGGACGCCGTGCGCCTCGCGCGCGCGGGCCGCTACCAGGCCGCGTTCCTCATCGCTCCGACCACGGCGCAGGAGCTCCTCGCCGTCGTGCGGGGCGGCGAGCGGCTGCCGCAGAAGTCCACCCACTTCTACCCGAAGCTCCTCGACGGGCTCGTCTTCTGGAGGCTCGGCGAGGGAGACGGCGCGGCCGCCGCCGGCGGGCGTCGTGGCGGAGGGCGATAGGGCGACGGCGGCCGGGCGGCGTGGCGGGATGGGGCGCGCCGCCGCGGGATCGTTCGACGCCGCGGCGGTGGTCGCCGCCGCCGCGCCGTTGCTGGCCGCCGCGGCGCTCGGCTTCGGCATCGCGGCGCTGCCGCTCGCCGGCGGCGCCGGGCCGGCGGCGGCCCAGACCTTCGTCGTCGGCTGGCCGGCGGAGCCCGTTCAGCTCGACCCGGCCGTGGTCACCGACTCGGCGTCCCTCGGGCTCACCTCCCAGCTCTACGAGGGGCTCGTCCGGCTGCGCGGGGCGACCACGGAGATCGAGCCGGCCCTGGCTCGCCGCTGGGAGGT
>JBIOTN010000205.1:0-36454 GCA_044866005.1 Candidatus Rokuibacteriota bacterium | reverse complement strand
GGAGGCGTCGGAGGGGGCCGTCGAGGCCCCCTCCGACGCGCTCAGGCGGCCAGCGACGCGGCGAGGCGCCAGCAGGCGTCCACGGCGCGGCGGCACGCCTTGGCGCAGGCCGCCATCTGCGCGTCGTCGGCGAACGCGTCGCAGTGCTCGGCGCAGCGGGCACAGGCCTCCGCGCAGAGCGCGCACGTCCGCGGGATCAGCTCCCAGCCGCCGCGGAGGAACTTCGCCGTGGTCTGGCAGAGCTCCGCGCAATTGAAGAGGAGGCGGATCGTGGACGGCGGCACCGCCCGGCCGCTCGTCTGGAGGTAGGCCACGGTCTCCAGGCAGATCCGGTGGCAGTCGAGACAGTCCCGCCAGCACTCCCGGGTGAGGTTGGCCGGCTCCGGGGCGAACGGCTCGTCCCGCGTCGCGGACGGGTCGCCGCTCATGCTGCCCCTCCTTGTCCTGGGGGAAGCGTCGGAGGAACCGTCGAGGCCCTCTCCGGCTGCTCCTAGGACTTCGGGGGGGTCTCGGAAGACCCCCCCGATGCCCCCGTCGTTGCGGCGGCAGCCGCCACTCGGAGTGGAACGTCCCGAGCGTTGCGGTGCGCCGGCTTACACCGACAGGCTCCTAGCCGGCGCGGGACGAGGGCGGGCGTGCCCGGAGCTGCGTGACCGCCACCGTGGCGACGAGCTGCTCCTGTTCGTCCCGGACCGTCACGTGGACGGTGATCGTCGTCGAGCCCCGGAACCGGATCGTCGCGCTGGCCGTGAGCGTTCCCTGCAGGGCGTGGCGGAACACGTCGCCGGTCACCTGAAGCGTCTGGGGAAGCGCCGTCGGCTGGTCACTGGTGGGATCCAGCTCCCAGAGCGTTGCCGCGGTCGCGGTGTCGGCGGCGAAGGCGAGCAGGCCGCCCGCCTCGATCGACCGGGGAGCGTTCGACTTGATGCTGAGCTGCGCGACGGCTCGGCCCTCGCCCGCGGTCAGGAGGATGCCGCGGTGAGGCTCGAGACCGGCGGTTTGCCGCCAGGCGTTGAGCTTGGCGGCGAACTGCTCCGGGGTCACCCGCGCGCCCGAGGAGGGCGCGACGTCGATCGGACGGGGGTGCCGCACCATGCTGCCCCTCCACCTGCTCCCCACGGCGGGAGACTTTGAAGGGAATCCCGTAGAGCATGGATCATGCCGGCGCGCGCTGCGGTGCCGCCGGCGGGACGGGTCCGGCGGCCGTCCAATCTTTCCGGCGCCCTTCGGCTCGACTCCACGCGTCACGCGCATCGACGCGCAGCGGCGCGGCCGGCTCCCGGCTGACGGCGCGGTCCGGATCGTCTGCTCTCAGACGCGGCGAGGTGACCGGCCTGCGGGCTCACCCCTCGGGCTCGGCGCAGTGGCAGCCCTCCGCGGGCGCGAATCCCCGGGCTTCGCGCTGGGGTGGAAGCGCGCTCCGTGACGGCCGGCCGTCGTGGACGATCCGACCGCCCACCAGGGTGAGGAGCACCTTCGCGTCCCGCACCTCGCTGGGCGACGCCGTGACGGGATCGACCGACAGCGCCACGAGATCCGCGAGCTTCCCCACCTCGAGCGAACCCTTCAGGTCTTCCTCGAACGCCGCGTAGGCGCTGCCGCTCGTGTACCAGCGGAGCGCGTCGGTCATGGGGATCGCCCACTCGCGCCCCTGGACGCCGGCGAGCTGGGTCTCGCGCGTCACCGAGCTCCAGAGTCCCAGCAGCGGCTGGTAGGGCGTGACCGGCGAGTCGGAGCCGCCGCCGACGGGGAGGCCGCTGTCGAGATAGGCGCGGAGCGGCTCGCACTCGGCGGCGCGGGCCGCGCCCCAGTACTGGACGAAGCCGGCCGCGAGCGCGTACATCAGCGGCTGCTGCGCCGTGATCACGAGCCCCAGGTCGCGTGCGCGCGGAAAGTGCTCGGGCCGCGCCCGCATCATGTGGATCACCGTCCAGCGCCGGCCCGGGAGCGGGCGCCGCGCGTGGACCGCGGCGTAGGCGTCGAGGACCTGGTCGATCCCGGCGTCCCCGACGCAGTGGACGCCCATCTGCCAGCCGAGCTCGCTCGCCAGCAGGCAGACCGCCAGCATGTTCTCCGGGCTGGCATGGGGCTTGCCTCGCGGCGCGGCGGGATCGTCGGTGTGGGCGAAGGGCTCCCGCAGGTAGCTCGTCTCCACCCCGCCGTCGGCCGTGAACTTGATCCCGCCGAGGCGCAGCCACTGGTCGCCGAAGCCCGTGGTGAAGCCGAGGTCGCGCACGCTGGCCAGGGCGCGCTCCAGCTCCGCCTGCGTCGAGCCCGGGAAGACCCGCAGCATGGCGGTGACCCGCACGGTCAGCTCGCCGTTCGCCCAGAGCGGCTGGAAGCTCGCGAGCTCGGCGGGCTCGAGCCCGGGCTCGATGAGGCTCGTGATGCCGGCCGCGTGGTAGGCCCGCACGGCGGCGCGGAGCGCCGTCGCCTGCTGCTCGCGCGTCGGCCGCGGCAGCAGGCGCGCGATCCGCCCGAACGCCGCGGCGCCGATGACGTGGCCGGTCAGCTCGCCGGTCGCCGGGTCGCGCACGTACGTGCCGCCGGACGGGTTCGGCGTGTCCTTGCCGATCCCGGCGCGCGTGAACGCCTGGCTGTTCACGACGCGGTTGTGGCCGCCGCGCGGGATGTAGACCGGGTGGGCCGGCGCGACCGTGTCCAGCTCCGCCCGGGTCGGAAACCGCTTCTCGGCGAGCTGGCTCTCGTGCCAGCGGCTCGAGGCGACCACCCACTCGCCCGCTGGCGTCACGGCGACGCGCCCGGCGATCGCGGCCAGGACGTCGGCGACGCGGCGGGCCTCCGACAGGTCGACGGCGAAGAAGTTCAGCCCCGTCGCCCGCAGATGGTTGTGGGAGTCGTAGAAGCCGGGCAGCACCGTGAGCCCCGCCAGGTCGTGCTGGATCGTGCCCGCGCGCGCCAGCGCCCGCACCGTCGCCGTGTCGCCGACCGCCAGGATGCGGCCGTTCTTCACGGCCAGCGCCTGGACCACCCGCCCCGCCGGGTCCAGCGTGTGGACCCGCGCGTTGAGGAGCACCAGGTCGGGGACGTCGCCCGGACGCGCCGCGGGCAGCGTCTCTGCCATCGCCCGGCGCGCCCGCCGCCCGATCGGCAGCTCGGCCAGCTCGGCCAGCGGCAGCGCGGCCGCGAGCGCGCCCGCCGCCTTCAGCATCTCGCGTCGCGACATCGCCATGGGTACCTCCCGCGCGATGGCGTGGATCGGGACCGGCAGGCCGCCCTCGAGGTGGTCGAAAGGGGATGTGGTCGGACTCTACGCCGGCGCCGCGAGGGACGTCAAGCGAGTTCGAGGCGCGCGCGCCCCGACCGGAGGATGAAGCAGGAGAGAGGAGATCGGGGGGGTCTTCTCAGACCCCCCCGACGTGAAAGCCTAGCAGCGACCGGTCGTCCCGGAGGCGCTGCCGCTGACGGACGGCGCCTTGCCGGTGTCGGTGCTGCCGGTGGCGCCGCCGCTCACCGACGCCCCGCTGCCGCCGGTCCCGACGCTGCCCGACGTCCCGCCACTGGCCGAAGGCATCTGGCTCGTGTCGGTGCTGCCGGTGGCGCCGCCGCTCCCCGACGCCCCGCTGCCGCCGGCCCCGACGCTGCCCGACACCCCGCCACTGGCCGAGGGGGCCGTGCTGCCGGTGTCGACGCTCCCGGAGGCGCCGACCGACGGCGCCGGGGGATGAGCCGTCTGCGCCGCTCCGCCCGGCGTCACCGTGGAGCCGGGTGGGCAATCGGTCCCGCTCTGCGCGGGACTCTCGGGAGTCGAGGTCTGGGCGACGACGACCGCGGGCACGGCCGCCAGCGCCAGGCCCAGCCCCAGCGCGAAAATGCAATATCCCTTCATCCGTGTCCTCCTGTTGCCGCCTCTCGGGAGGCGAGCGTTGTGTGAGGCCACCGTGACTGTCATCACGGCCTCCGGTCGAGGGTGCAAACGCAGTACCGACCGCGGATGGTCGGACCCACGAAAGCGGCGTCAGCGCGGGCGAAGAGCGCGGCGTCGAAGCCGTCTCCGGCCCGACGCCGCACGACGCGTCTTCGCCCGGACGCGTGGCGCAAGCGCCGCGACCGGGCAGCGCAGCCGGGGGCGCTCGGGGTCGCGCAGATCGAGCTGATCCCACGGCACCCGATACCCCTCGACCCGCTCCGCGCCGATCCGTCGCACCATCGCGCGCGCCATGCCCCACACGGCGAGCCGCTCGAGCCACGCGCGGCCGCCGACCAGGAACTCGCGGATCACGCAGTCGTCCCCGTCCTCCTCGGCGTGGAACTCCTCGATGTGTCCCACACGCTTCCCGTCCGGGTCGACCACCAGCTTGCCGAGCAAGAGCTCGAGCTGCACCTCACGCGTCGCCATGCTCAGGCGCCCGGGATCCGGCCGATGAGCTTCCGCCTCAGCCACTCCTCGACGGCGAAGGCCGGGGTGTCCTCCAGGTCGACGTCGATCGCCATGTCGAGCCCCGACCTGCGGAGCTTCGACCAGGGCACCCGCAGCGGCCGCCCGGAGGTCACACCCCACCACGCGGCCCAGCGGACGGCCCAGGCGGCGAGCCGGGGATGGAAGCGGCGCGCCAGGGTGACGCTGCCGAGCTCGGCCCAGGCGAGTCGGGGCGCCCGGCCGTCGCGGAGCTCGAGCACGATGCCGTCCACCTTCCCGACCTTCCGGCCCTTCCGGTCGAGCACCTGCTTGTCCAGGACCTCGCGCACGATTTCCATGCTAGCTGCCGAAGATCTCGAGCGGGATCGAGACGACCGCGAGCACGCAGGCCAGCGCGATGACGACGAGCACGACGCCGTTGCCGATCCACCCGTTCCGGTGCTCGCCGACGTAGTGCGCGTCGTTCATGAGGACGAGGAACGGCACGACGGCGACGGGCAGGATCGCCGAGGTCAGGGCCATCGCGAGGAGGGTCAGCTTGAGCGGGTCGATCCCGACGAGCACGAGGAGCGAGGCCAGCAGGACGACGACCGAGTAAGTCAGGCTGAAGCGCGCCGCCTCTTTCGGCCGCACGCCCTTTCCCCAGTTCCAGCCGAACCCCTGGGCCACGAGGTAGGCGAGGGCGAGACTGACCTCGAGCGCGGCGCCGAAGCTGGCGATCGCCAGTGAGGCGACGAACAGCACGAAGCCCCAGTAGCCGAACGGCTCGGTCAACAGCAACGCCGCCTGCTCGTAGCGGTCGATCTGGATGCCGCGCGGCTGGAAGACCATGGCGGACACGATCAAGACGGCCGCGGACAGCACGCCGCCGAAGCTCATGCCCAGGATCGCCACCAGCCGGTTGACACCGAGATCGCTCTCCTGCCACTTCTCCTCGAGCGCGCCCGAGGAATAGAAGTAGAAGAGGTAGGGCGTGAGCGACGCGCCGAGGATGCTGACCGCGATGAACCAGTAGCGCGACACGTCGTGCGTGGGAAGCGTGGGGAGCAGCCCGGCCCCCACCTCGGCCAGCGGCGGGTGGAGCTTCACGGCCCCGACCAGGAAGCCGACCGTCACGAGCCCGAGGAGCGAGACCCCGTTCTCGATCAGGCCGAACGTCGCCTTCCACAAGAGGAGCCAGACGGCGAACCCCACGGGCAGCGCCCACCACTGAAACGCGATGCCGGTCGTGAGCTGGAGCGCGACGGCCACCCCGCCGATCTCCGCCGCGAGCACCAGCAGGGTCACCAGCCCGACCGTGACCAGGACGGTGGCGAAGAAATTGATGCCGAACCGCTCGCGAATGGCGTCCGCGATGGTGTGCTTGCTGATCGCCGCGAGGCGGCCCGACATCTCGACGAGGAAGGCCAGGCACACGGTCCCGAGGAGGATCGCCCAGGTGAGCTGGAAGCCGAACCCCGCGCCCGCCTGGGCGGCGGTCGAGAGCGACCCGACCTCGAGGAACCCCCCGATGCTCGTGACGATGCCGAGCGCGACCTCGAACGCCTTGCTCATGATGCCCGGCCGCTCCGGGCGAGGGCGTCGAGCGCGCGCAGAGTGGCCGAGACTTCCGTCGCCGCGGCTTCCGCCGCCGGCCGGTCGTCTCGCCTCACCGCCGCGCGCACCCGGGCCACGGCTCGCTCCATGGCCTGGAGGGGTTCGGCCACCCCGGGGACGCCGGCCGTCCGGGGCAGCGCCCGGAGGCGCTTCAGCGACGCCTGGAGCTCCTCGTCCGCGGTCCGGAGGGCGTGCGACACGTACGTGTGGGGCGCCGCGCCGGCGCGCCAGGCCGTTGCCAGCATCTGGACCGTCGCGCCCCACGAGACGACGGTCTCGAGCTCGGCGCGGAACGCCGACGCGTCGGAGCTGCCACAGGCCGCGAGGAGGACGGACAGCCCGACGAGCCGGAGCCACCGACGCCGCGCCGGGCGCCGGAGTGCGGCGGGATCGGGTGCGGCGGCCCGATCGGCCGCCGCCGGTCCGCCGGGTCTCGAGTCGGGTGGTCTCCGCACGATGCTCTTCGGCCGTCTCGTTTGCCGAGAGGGTTTCTGTGCCCCTGCCATCGTGCAGACACGATGCCAGGCGTCTCCTGGAGGGGGAGCCGCGACGCCCCCCGACGACCGATGATGGCCGGCGCCGGGGAGGGGCGCGAGGGGGCGCTGCGCCCCCCGCCGGGCACTCAGGCGGTGGGACGGTCCGAACTGGCGAGGATCTGGCGCAGCCGCTCCACGTCGACCGGCTTGGCCAGGTGGGCGTCGAAGCCCGCCTCTTCCGCGCGCTGGCGATCCTCGACGCGGCCGTAGCCCGTCAGCGCCACCAGCCGCGTGCGGTCGCCGCCCGGCGCCGCCCGGATCCCTCGCGCGACGGCATAGCCGTCCAGGCCGGGCAGGCCGACGTCGATCAGCGCGACGTCCGGACGCAAGCGGAGCGCGATCTCCAGACCGCGCCGCCCGTCCGCCGCCGCTTCCACCTCCTGCCCCCACTCCTCCAGCAGCGCCCGCAGGCCCTCTCTGAAGTCGTCGTTGTCCTCGACGAGCAAGACCGTCCGTCGAGTGAGCGTCTCGGCCGCCGCCTCCGCCGACGCCCCGGCCCCCCGTGCATCCGTGAGGAGCGGGAGCCGGATGACGAACTCGCTGCCCTGCCCCGGTCCGGGACTCGACGCGGCGACCGTGCCGCCGTGCAGCTCCACGAGCCGCTTCACCAGGGAGAGACCGAGACCGAGTCCGCCTTGCGACCGGTCGAGCGGCTGCCCCCCCTGGACGAAGACGTCGAAGACCAGCGGGATCACCTCACGGGCCATCCCGGCGCCGGTATCCCGGACGCGGAGCACGGCCTTGCCGTCCTCCGGCCCGAGCGTCACGTCGATGCGCCCGCCCGGCGGGGTGTACTTGGCGGCGTTGTCGACCAGGTTCCGGACGATCTGCTCGAGTCTCACCGGGTCGCCGTCCACGATGAGCGGTTCGCCGCGCAGGGCGATGTCGTGCCGCCGGGTCTTCCCCTCCTCCTGGAGCGCCGTCAGCGCCCGGGTGCAGGCGTCGAGGACGTCCACGGCGCGCCGGCGAAGCTCGATCTTGCCGCTGGTGATGCGCGAGACGTCGAGCAGGTCGTCGAGCAGCCGCGAGAGGTGGTGGACCTGACGGTCGATGATCCCGCGGACCTTGCCGGTCAGGTCGTCGGGCTTCGCGATGTGGTTCAACACGTGGATCGCGTTGCTGATCGCGCCGACCGGGTTCCGCAGCTCGTGGCCCAGCATCGCCAGGAACTCGTCCTTGATCCGGCTGGCCTCCCTCAGCGCGTCTTCCCCCCGCTTGCGGTCGTCGATGTCGGTGCAGGTCCCGACCCACCGGGCGATCTCACCCTGCGAGTCGCGCACGGGGAGGCAGCGAGCCAGGAACCAGTGGTACCCACCGCTCACCGCTCGCAGCCGATACTCGACCCCGAAAGGGCTGCCGGTCCGGACCGCCGCCGTCCACTCCTCACGACACCGCGGGGCGTCGTCGGGATGCACGGCGGAGAGCCAGCCGAAGCCCTGACTCGCCTCCACCGTCGCGCCCGTGTAGTCGTACCACCGCTGGTTCCAGTAGTCGCATCGGCCGTCCGCGTGGGTCGTGAAGACCATGCTCGGCACGGTGTCCGCCAGCGTGCGGTACAGGAGCTCGGTCCGCTGGTGCTCGATGAACTGCCCGACCTGGCTGCCGACCGCGGTCATCATGAGGAGCAGATCGGTGTCGGGCGCCTGGATCTCCCGGCTGAAGGCCTCCAGCACGCCGAGCACGCGGGAACCCAGGACGATGGGGAAGGCGAAGGCGCCGTGCAGGCCCTCGGCCGCGGCGACGGCGGCCCGGGGGAAATTGTCGTCCCGGGTCACGTCGATGACCCAGGCCGCCGTCCCGCTGGACCAGACCCGCCCGGGGAGGCCGACGCCCGGCGCGAACGTGCGCCCGCGCGTCGCGGTCGCGAATCGGGTGAACCGGTCCGAGGACCGGTGCCAGACGTCGACACAGCGGAGCACGTCCCCCGCCGGGTCGACCGTCCAGAGCGCGCCCACGTCCCAGTCCAGGGACTCGCACATCGCGCGCAGGATGCGCGGCGCGGCGTCGCCGAGGCTGGCGGACCGGGCCAGCGCTTGCCCGATGGCATAGTCCGCGGCGCGCCGGCGCGCCGCGATGTTGCGCTCGTTCGTGGACGCGGCCAGGACGAGCCCGCTGACCGCGACGACGGCCATGAAGAGCTGGAGGAGAATCAGGCTCTGGTGGACGGACTCCGTGACGAAGGGGCCGAAGCTGTTCACCGTGCCCCAGATGGCGATGCCCGAGAGGACGAAGATGACGGTGGCGGTGCCGAGCTGGCCGAAGCGCAGCGCGGCCCAGATCACGAAGGGGAAGACGGTGTATTCCAGCGGGTGGCTGGCGACCCGGCCGAAGAGGCCGGTGAAGACGAGGAGGCTGACCGCCACGAGCGCCACGAGCAGCGCCGCGGCCTCACCGAGCTCTCCGCGCTGCCAGGCCTGTCGCCGTGTGGCCCAGGTCAGGAGGAGGGGGGCCGTGACGAGGGCGCCCGTCGCGTCGCCCAGCCACCAGACGAGCCAGATCGCGCCGAACGCCGACCACGGCTGCATTCCCCCGAGCGCCAGGCTCGTCACCCCGATGGTGGCGCTCACCGTGGGGCTCAGGCATGCGGCCAGCAGCGAAAGCCCGAGCACGTCGCGCAGCCGGCCGAGCGTGTTGCCGAACCCGACGAACCGCCGCAGGAGCCAGGCCCCGAGCACGGCCTCCAGCGTGTTCCCGACGGCGATGCCCGTCGCGGCGGCGAACGGCTCGTGGGCCGTCGCGTTGGCCAGGAAGGCGCCGAGCCAGATGCCGGGCCAGACGCGGTAGCCGAGCAGCAGGACCGCGGCGAGGGCGATGCCCGTCGGCGGCCACACGGCGGTGACCTGCTCGGCCACGAACGCCATGGAGAGCCCGAGCTTGGCCGCGGCGAAGTAGAGGGCGGCGAGCCCGAAGATCGTGGCGAGCTCCGGAAGCGCCGGACGGGGCGCGGAGGACGCGGCCCCACCGAGGGCGCGGCGGAGGAGGGGGAGGAGGGAGACCGCCAACATGCCTCCTCGGGCTACCCGATGCCGGGGCAACGGCCCGACCGCGACGCGCGACGACCCGGGCGCCAGACGCGGCCCGACGCTCGTCATCGCGGCTCAGACAGTCTAGCGGCGGGGTCCGAGGCGGTCAAGGCGAGTCGGACGCGGCCGCGGGCCGGACCGGCGGCGCCGGTCGCCGCGCGCGCGGAGGCGTGCCGGTGCGGGATCGGCCGGCTCGAGCCGACCGGCTCCGCGGCGGTCACGCCGCCGACTCGGGGGCGTCGGCGAGCACGCGGGCCAGCTCCTGCGGATCGACGGGTTTGATGAGGTGCGCCTGGAAGCCGGCCTCGAACGCCCGGCGCCGATCCTCCGGCTGTCCGTACCCCGTGACCGCGACCAGGCGGATGCCCTCGGTGCCCGGCGTCGCCCGGACGGCCCGCGCCAGCGCGTAGCCGTCGCGTCTGGGCAGCCCGATGTCGATCAGCGCGACCTCGGGACGCAGCATGAGGAGCTTCGTCAGGCCGGTTTCGCCGTCCTCGGCCACGTCCACGTGGTGGCCGTCCAGCTCGAGGGCCGCCCGGAGCGCATCCCGGGCGTCCTCGTTGTCCTCGACCAGCAGCACGTGTCTCGACGCCGGCGCCGGCGGCGCCGTGGGGGCGGGCATCCCGGACGCGGTGGCGGACAGCAGCGGCAGCCGGATCGCGAACTCGCTGCCTGTGTCCGGGCCCCGGCTCATGGCCTGCACCGTGCCGCCGTGCATCTCGACGAGGCGCCTGACGAGCGCGAGGCCGAGCCCGAGCCCTCCCTGCGACCGGTCGATCGACTCGCGCTCCTGGACGAACAGGTCGAAGATCCGCGCGAGCATCTCCGGGGAGATCCCGGCCCCGCTGTCCGTCACCCGGACGACCGCCTGGCCCTCCTCCTTCGCCACGCCGACGGTGACGCGGCCGCCCGACGGTGTGTACTTCACCGCGTTGTCGAGGAGGTTCCCCACGACCTGCGCGAGCCGCGTGGGATCCCCTTCCACGGAGAGCGACGGGCCCACGATCCGGATGTCGTGCGACCCGCCCCGACCGCTCGCCTCGAGCGAGGCGACCGCCCGCGCGGCCACTTCCAGGAGGTCCACCGGCCGCCGCTCCAGGGTGATCTTGCCCGAGGTGACCCGCGCCACGTCGAGGAGGTCATCGACCAGCCGGGCCAGGTGCTGGCTCTGTCGCGCGATGATCTCGCCCATCTGCTGGAGCGGCGCGTCGTCGCTCCGGAGCCGGCGCAGGACGACCGCCATCGCGCTGCGGATCGCCCCCAGCGGGTTCCGGAGCTCGTGGCCGAGCATCGCGAGGAACTGGTCCTTGGCGCGGTTGGCGCGCTGGGCCTCGGCGTAGAGCCGGGCGTTGTCCACCGCGAGCGCGGCGCGGCGGCCGAGGTCCTCCGCGAGCGCGACGTCGCGCTCCGTGTACCGCCGGCCCGACGCCGCCGTGGCGAGCGTGATCGTCCCGAGGGTGCGGCCTCCGGCCGTCAGCGGCACGCAGATGTACGACACGAGGCCCAGGCGGCGCAGGAGCTCGAGGTGCTCGGGATCGCGGGCCGCGGCGGCCAGTCGGGCGTCGGAGATCTCGGGGATGAGGACGGCCTGGCCCGTCCGCAGGACCCTGCCCGGACCGTGCGGGTCGTCGGCCCGGATCGGGTAACGCCGCTCGACCTCCCACGCGAGCTGGACCGCGGCGGGGTCCGCGTGGGCGATGGCGACGCGGCGCAGCGAGCGGTCTTCCTGGACGAGGTGGACGAGGTACCAGTCGCCGAGGATCGGCACGCTCAGCTCCGCCACGCTCCCGAGCGTCGTCTTGTAGTCGAGGGACGAGGCGAGGATGGTGCCCGCGCGCGCCAGGAACTCCGCGCGACGCTGCGCGGTCTCGGCGTCGGCGCGGGCGGCGTGCTCGCGGGCGAAGAGCTGGACGTTGCGGATCGCGATCGCGGCGTGGTCGGCCAGCCGGCCCAGGACCGCCTCGTCCCGCTCGGTGAACGGCCGCCGCGTGCGAAGGCCCACGCAGAGGACGCCCGCCACGCGATCGTCGAGCAGGATCGGCACCGCGAGCTGCGCGACGACCCCCTGGCGGCGGGCCTCGTCCAGATAGCTCGGATCGATCCGGGGGTCCGCCGCGTAGTCCTCCGTCCGGAACGGCCGGCCGGTCACCAGGACCTCGCCCTCCATCCCCTTGCCGGCCTCGATCCGGAGCGTCCCGGCCAGCGGCTGTAGCGCGCCGATCTCGTAGCGCACGACCAGCGCGTCCGCCTCCCCGTCCCGCAGCGAGATGTGCGCCCAGTCGCTCCCGCAGACCTCCTTCGCCCCTTCGGTGACGCGCTGCAAGACCTCGTCCAGGCTCAGCGCCATGCTGATCGCGCGATTGAGCTCCGCCAGGATCCGCGCCTCGCGGCTCGCCGCCTCCGCCTCGGCCCGCGCCGCGCGCTCCCGCGCGTGCAGGCGCGCCTGCTGCACGACGAGGGCCAGCCGGTCGGCGACGAGCTGCATCAGCTCGACGTCGGCGCGGCTGAAGCGCCGGGGCTCGATCGTCCCGACGTGGACGACGCCGATCACGCGGTCTTCCACCACGAGGGGCGCGCCGAGCAGCGACTTCACCCGGGTCTTCAGGAACGAGCTGACGACCTCGACCTGCGACAGGTCCTCGACGATCAGGGGTTGTCGCCGCGCCGCGATGCTCGCCGCGACGCCGCGGTCGAGCGGCACGCGCGTGTGCTCGCCGACGTCCTCGCGGAGGCCGTCCGAGTCGAGCATCACGAGCTCGCCGCGAACCTCGTCGAGGCGGAGCACCGTCGCCGTGTCGGCGTCCAGGGCCTGACGGACGCGGCGCAGGAGCCGGCGCGGCACCTCGTGGAGCTCGAGCCGGGCCAGCGCGGCGTCGGTCACGCGCTGAAGCCGCCGGAGCTGCTCGACGGAGGCCTCGGCCTCCGCGCGCGTCGCCTGCTCGCGGGCGAGCCGGGTCTCCAGGTCTGCCCGTGGCGGGCCCCCCGCGGCGTCAGGCGGCCGCCCGAGCGCCGCCGCCCCCCGCATGGCGGCGCGGATCAGCGTGCCGGCCTCTCTCAGCCCGGTCTCGATCTCCTCGCGGGACGCGCCCTCGTGGAAGAAGGTCGCCGCCGCCAGGATGCCGCCCGTCTCGTCCCGCACGGGGATCGCGCTGACCTGGAACAGGCCTCGCGTGCCGTCGCCGCGCAGGACCGCGATGGGCTCGGCCGTGACCACCTCGCCCGTCCGCACGGATCGCGCCAGCGGCCACTCAGCATGCCGGTACGGTCGCCCGTCGGCGTGGAAGCCGCGATACTGGTCGGACTCCTCGATGCGGGCGGCGGGCAGAAAGGGCTGCCGCCAGAGGCGCTTGACGTGGTCGGTCGCGAGGAGGAGCCGGCCGGAGGGCGCGTCGGCGACCAGGATGGCGGCGGGAAGCTCCTGGAGTGCTCCCTCCAGGAAGCGCACCCAGTCAGGCAGATCGCCGAGCCCCGACACATTGACCCTCCCCATCGGAAAGTGGCCGAAGCGGCAGCGCTCGCCAGCGTACACGCTGGCGGCAGGCAGGCCCATCGGGGCAACACCGGAGGGCCCCAGAGGCCGGGACGGCCGCGAGGCCGCAGGCCGAGCGCGTCCCGGCCGTGATGCCGGACACCGGGATGCGACGGTTATCGGCCCGGCGCCACGGCTCGCTGGGCCGAGAACCGAGCAGCCCTAGGACGCAGGGCCGAGGCGCACCGAGGCGTATGCCGCATACGTTGAGGCGCGCCGAGGCCCGAGGACACCGGGATGCGACGGTTATCGGCCCGGCGCCACGGCTCGCTGGAGGTCCCGGGCGACCTCCTCCCCCAACCGCTCCAGCGCGCCGAGCTCCGCGTCGTCGAACGTCCGCCCGGCCCGGTCGAGGAGGCCGAGCGCGCCGCGCGCGACGCCCCCGACGGGCAGCGGCGCCGCGGCGACCGCGCGGAGGCTCTCCTGCTCGAGGCGCTCCCGGAGCCAGGGCGCGAGCGGGACCCGCGGATCGGCGAGCAGATCCGGCGACCAGACCGCGCGGCCCTCGGCCACCGCGCGTCCCGCCACCCCCACCCCGGGCGCCAGGGCGCGGCCGAGCCAGCCCTCGGCGCCGCTCTCCGCCGCCGAGGCGATGCAGATCAGCGCCTCCCCGCCGGCCGGGCGCCAGAAGAGCGCGGCTCGCCGGACCCCGAAGCGGGCGCGCGCCGTCTGGACCGCCCGCGCCGCGGCCGCGGTCAGCTCGGGCGGCGGGAGATCCGACGCTGGGGCGCCCTGGGTCGGCATCGACAGGCCCGGGAGCCGTGGGGGCTGGACGCGGCGATCAGCGGACCTCGGCCGTGAGCCAGGTCTCGAAGCAGTTGTTCCGGGCCAGGCTCATGACGCCGATCGTGGCGCGGCCGCCGATCCCCTTCTCCGGACCGAAGACCTCCGCCAGCAGGTCGGTGAGGCCGCTCGAGACCTTGTGGACGTCGTAGAACTCGGGGGTGCAGACCACGAAGTTGAGGGTGCGGACGATCGCCACGACCTTGTCGAGGTTGCCGAGGGCCTGCTTGAGGCCGGCCAGACAGTTGAGGCCGGTGAGCCGCGCCGCCTCGTACCCTTGCTCGATCGTGACCGTCTGCCCGAGCCGGCCCGGGTGGAGGATCTTCCCGTCCCGTTCCGGGATGTGGCCCGACAGGAACAGGAGCTTCCCGGTCCGATGAAACGGCTTCATCTTCCCGTAGGTGGCCCCGTAGTAGGTCGCCCGGCCGAAGTCGGGGAGCGCGAGGCCCATCTTCCGGAGCTTCTGCTCGACCTTCATGCGTCGGCCCTCCTCTGCAGGGCGGCGGCGGACAACCGCGCGTGGTGACCGCGGGGGTACGGCGGGGAGTCTAGGCGGGTGGCGGAAGCCGTGTCAAGGCGCCGCCGCGAGCGGCCGGACGATCTCGCTGGCGATCCGCTCGAGCTGGTCCAGGTCGTCGCCGACCGTCGCGAGGACCAGGTACTCGAAGCCGTCGCGGCGGAGCTCGGCGACGCGCCGGCGGATCTCCGCGGTCGTTCCGGTGAAGTAGGTCTCCTGCAGCTCGGCGAAGGAGCGGTGCGGCCCCATGGCGCGCTCGAAGACGGGGCGCTGGAGGCGGAGCGCCGCCTCGCGATCCGTCGCGTCCACCAGGTGGACGAAGTTGTAGTGGCCGTAGCGGAGGGTGCGCGGGTCGCGCCCCTGGGCCACGAGGTGGTCGCGGATGGCGCGGAGGTCGGCGCGCAGCATCGCCGGCGTCGCGTCGCCCCGCGCCAGCCAGCCGTCCGCGGCGGCGATCCGGCGCAGCACCCCGGGCGCCAGGCGCGGCGGGTCGGGCGAGACGGCGCTCGCGACCTTCGAGCCGCCGGCGACCCAGAGCTCCGGGAACCGCGGCAGGAGCGGCGCGATGGTCGCCTGGCGGAACCGGTAGAAGCGCCCCTCGAAGCTCACGTCGGGCTCGGTGAGGAGGCGCCTGAGCGCCGCGAGACACTCGTCGGTCCGGCCCCCGCGCTCGGCCAGGCGCAGCCCCAGCGACTCGAACTCGTGGGCGTCCC
The DNA here is from genome assembly GCA_044866005.1 of Candidatus Rokuibacteriota bacterium. Taxonomy (GTDB): domain Bacteria; phylum Methylomirabilota; class Methylomirabilia; order Rokubacteriales; family DASRDR01; genus JBIOTN01. Next base: position 21,376 of record JBIOTN010000205.1, on the reverse strand, counting down.
AGCCGGGCCCGACGCCGAGCACCAGGCGCCCGCCCGAGAGGTGGTGGAGGGTCTGGAGCTCGCGGGCCAGCGGGAGCGGATGGTGGTAGGGCAACACCAGCACGCCGGTCGCCAGGCGGATCCGCGTCGTGACGGCGGCAGCGTGGGCAAGGCAGAGAAGCGGCGACATCCAGGCCGTCCCGTAGTGGCCGGCCACCAGGAAGTGCTCCCCCACCCAGAGGGCGTCGAAGCCGAGCGCCTCGGCGCGCCGGGCGAACGCCTCCACGCGCGCGGCCCGGGCCGGGGCGGGGTCCGGCCAGGCGTACGTGGGCAGGTAGACGCCGAAGCGCATCCCGTGCGACTCCGCTACACCGCGCCGCGGCGGCTCGTGTGAGCATGTCCCGAGATCGTCCGGGCGCTCCTCGCGGCCGGCGCGGCCGTCGACGCGCGCGACCACGCCGGCAACCCGGCGCTCAAGTTCGCCTGGCAGTCGCCCGAGATCGCGACGCTCCGGCGCCGGGCCGGCGCACGGGACGACTGACCGGACCGGCCCCCTTCGGCATCGCGCGGCGACGGCTCAATAGCCGCGCGCCCAGTAGGAGCAGAAGCGCTCGATGTTGCCCGCGATCTGCTGCTCGTAGTTCCCCCACTTCTCGTACTTCGGCAGCCGCACCTCTTTCATCGCCGTGTCCCAGCACTTGCCCTGCTCCGCGGCCGGGCGCACGGCGTCCGAGAGCTCGGTCATGAACTGCCGGAGGTTGCGGACGTCGTCCTTCGTGCCGAGGCGCCCGCCGGCGTAGGGGTGGCCCGGGATCATCCGGTCCCAGTCCATGGCGATGACCCGGTCGAGCGAGTCGAACCAGTCCGGCAGGAAGCTGTCCAGCATGTTGCGGAAGTTCACGGTCTCGATGGGGATGAAGTCCACCGTGAAGAGGAGCCGCTCCTTCGGCAGGCGCATCACCAGGCTGTTGTCCGAGTGGTTGCGCCCGACGTAGGAGAGCTCGAGCCGGACGCTGCCCAGCTCGAGGGCGCGAAAGTCGTCCACGACCTCGTCCGGGAGGACGACGCTCGGGCGCTTGAGGGCTTCCAGGTGCCGCCGGGCGCTCCGGTGGGCGATGAACGTGGCGCCGGCGTCCTTGAACGGCTTGCCGCCATCGATGTGGTCGTAGTGGTGGTGGCTGTACACCAGCCAGCGAATCGGCGCCGGGGTGACCTTCCGGATCTCGTCGACGTAGGTCGTCACGGCCTGGGGCCGGAGGTAGCCGATGGGGTCGGTGGCGATGACGCCGTCGGGCGTCACGACGAACATGGACTGGTGGTTCTGGTAGCGGAAGACGTACACGGTGTCGGTGATCTTGCGGGTCTCGAAGAGCGGGGCCTGGGCGAGCGCCGGACGGACGCCGCGGAGCGCCCCGGTCGCCGCCATCCCCATCGCCAGCCGTAGCACGGTTCGTCGGTCCATGGTTTCTCCCCCTGTCTCGGCGGTCGGTTTCCCTCATTCGCAGAGAGCACGGGTCTTTTGTCAAGAGGGGGGCGGGGCGGGGATCGCCGCCGTCTATCGGAGCTGGGTCTCCCACTTGTAGATGGTGTCCTGCGCCGTCCGCGCCGTCGGCCCCTCGGGGATCAGCAGGAGGAAGCGCCGCATCTCGGCGATCGCCTCCCCGTACCGCTCCTGCGCCGCCAGCGCGAGGGCCAGGTTGTAGCGGCCGACCGCGTGCCACGGCGCCACCGCGAGGAGCCGCGTGTAGGCCGCCGCCGCCTCGTCGAAGCGCCGGGCGTCGAAGTAGGCGTCCCCCTGGACGGCGTGCCGCCGCGCCGCCTCGTCGGCCGCCGGCTTCTCCGCCAGCCGCGCGACGAGCCGGGCCAGCGCCTCCTCCACCCGCCCCCGCAGCGCCTCGTCCTCGTCCCGGTAGACCAGGAGCCAGCCCCGGTGGTAGGCGCGGAGGGCCCCCGCCACATCGCCCCGCGCCTCGGCCTGCGCCGCCTGGCCGACCGCCGCCTCGGCCAGCGGCCGCCGCCGCGCCCAGTCCGCGCCAGCCAGCCCCGAGGCCCCTTCCTTCGCCTCCCGCTCCGCCCGGGCCTGCGCCTCGCGCTGCGCCTGCGCCCGCGCCTTCGCCGTCTCCGCCGCCCGCTCCCGCGCCGCCCGCTCCGCCTCCGCCCGAACCTTCGCGAGCTGCTCCGCCTCCTCCCGCGCCTTGCGCTCGGCCTGGGTCTTGATTTCCTCTGCGGCTCTCGCCCGCTCGGCTGGATCGTCCTTCGGCAAGGCAGTTCTCCTCGCCTCCTGGATCTGCCGGAGCGTCGCAGCCTCGGGCATCCGATTCCGCGCGATGACTCGGCCATCCGCAAAGACAACGTAATCTCGCTGATCTCTCCTGCCGGGAAGACCATCCGGGTGGGTAACTGCTATCAGGCCCAGAGTGCCAATGACCGCGACAGGGTACAGGGCCCGGGCGACCTTGTCCGGCTCCACGTAGTGCCAGATCGTCAGAGGCACGCCCTCGAGCATGGAGGTCTCGATCCTGGCCGGCTTGCCGGCGACGGCACGCACTTCTTCGTAGGTCTGGCCCTCGCGGATCACTCCCTCGGCGATCATCGCGCCGACAGGCTTGGTCGTCGCGCACCCCGGGGACCATAGGATGGCCAGTACAAGACCGAGGGATACCCTGCTGCGGTTTCTCATCTGAACCTCCTACGAACGCTCCTGAGCCGACGTCCGCTTCGCCTACAGCGGAGACCGGATGCTCCTGAACGGCTCGCGCGGATTCACGATGAGGAGCGCGACCGGCCCGGGCTGACGTTGCCAGACGGTGATCTCCGGCATCGCGGGCTTGACGAGGGGGTCGAGCGCGCAGCCCGTCACGGCGCCGGGCATGGGACGGGCGAGGAGGAGGCTGCGGCCCGTCATCTCGCGGTCGCGGCCGCGGCGCAGGTGAAAGAACGGTGCCCGGCTCGGCTTGCCTCAGCTCGTGGCGACGGAGCGCGACGCGACCGCCCGCCGCTGGGTCACGGCTTGGGGAAGACCGTGCTGGGATCCGTCGACTGCAGGCGCTGCACCTGGTCCAGCAGGCCCGGCCGCTGGATTCGCCCGGTCGGCATGCGGCCCTGTCCCTGGGGACCGGTCTGGAGGTCCTCGGGCCTCAGGCGCTGCGGGACCTGAGCGTCCACGGACCGAGCATTGATGACCTCGGGCCTGGCACCGACGACGTCGGTGCCGCCCGGCTCGACCGCCTTGAGGGCGGGAGAGTCGTTCCCCCAGACGGGCCGGACGAAGTCCTCCTGGAACAGTCGCCGGTGCTCCATGTAGTGCTCGTACTTCTTGTCGAAGGCGGCCGCCCGCTTCGCCTGCTCCTCTTCCGCCCACTTCAGCCGGAACTTCAGCCACGTCTCGAGGTCAGGGTTCCCGGGCTCGACGGCGAGGGCGCGCTTGATGAACACGATCTCGGACTCGACATCGCCGGCGGCGCTCGAGTTGTCGGCGTACTGCATGAACGTGCCGACCTCGGCTTCCTTCGCGATTCGCACCTCACGCTGCTGCCGCTCCGCCTCTTCTCTCTGTTTCCGCTCGCGCTCCTGTTTCCAGTAATCCTTCCACTCGTCCGGGTCCAACCGACCCGCGCCGGGGCTTGAAGGATCCGGCGGTGGCGCTGCGGGCGTGGCGTTCGCATTCTTCTCGAGGAGGTGCGGCAGGACGTTCAGGAGAATCCCGAGGCCCATCATGGCCGGGCCCATCATCCCGACGCCGCCGCCGCCCACGCCGCCCCCGCCACCGCTGGCGGCGCTCCCGCAGTACGCCACGCAATGGCTTGGCCCAACCGCCGGAACGCTCTGGGCATAGGCGGGGAGAGTGCCGACCGCGACCACCAGCACGACTGCGACGGCACACCGGATCGCTGACCTCGGCACGGACATGGCGGCCTCCCAGGCGACGAACGCGATGATCTTAGGGCTTACACCTAGGGGTTGTCAACGGAGCTGGGTCTCCCACTTGTAGATGGTGTCCTGGGCCGCTCGGGCCGTCGCCCCGTCGGGGACGAGCTTCAGAAACCGCCGCATCTCCGCGATCGCCTCGGCGTAGCGCTCCTGCGCCGCGAGGGCCAGGGCCAGGTTGTAGCGGCCGACCGCGTGCCAGGGGGCGACGGCGAGGAGGCGCGTATAGGCCGTCGCCGCCTCGTCGAAGCGCCGGGCGTCGAAGTAGGCGTCACCCTGCACCGCGTACCGCCGCGCCGCCTCGGCCACCGGCGGCTTTTCCTGGAGCCGCGCGTAGAGCCGTGAGATGGCCTCCTCGACCTTTCCGCGCAGCGCCTCGTCCTCGTCCCGGTAGACCAGGAGCCACGCGCGGTGATACGCGCCGAGGGCGCCGGCGCCCTCGCCGCGCGCCTCGGCCTGGGCCGCTCGGGCCATCGCCTCGTCGGCCAGGAGCCGGCGCCGCGTCCAGTCCGCGCCGGCCAGACCCGAGGCCTCCGCCTTCGCCTCGCGTTCCGCCTGTGCCTGGGCCGCCCGAAGCGCCGCTACCCGTGCCTTCGCTGCTTCCGCCGCCCGTTCCCGCGCCGCCCGCTCCGCGTCGGCGCGGGACCTCGCGATCTGCTCCGCTTCTTCGCGCGCTTTCCGCTCGGCGTCCTGTGCCGTCGTCCCTCGCCGCTCGCCCCCCGCGCTCGGCGGGGGTGACACCAGTGCCGTCTCCTGCCGCAAGCTGCGCAGGAACTGGAGCACCACCGCGCGCGAGACCACGCGGACGGCTTCGTGGGCCTTCTCGATGTTCTCGGCTGGGTTCAGCGACCCGAAGACGGCGTGGAGCTCGCTTTCCTCGACCTTCTCGCCCAGCCGCCGCCCGTCCACGCCCTGGATCGAGAACGGGACGCGCAGCTTGATGTCCCCGCTCGCGCCCCCGCTCTTCCACGTGCCCGTCGGCTGGCCGACCACGATGACCAGGTCGACGCCCTCCGCGGCGGACGCCTCGGCCGGGACGCGATAGAGCGGGGTCACCGCCCGAAAGCTGCGCCGGAAGTGCTCGTCCACTTCGGCGGCCAGCCGCAGGCCGATGTCGAAACGGAGCCCCCCCAAGACCGTGTGATAGTCACGCACGGCCGGGCCCAGGTAGTAGCCCACCCGGACCGGGATCTCGGGCGGCGCCGCCGTGAGCTCGGGCGGGGTCAGAACGTCGGCGCGACCGTGAAGCTCGGCGGCGCAGCCGCCGGCGAGCACTCCGGCGGCCAGAAGTCGCAGCAGGGGGGGTCGGAGAATTGTCCGGCGCCCCAGCACGGGCATGGGCGTCCTCCCTGAGCCCGGACACTGGCTCGGACCGGACTATCCTACGGACTTGCCCTGATGCCTGTCAACCTGGCTTCCGTACGGCACGGCTCAGCTGACCTCGTAGCGGCCGAAGGGGACGAGCTCGCAGATGACCCCGTCGGGGTCGCGGAACTTGACCGGGACCTGGCCGGCGGGCGTGAGGAGCTCGCCGCCCGCGTCGCGGACGCGTCGGGTCCAGGCGTCGAGATCGGCCACGGCGACGCCGAAGTGGTGGATGCCGGGGACCGCGCCGGGGGCCGGCCCCTCGACGCGGTCCCGGTCGCCGGGATACTCCATGAGCGCCAGGTCGATGACGCCGTCCGTCAGGTGGCGGGAGACGTGGTCCTTCGACCGGGTGTCCCCCACGTGCCGGAACCCGAAGACGTGCTGGTAAAACCGCGTGGAGGCGTCCAGGTCGCGGACACGGAGCGACACGTGGACGATCTGCGGGGTCTCGTTCGTCACGACGGCCTCCTCCTCACGGCCCGCGGCCGGGCGGGCGCGCCGCGCGGCTACACCCCGAACAGCTCCCGGAACTTCTCCTTGATCTCCTCGTCCCGCTTCTGCATCTCCTCCGGCTCGACCTTGATGATCCGCAGATCCTTGAGCGGCCGCTTGTCCTTCGGGTAGGTGACCGCCTCGTTCGGCACGTAGAGACCGTCGTTGGCGAGAAGCTGCTGGGCCTCCTTGTCGAAGAGGAAGTCGGTGAAGACCTTCGCCGCGTTGGGGTGCGGCGCCTTCGCCAGGATCGCGTTGGCGGAGGCCACGAAGGGCGTGCCTTCCTCCGGGAAGACGATCTCGATCGGGTTCCCCTTCTTGGCGGTGCGGTAGAAGTTGTACTCGCCCGCCGCTCCGACCCAGGCCTCGCCGCCGGCCAGCTTCATGGGCGGGTCCTCGGCCGACTGGACCACGAGCGGGTTGTTCTTGGCGAGCGCGGCGTAGTAGTCCCAGCCGCCCAGGACGCGGAGCAGCCCGGTCATCCCGGTCAAGACGACCCCGCTGTAGCCGGGGTGCGCGTGGACCAGCTTGCCCTTCCAGCGCGCGTCGGCGAGATCCCGCCAGCGCTTGGGCGCCTCCGCCTTGTTCACCTTCTGCGTGTTGTAGGCGATGACGTAGGGCGTGCCGCGCAGGATCGTGTAGAAGCCGTCCCGGTCCCGGAAGTCGCTCCGGAACTTGTCGGCCCCGGCGGGCACGTACCGCGTCAGCATGCCCTTCTGGGTGAAGTCGAGGAAGTGCGAGATGTCGGAGGTGTGGACCACGTCGGCGATGGCGAGCCCGGCCGACGCCTCCTGCATCACCTTCTGGAAGATGCGCTGCGAGCCGTCGCGGGTCAGCTCGCACGTGACGCCGAGGTTCCGCTTGTTGAAGGCGTCGCAGACGCCCTGCGCCACCGACAGGCCGAGGGACGAGTACCAGACGACCTTCCCTTCTTTCTTGGCGGCGTCCATGACGGCCTGCTCGGCGGCCGGGGCCGGGGTGGTGAGCCCGAGCGCCAGCGCCGTGCCGGCCAGGAGCGCCCTGAATCCTCGCTGTCTCATGTCCGTCCTCCTCTCATGTCACGTGCTCGCCTCGCAGCGCCGACGCGGTGGCGCCGACGTCCGACTCGCTCGCGATCGCGGTGAGCCGCTCGAGCAGCTCCTCGACCTGCCGGGGCGGGAGCGCTCGCGCCGCGTTCGCCCGGAACTTCGCCCGCAGCTCCTCGCGGCCGAGCGGCTGCTCGGGCCCGCCCCGCGGCGCATCCTGACTCTCTTCCAGCACCCGGCCGTCCGCCAGCGTCACCTGGACGTGCCCGGTGAACCGCCGCGGGTACGGCAAGGTCGGGTCCACGACGTAACGGACCTTCTCCGCCAGGGCGAGGAGGCGCGGGTCCCGGATCTTCGCCTCGCTGAACCCTTCCACCCGCGCCTCGCCCTCCACCAGGACGAGTGCGAGGCAGTAGGGGAGGCTGAACTTCGCGCCGTACCCGGTGGCGGGCCGACGCTTCTCCGCCAGCGGCTCCCAGAGCCGGTGCACGGGCCCCTCCGCCGTCCGGCAGACGACCTCGCGGATCGCCGCCGGGTCGAAGCCCGGCGTTGACCGGATCCGCGCCGCGCAGTCCATGTAGGGCTGGTTGATGGAGCCGCACGGGTAGGCCTTGAACATCAGGCGCAGGATCGCCCAGTCCCGGCCGAGGCCATCCGCGAGCGAGGCGAGGCGACCGGGATCGGGCACCTCGCCGCCGAAGGCGCGATAGAACCCGTGGCTGCCCTCGAAGACGGTCCGCGGGCCGCCGAAGCCCGCCCGCGCCAGCAAGGCCGCCACCAGGCCCGAGTGGGCGGCCCAGCCCGCGTGCAGTCGCTTGCTCCACGAGCCGTCCGTCAGATACTCGATGATGCCGCTGGCCTGGCTGCCGCAGAGTCCGAAGGCCTGGGTGAGTTGCGCGGGGCTCAGGCCGAGGAGCGCGCCCGCCGCCGCGGCGGCGCCGAACGGGCCGCAGAGCGCCGTGGGGTGAAAGCCCCGGCGATGGAAGGTGCCCGGACACACCAGGCCCACCGTGGCCATCACCTCCACGCCCGCCGCGATGGCCGTCAGGACGGCCGCGCCGGAGGCGTGGCGCGCTTCTCCCACGGCGAGCGCCGCGGTGACGCAGCAGCAGCCGGTATGGACGATGGCCTCCTCGAGCGTGTCGTCGAAGTCCAGGCCGTGGGCGAGCGTCCCGTTGGCCAGGACGGCCGCACCCATCCCGACGCGTTCCGAGGCGCCCCACACCGTCGCCTCCGGCGGGCCGCCGAGGCCCTGGACGACGTCCCGGGCGCTCCGGGCGAAGTCTTCCGGGACGGCGGCCAGCGTCACGCCGACCGTGTCCACGAGGAGCCGATGGGCCTGCTCGGCCACCTCGGGCGGAAGCGCGGACGGTGACAGTCCGGCAGCGAAGGTGGCCAGCGCCTCGGCGAAGGTCGGCATCCGGTCCCGGGTGGTCTGTCTCCAGGCCGTATCACGGGCCGCGCCGGCCCGTCAAGGCCGGGCGCGCGTTCAGGCGAGCCGGCGCCGTCCCCGGGCTACGGCGCGACGTTGTCGCTGAGGTTACACCCCGTCGGCGTGGCCGGGTTCAGGACGAGGTTGCCGCCCGAGTTCAGGGTCGCGGTGTTCCCGATGACGTTCGTGGGACAGGTGACGAAGATTCCCGCCCCGCCGTTGCCCCGGGCATTGTTGCCGGTAGCGAGGCCGCCGCCGTCCACCACCAGCCCGTTCGCGCTCGCCCCGGCGATGATGTTGCCCGTGACGATGCTCCCGTGGAGGCCGATGACGCCGTTGACGCCGCCGCGGGCGACATTGCGGTTCAGGGTGCTGAAGTCACCGCCGAAGATGCCGACCTCGACGTTGTCGACCGCGTAGACCCGCTCGATCACGGCATCGAGGATGTTGCTCAGGTCGACCCCGCGGTTGAAGTTCACGACCATCCCGTCACGAACGACGATCCCTTTCTGGTTGACGAGGCCGCTGGCCCTGATTCCGGTCCCCGTCCCGTTGCCGGTGAGGGTGAAGCCGGCGAGATCGATGGTGACGAAGTCGGTCGCCACGATGATGCAGTCGCCGGTCGCGGTCAGGTTCCGGGTCAGCGCGTAGGGCCCGGACTGGGTGATCGTGGTGCATGCGTTGATCCGCTGGGCCGCGGCCGCTTCGGCCGCCAGGCACGCCACACCCAGACAGCACGTTACCGCCACCAGGAGCGCTTTCGTTCCAGTCACGGGGTCTCCCTCCCTCACGCCACGGCCGGTCGATGCGAGGCGACGCGTCGGGACGGGCCGATGCCGGCCCTCGCGGACGCGCCGCGGGTAGAAGGCTTGCCAGGTAGCGCGCGAGCGCCTCGGTCTCCTCCTCGGACAGAGGCTGACCCACGCTGGCGGGTCGGAACCCTATACCCCCACCGCGAGGCTTGTCAATGCGCTTGCCGGCGGCCCGGAGCCGCGTCGCCGCCCGGTCACGGCACGGGCGCCCACGCCGGCGCCGGCCCGCTGGCGGCGTCCGCTTGCGCCTCGTCCAGAAACATGCTGTAGTCCGAGCACGCCCGATGGCGCCGAGACGCGTCCGGCTCGTTCTGAACAAGCTCCTCCCGCGGGTGGCTCTCCTCACAGGGACGACCGTCGCGCCGGTCTTCCGGCGCCGCGGCGCGGCCCTCCCGCCGGGCCCGCTCGGGGCGCGGGGAGGACGCCGCCTGGTCCCCGGGAACGCGGGTCCTCGTCCTGTGAAGTCCGCCCCAGGAGGTGAGGCATGAGCCGAGACGCGTGGCGTCGAGAACACGGCAGCGTGGTGTCGCGGCGCGTGCTGCTCAAGGGGATCGGGGCGGTCGCCGCGGCCGCGGCCGTCGTGCCCGGCGTCGCCCGGGCCCAGGCGCCGGCCGGCGGACCCGCCGCACCGCCCAGCACCGTCACCAGCCCACCCCGCGATTTCGGTCCCCACGCGCCGCCGACCACCTACTTCACGGACCCGGACATCATCAGCGTCGATCCGCTGTTCAACAGCTACGCGCAGCCCAACAGCGCGATCCAGCGGTTGTGGACCGGCGCGCTGTGGTCGGAGGGACCGGCCTGGAACGGCCAGGGTCGCTATCTCGTGTGGAGCGACATCCCCAACAACCGGCAGCTCCGCTGGCTGGAAGACAACGGTCGCGTGAGCGTCTTCCGCAGGCCCTCCAACAACAGCAACGGCAACACCTTCGACTTTCAGGGCCGCCAGCTCTCCTGCGAGCACCTGACCCGACGGGTGGTCCGCTACGAGCTCGACGGCGCGGTGACCGTGATCGCGGACGCGTACGACGGCAAGCGGCTCAACTCGCCCAACGACGTCGTCCCCCACCCGGACGGCAGCTACTGGTTCACCGACCCTCCGTACGGCGGGCAGCTCTACGAGGGCGCGCCGGACGCCCCCGGCGGGCCGAGCAACACGGGGGGCCGGCTCAAGCCCCGGCCCGGCCAGCCCGCGGAGATCGGCGGGTTGAAGCGCGAGCTGCCGACCAACGTCTACCGCGTGGACCCGAGCGGGAGGGTGGACCTGGTGGTCCGCGAGGATCAGGTCCCGGATCCGAACGGGCTCGCCTTCTCGCCGGACTACAGGAAGCTCTACGTCGTCAGCACGGGCAAGGGGCCGGGCGACACCGGAGCGGGGGGCAAGGGCGACCTGCACGTCTTCGACGTCGAACCCGACAACAGGCTCTCCAACCAGAAGCTGTTCACCGACTTCATGGTCGACGGCGTGAAGTGCGGGCCGGACGGGGTCCGCTGCGACGTGGACGGGAATTTATGGTGTTCGAGCAATGCGGGCCGCGCCGTCGGGTACAGCGGCGTGACCGTCTGGACGCCGGCGGGCCGGCTGATCGGGCGCATCCGTCTGCCCGAGGTCTGCGGCAACGTCTGCTTCGGCGGCCCCAAGCGGAACCGCCTGTTCATGGCCGCGAGCCAGTCGCTCTACGCGGTCTACGTCAACACCCAGGGCGCGGCACCCGGGTAGCGGCTGGAACCAGGGAGCGAGCGCGCCATGCGCGAGATCCACATCGAGCTCGATGGCGTCGTGGCGAGGGGGCGGCTCTTCGACGACCGCGCCCCCCGGACGGTGGCCAAGGTCTGGGCGCTCCTCCCGATCGAGGACCGGACCATCCAGGTGCGCTGGTCCGGGGCTGCCTGGCGGACCGAGCGGAACTATCCCCTCGAGCTGGGCGAGGTCGAGAACCCCGTGACCGTGCTGGCCGCCGGGGACATCATCTACTACGACGACGCCCCGCGGACCCTCTTCAAGATCGGCGTGGCCTACGGCCAGGCGGCGTGGCGCGACTTCGACGGCGACCTGCCGGTCGCCCACATCGGCCGCCTCACCGAGAACCTCGAGGCGTTCGTGAAGGTCTCCGACCGCATCATCTTCGAGGGCCCGAAGCTCGTGCGCATTCACCGCGGGAGCGGCGGCTGACCGGTCGCGGAGGAGGAGGCGCGATGGCACGGCAGATCGAGATCGAGCTGGAGGGGGTGGTGGTGACGGCGCGTCTCCTGGAGGAGCGCTCGCCGAAGACGTGCGAGCTCATGTGGGGCGCGCTCCCCTACGAGGACCGGGTCACCCACGCCAAGTGGTCCGGTCAGATGTTCCATACCAACACGCCCATCGACCTGCCGGTGCCGGGCGGCATGCCGCCCTTCGACATCGAGAGCCCGTCCGCCTACCAGGCCCCGGGCGAGGTCGTCTACTACCGACCGGCCAAGGAATTCGCCGTGGCCTACGGCGATTCCCGGTTCTGCTGGGAGACGGGGCCCTTGTTCGTGACGCCGGTCGCCATGATCGAGGGCGACCTGACGGAGTTCGCCCGGAAGGCCGACCGGCTCCAGTGGGAGGGCGCCAAGCGCTTCGTGATCCGCCGGACGGCGTGACGGGAACAGGAGGAGCCCGTGAAGAGCCTGCGCATCGCGTTCGACGGTCTCACCCTCACGGCCCGGCTCCTGGACGACAAGGCGCCGAAGCTCGGCCAGGCCCTCTGGGACAGCCTGCCGCTGGAAGGCGCGGTCACGAACGTGGCCTGGAGCGGCAACATGCTCCGGCTCTGGGTGAAGATCCCCGAGCCGTCCGGGCCCGAGAACGTCACCCAGCTCCAGTACCCGGGCGACATCCTGTTCGTGCCCGGCTGGAACGGGCTCCGCTTCGTGTACGGGCCGGCCCAGATGCGCGGCGCCGCCGGCGTGCACCCGGTGCCGTGCGTCGGGCGCCTCGTCGGCGACCTCACGGACTTCGTCAAGGTCGCGAAGCGGATCGAGTGGGACGGCGCCAAGCAGATGAGCGTGGCCCGCGGGTGAGCGGGGCGGGCGGGTGAGGCACGGCCCCCCGCCGAGCTCTCGCGTCTGCGGCGCACCGCACAGGAGGTGGCCGGCGATGAGGACGACACGAACGAGGCGAGCACACATGACCGCGGGGGCGATCGCCCTCGCGCTGGCCACCGGGCTCGCGCCGGCGCTCGCCCCGCGGGTGGAGGCCCAGGCGCCCGTCCGGGGCGGCACGCTCCGCATCGGATGGATCCCCGACGCCAAGACCCTGGACCCGCACTTCTCCGTGCAGTTCTCCGAGCGCTACGTCCTCTACCTGGTCTTCAACACGCTCGTGGGGCTGGACCGGAGCTTCACCGTGGTGCCGGAGCTGGCGCGGTCCTGGCAGGTCTCCCCCGACGGCAAGCAGGTGACCTTCCAGCTCCAGCGCGGGGTCAAGTTCCACGACGGCAGCGACTTCACGGCGGAGGTCGTGAAGTGGAACGTCGAGCGCATCCTGGACCCGCAGACGAAGTCCCCGCAGCGGAGCCAGCTCGAGCCGGCCGTGGCCGCGGTCCGGGTGGTCGATCCCGCCACGGTGACCTTCGAGCTGAAGAAGCCCTTCGCGCCGCTGCTCGCCGCCCTCGCCGAGCGGCCCGGCTTCATCGTCTCGCCGGCGGCCGTGAAGCAGGCCGGGCCCGACTTCGGCCGGCGGCCGGTGGGGACGGGGCCCTTCCGGTTCGTGGAGTGGGTGCCGGACTCCCAGGTGGTCCTCGAGCGGTTCGCCGACTACTGGGAGAAGGGGAAGCCCTACCTGGATCGCGTCGTCTTCCGGGTGGTGCCCGACCCGACCGTCCGGGTCACCATGGTCCGCACCGGCGAGGTGGACATCGCCACGGACGTGGACGCCAAGGACGTGCCGGGCCTCCAGGGGGAGGCGAACCTTCGCGTCTCCGACATGCGGCCGCCCGCGCGCTGGACGTCGCTCCAGTGGCACGTGGACAAGCCGCCCTTCAACAACAAGGCCCTGCGCCAGGCGATCGCCCTGGCCATCGACCGGAACGAGCTGAAGGACGTCCTCCTGCGGGGGTTCGGGGAGGCGGCCCGCGGCCCGGTGACGCCGGGCCTCTGGTGGTTCGACCCGGGCCTCAAGGGCTTCGGCCACGACCCCGAGCTCGCCAGGAAGAAGCTCGCCGAGGCGGGCTACCCGAACGGCTTCCGCCACAAGTTCGTCGTCGAGAACACCCCCCAGTGGATCCGGCAGGCGGAGCTCCTCCAGAGCCAGCTCCAGAAGATCAACGTGACGATGGAGCTCGAGCTCACGAACTCGGCCGACGCTTACGCGCTGATCGTCCAGCGCAAGACGAACTGGACCCACACCCGGTGGACCCAGCGGGCGGACCCCAACGGTCTCCTCTACATCCTCTTCCACAGCAAGGGCTTCGCCAACTCCACGGGCTACGCCAACCCGCGGGTCGACGAGCTGCTCGACCGGGCGGCGGGGATCTACGAGCCCGAGCGGCGGAAGCCGCTCTACTACGAAGCCGAGCGGCTCATCGTGGACGACGTGCCCTACGTCTTCCTCGACTACACCACCGAGTTCGCCGTCATGAGCCGGCGGGTTCAGAACTGGGCATGGGTGCCCGATCTCATCCCGCGCTTCCGGGAGCTGTGGCTGGAGAGATAGCGCCGCCGGCGCGCCGGGCCTGAGCCGGGCTCGTGTGGGTCTTCGTCCTCCGTCGGGTCGCGACGATGCTGTTCGCGATCCTGTTCCTGACCGCGCTCGTCTTCGGCCTGATGCAGGCACTCCTCGGCGACCCCGTCGTGCTCATGCTCGGCCGGGATGCCGATCCGGCGACCATCGCGCGGCTGCGGCACGACCTGGGCTTCGATCGGCCGACCCACGTCCAGTACCTCGACTGGCTCTCGCGGCTCGCCGTGGGGGACTGGGGCCGATCGTTCCGCACGGCCCAACCGGTGCTGGAGGCGATCGTCGCCCGGTTGCCCGTCACCCTCGAGCTCACCTTCCTGTCGCTCGGACTCGCGCTCGCGCTGGCGGTGGTGCTGGGGATCCTCGCCGCGGTCCGCCCGCACACCCGGCTCGACTTCGGCATCTCGCTGCTCACGGCGCTGGGCACCGCCATGCCGAACTTCTGGATCGGGATCCTCCTCATCCTGCTCTTCGCCCTGCACCTGCGCCTCTTGCCCTCCTCGGGCAGCGTCCCGTTCGCCGACGACCCGGTGGGAAACCTGCGGGCGATGGTGCTGCCCGTCGTGACCCTGAGCGCCGCGTACTTCTCGAACCTGGCGCGGCTCACCCGCGCCAAGATGCTCGAGGCGCTGGAGAGCGAGTACGTGCGCACCGCGCGGGCGAAGGGCGTGCGGGAGGCGAGGGTCCTGTGGGTGCACGCCCTCCGGAACTCGCTGCTGCCGGTGCTCAGCGTGCTGGGCGTCAGCGTCTCCCGCCTCTTCGGCGGCGCCGTGGTCACCGAGACGATCTTCGCGCTTCCCGGCGTCGGCATCCTCCTCGTGGATTCGATCCTGAGCCGGGACTTCCCGGTCGTGCAGGGGGTGATCGTCGTCGTCACGGTCGGGGTGTTCCTGACCAACCTCCTGGTCGAGGTCGGGTACGCGGTCGTGGACCCGCGCGTGCGGCATGGGTAATCCCCTCGCGCAGGCCTGCGGGGGCGCGCTCCTCATCGGCCTCGCCCTGCTCTGCGCCGTCCTGGGCCCGCGGATCGCGCCCTATGACCCCTTGCGCTACGACCCGCGGAGCGCGCTGGCGGGGCCGAGCGTCGCGCATCTCTTCGGGACCGACCCCCTGGGGCGCGACGTGCTCAGCCAGCTGATCGCCGGCGCCCGCATCTCCATGGTCGTCGGGCTCGTCTCGGTCGCGGCCGGCCTGGCCGTGGGGACGGCGGTCGGCCTCGTGGCCGGCAGCGTGCCCGGCCGCGCGGCGGACCTCTTGATGCGCGCCATGGACGCGCTGCTCGTCTTCCCGTCGCTGGTCCTGGCGATGGCCATCACCGCGTTCCTGGGCGTGAGCCTCTGGAACGTCATCGGGGCGCTGGCCGTCACCTTCGTCCCGACCTTCGCGATGCTCGTGCGGGGCGAGGTCCTCTCGCTGCGGGAGCGGGAGTTCGTCACGGCGGCGGGCGCGCTCGGCGTGGGGCGGCTCCGGATCATGTGGCGCCACCTCCTGCCGAACCTGAGCGACGTCCTGCTCGTCCAGGCCTCGTTCGGCGTCGGGACCGCGATCCTGACCGAGGCCAGCCTCAGCTTCCTCGGTCTGGGGGTGCCGCCGCCCGCGCTCTCCTGGGGCCGCATGCTGCGGGAAGGCTATTCGTACCTGCTCCTGGCCCCGTGGATCTCGCTCGCCTCGGGCGCGGCGATCTTCCTCATCGCGCTGGCGTTCCAGATGGTCTCCGACAGCCTCCAGGACGTCGTGGCGCACCGGGCGCGCGCGACCCGGCGCGGGATCGCCATCCGGCCGTCCGCCCGGCTCGCGGCGGCGCTCCGCCGACTCACGCCGTGGCGGCGGCCGGGCCGGGCGGCGGGCGTGTGACCCGGCGCCCGCGACCGGCGGCGTGATGCGCTTCGGCGTCGGGCTCCCCACCTGCCGCGAGGGGGTCGCGTACCCCGTCCCGTACGTGCGGCCGCAGGAGTTCGCCGCGATCGCGCGCCGCGCCGAGGAGCTCGGCTACGACTCGCTCTGGGGCAACGACCACTTCACCACCCCGGCCGTCATCCAGGCCACGCAGCCGGCGCCGCCCAACTTCTACGAGCCGCTGATCGCGTACGCCTCGTTGGTTCCCGTCACCCGGCGCCTCCGCTTCGTCCTGAGCGTCCTGGTGCTGCCCCAGCGGGAGGTGATCCTGCTCGCCCGGCAGGTCGCGACGCTCGACGTGCTGAGCGAGGGCCGGGTCGTCCTGGGCGTCGGGCTCGGCGCCTATCGGGAGGAATTCGAGGCCGTCCACCCGGCGCTCAGGAGCGCCCAGCGCGGCCTCGTGCTCGAGGAAGGCATCCAGGCGCTCCGGCTCCTGTTCACCCGCCGCCGGGCGCGCTTCGACGGCGAGTACGTGCGCTTCGGCGAGGTCGAGCTCGCGCCCAAGCCCGCCCAGGTGCCGTTCCCGATCCACGTCAGCGCGCACGGCGCGCCGGCCCTCCGGCGCGCGGGCCGTCTCGCCGACGGGCTCATCCTCGCCGGCGTCCGGCCGGCGCAGGTCGTGGAGGCCCGGCGCGAGCTCGCGGCCGGCGCGGCCGAGGCGGGCCGGGACGCCGCCTCACTCGACCTCTCCGTCCAGCTCTGGGCGAGCCTCGGCCGCGACGCCGCGGACGCCGAGGCGAAGCTCCGGCGCTCCCAGCACTTCCGGCGACTCGTCGCGCACCATGGCGAGCACTCGGAGGCGGCCGTGGTCGCCGAGTTCCGGGCCGGCAACCTCTTCGGCGGCCCCGACGACGTGATCGAGCAGCTCCGTGGCTTCGAGCGGATCGCGGTCGGCCACACGGGGATCGTCTTCCTCGGCGAGACGACCGACGAGCTTCTGGCCGACATGCGCCGGTTCGCGGAGCGGGTCATCCCGGCCTTCGCGCGATAGTCGGCCCGCCGCGACGACCGGTGCGCCGACGGCCGCCGCCCGGGCGACTCCGCCGACCCGCGACGGCGGCGCGCTCTCATTTGGGACCGGGCGCCGCCGCGGACGCCGAGCGTCGGGCGCAGGACGGGCCGCCGTCACGTGTCGGGCAGGCGCGGAGCCGTGTTGACCGTTGATCGCGCGCCCGGAGTCCTAAGTGGCCGCCGCCGCGGCCAGGCCGGCGCCGCGGCCGGTCCACGCCGCCCGGCACGACCCTCGCATCGCCGGTCCCGGTCGACGCGGCCGGGTCAGGGGTGGAGGACGTATGGGATCGGAAGTCGGCGATCGGCGATGCCGGACCTGCGACGCGCCCCTCGGTGACGAGCCGCTCTGCCGGCGCTGCGTCGACGAGATCCGCGCCGCGCTGGAGCGCCTGCCGCGCCTGGCCGCGCTCGTGCGGCTGTCGCGCGCCGAGGAGCCGGAGCGGCCGGCGGCATAACCTGGGTCCCCGGCGCGCCACCGGCGGCCCGATCGGGGGGCGGGCTATGCCGGAGGCGGCGGCCGTCTCGTTCCCACCATGCAGGCGGGGTGCAGCAGGCCGTCCGCCTCCTTGACCCATCCCCCGCCCTCCTCGATCGGCTTGCCGCATCTCTTGCAGACCAGGAAGCATTTGAGATGGAGCATCTTGCCGTCGCGGACGATCGCCGACTCCCGAGGGAGGATCGGCTGACCGCACGCTGCGCAGACGGGACGGGGATCGACCATGGGCACCCCACCGGGGCGGCGAATGAAAACCAATCAGGATATTCCATCCGGGGCGGCCGGATCAAGGTCGATCTGGCCGCGGTCGATCCGGCCGCGCCCGGCAACGGCGCGTCGCCCCCTTGCCTTTGACCGCGCTGCGGGCTAGGCGGTCGCCCCCCTCGGACGCGGCGGCTCGCGAAGTTCGCGCGCCGCCTCGGCGATCGCCTCGACGACGAACTGGTAGCCGGTGCAGCGGCAGAGGTTGCCGGCGAGCATCTCGCGGATCTCCGCGGCGCTCGGCGAGGGGTGCTCCTGCAGGAAGGCATAGGCCGTCAGCAGGATGCCGGGCGTGCAGAAGCCGCACTGAAGCCCGTGCCGCATGCGGAACGCCTCCTGGAGCGGGTGGAGCGGCGCCTCGGCCTCCGCCGCCGTCGCCGCCCCCGCGCGGGGCGCCAGGCCTTCGACCGTCGTCACGCTTCGTCCCTCGACCTGCACCGCGAGGAGGAGACAGCTCCGCACCGGCTCCCCGTCGAGGAGGACGGTGCACGCGCCGCACACGCCGTGCTCGCAGCCGAGGTGCGTGCCGGTCAGGTCGAGCTCTTCGCGCAGGAAATCCGCCAGCGACGTCCGGGGCTCGGCCTCGCCGGCCCGTGGCTGGCCGTTCACGGTGAGGTGGATCGGCCGCCTCATCGCCCCGCCCCCGCGCCCGCGCCGTCCCGCGGGAGCCGCGCCAGCGCCGCCCCCAGCGTGCGCTCGGCCAGCACGGCGGCGACCGTCCGCCGGTAGTCGGCCGTGGCGTGGAGGTCGCGCTCCGGAGCGAGCGCCGCGGCGGCCGCGCGGGCCGCCTCCCGGATGCGCTCCGGCGTGGGCTCGCGCCCGGCCAGCACGCCCTCCGCCGCCGCGCTCCGCACGGGGACGCCCCCGACGCCGAAGAGCGCGAGCCGCGCCTCCACGCCGCCCCCCTCGGCGCGGCGCCAGAGCCACGCCAGAGCTCCGACGAGGGCGAAGTCGCCGTGGCGGCGTGCGACCTCGGCAAAGCCCCAGCCGGCCCGGGCCGGCGGCAGCGGGAAGCGCACCTCGGTGACGAGCTCGTCCGGTCGGAGCGCCGTCGTGAGCGGCCCTCGGTAGAAGTCGCCGGCCCGGATGACCCGCTCGCCCGCCGGACCGCGCGCCACGACCGAGCCGTCCGCGCAGACGAGCAGCGCCGGCAGCTCCGCCGCCGGGTCGCCGTGGGCGATGCTGCCGGCGACGGTCCCGCGGTTGCGGATCGCCACGTGGCTCACCCAGCGCATCAGCTCGGCGACGAGGGGCGAGCAGCGGGCCGCCCAGCGCTCGAGCGCGCGCTGGCGGCAGAGCGCCCCGAGCGCCAGGGCGCCCTCGGCCTCGCGCAGCCAGTCCAGCGCGCGCACGCCGTTGATGTCCACGACGACGGCGGGCCGGACCAGGCGCAGGTTGAGGAGCGGCACCAGGCTCTGGCCCCCGGCCAGCACCTTCGCCTCGTCCCCGTACCGGGCGAGGGTGTCCACGACCTCCGCCACGGAGGCGGGGGCGACGTAGTCGAACGGGGCCGGCTTCACGGGCGGACCGGCCCGGCCCCGGGCGGATGGGCGGCCGCGAGGAGCTCGACCACCGCCGACGGGTGGAGCGGGGCGCGGGTCACGCGCACGCCGAACGGCGCGAGGGCGTCCTCCACGGCGTTGGCGAGCGCCGCGGGCGGCGAGATCGCTCCGCCCTCGCCGACGCCCTTGATCCCGAGCGGGTTGCGGGGCGAGGGGAACTCGAGGTGGACGGTCTCGATCGGCGGCAGCTCCGCCGCCGTCGGGACGAGGTAATCCATGAGCGTGCCCGTGAGGAGCTGGCCCTGCGCGTCGTAGACCACCTCCTCGAGGAGCCCGCCGCCCACCCCCTGCGCGACGCCGCCATGGATCTGCCCTTCGACGATCATGGGGTTGATGAGGGTGCCGCAGTCGTGGGCGACGACGTAGCGGAGGAGCCGGACCAGGCCCGTGCCCGGGTCCACCTCCACGAGAGCGACGTGGACGGCGCTCGTGTAGGTCACGGTGGGCTGGTGCTCGTACACCGTCGCCTCGAAGTCGGGCGCCACCGTGCCGGGCCGGGCGAAGGTGGGGAGGGCCGCCGCGATCACGCGCCTGAGCGGCACGGCCGAGCCGGGCGCGCCGCGCACCGCGGCCATGCCGTCGCCGATCTCGATGTCGGCGGGCGCGGCCTCGAAGAGCGCCGCCGCGGCGGCGGCGAGCTTCTCGCGCACCTGCGTGGCCGCGCGATGGATCGCGCTGCCCGCGTTGACCGCGCTCCGGCTGGCGAAGGTGCCGATCCCGAACGGGATCGCCGCCGTGTCGCCGCCCACCACCGTGACCCACTCGAGCGGGACGCCCAGCGCGTCCGCGGCGACCTGGGCGAAGACGGTCTCGTGCCCCTGCCCCTGGCTCGCGGCGCCCGTCGCGACGACCGCCCGGCCGGAGGCGTCCAGGCGCACGGTCGCGCCCTCGTAGGGGCCGATCGCGGTGCCTTCCACGTAGCCCGACAGCCCGATCCCGCGGTAGATCCCCTGGCGGCGCAGCTCGGCCTGCTCGCGGCGGCGCGCCGGGTAGTCGATCGCCGCGAGCGCGGCCTCGAGGTTCGCGCGGTAGTCCCCGCTGTCGTAGACGAGCCGGTTGCCGTCCCGATACGGGATGTCGAGCTCGTAGGGCATGTCGGCCGCCGTGAGGTAGTTCTTCCGGCGGAGCTCGGCGGGGTCCATCCGGAGCTCGCGGGCGAGGCAGTCCACGATCCGGTCCATGGCGAAGACCGTCTCGGGCCGGCCGGCCCCCCGGTAGGGCGCGTTCGGGGTCTTGTTCGTGACGACGCCCCGGCACTCCACGGCGAGGTGCGGGACCCGGTGGGGTCCGAGCAGGTGCGCCACGGTGTTGTAGGGGAGCACGATGCCCCACGCGTTGTAGGCGCCGAGGTCCAGCCAGATCCGGTCGCGCACGACGAGCATGGTCCCGTCCCGGCGCGCCGCGATCTCGATGTCGTGGATCTGGTGGCGCGCGTGCGCGGCGGCCACCATGTGCTCGCGGCGGTCCTCCGTCCACTTCACGGGGCGCCGGCAGGCGATCGCCGCCACCGGGACGAGGAGGTCCTCGGGGTACCCGTTGGCCTTGGTGCCGAAGCCGCCGCCCACGTCGGGAGCGACGACTCGGATCTTGTGGGGCGGCAGCCCCAGCGCGCTCACGAGCCCCTGCTGGACGAAGTGGACGACCTGCGTGGCGTTCCAGGTGGTGAGGCTCTGATCGCGCGGGTCCCACCGGGCGATCACGCCCCGCGTCTCGATCGGCATGCCCACGTAGCGCTGGACGTGGAAGCGCTCGCGGACGCGCACGTCGGCCGCGCGGAACGCGGCCTCCACGTCGCCGAAGCCGGCGGCGAAGTAGACGGCCACGTTGTCGCCCCACTCGGGGTGGAGCACCGGGCTCCCCGCCTCCCCCGCCGCCAGCATGTCCACGACCGGCGGGAGGGGCTCGTAGTCCACGACGACCAGGTCGCCGGCGTCCTCCGCCACCGCGCGGCTCTCCGCCACGACCATGGCGACGATCTCCCCCACGTAGCGGACCACGTCGCGGCAGAGGGCGAACTGGGGCGCCTGCTTCATCCGCACGTCCACCCGCGCGCCGAGCCCGGGCGGGACGGCCCCGAAGAGCGGGAGCGGCTTCATCCAGCCCGCCAGGTCGGCGAAGGTGAAGACGCGGACGACGCCGGGGTGGGCGGCGGCGGCCTCGGTCTGGATCCCCGTGATGCGCGCGTGCGCGTGGGGGCTCCGCACGAACGCCGCGTGGAGGAGGCCCGGCAGCTTGATGTCGTCCACGTAGCGCCCCTCCCCACGGAGGAGGCGCGGGTCCTCGCGCCGCGCCACGGACGCCCCGAAGTACTTCGCTCCCATTCCCTAGCTCTCCCTCTTCCGAGCGGCGGCTTCGCCGCCGGCCCGCCCACCCAGCCCTTAGAGGTTGGGGGAGGTCTCGGAGGGGGCCGGCG
>JBIOTN010000204.1:0-28939 GCA_044866005.1 Candidatus Rokuibacteriota bacterium | reverse complement strand
GGTCTCGCGCCCCTCAGTCGGGAGACGGGGGTTCAGGCGACCGAAACGGAGGAGAAGCAAACATGGCCAAGGTGATCGGCATCGATTTGGGGACCACCAACTCAGTGGTGGCCGTCGTCGAAGGTGGTGACCCCGTCGTCATCCCGAACCCGGAGGGCAGCAGGCTGACGCCCTCGGTCGTCGGCTTCACGAAAGAGGGCGAGACTGTGGTGGGTCAGGTAGCCAAGCGACAGGCCATCACGAACCCGGAGAACACGGTGTTCTCCATCAAGCGGTTCATGGGCCGGCGCTACGACGAGGTCCTGCACGAGATCAAACTCGTCCCGTACAAGGTCGTCAAGGCGCCGAACGGCGACGCCCGGGTGGACATCCGCGGCAAGGTCTATTCCCCGCCCGAGATCTCCGCCATGATCCTCCGGAAGCTGAAGGAGGCGGCGGAGGCCTACCTGGGCGAGAAGGTCACGAAGGCCGTCATCACGGTGCCGGCATACTTCAACGACAGCCAGCGCCAGGCCACCAAGGATGCCGGAACGATCGCCGGCCTCGAGGTGCTGCGGATCATCAACGAGCCGACCGCCGCTTCGTTGGCCTATGGACTCGACAAGAAGAAGGACGAGGTCATCGCGGTCTACGACCTCGGCGGCGGGACGTTCGACATCTCGATCCTGGAGATCGGCGACGGCGTCTTCGAGGTGAAGGCGACGAACGGGGACACCCACCTGGGCGGTGACGACTTCGACCAGAAGGTCATCGATTGGATCGCCGACGAGTTCCGCAAGGAGCACGGGATCGACCTGCGCAAGGACCGCATGGCCCTCCAGCGGCTCAAGGAGGCGGCCGAGAAGGCCAAGTGCGAGCTCTCGACCACGCTCCAGACCGAGATCAACCTGCCCTTCATCACGGCGGACGCGAGCGGGCCAAAGCATCTGGTCATGACGCTGACGCGCGCCAAGCTCGAAGCGCTGGTCGCGGACCTGGTCGATCGGACGGCCGAACCGTGCCGCCAGGCGATGAAGGATGCCGGTGTCACGCCCAAGCAGATCGACGAGGTCATCCTGGTGGGCGGGCAGACCCGCATGCCGAAGGTCCAGGAGCTGGTCCGCGAGCTCTTCGGGAAGGAGCCCCACAAGGGCGTGAACCCGGACGAGGTCGTGGCTGTGGGCGCCGCCATCCAGGCTGCGGTGCTGGCGGGCGAGGTCAAGGACGTCGTCCTGCTCGACGTCACGCCGCTCTCCCTCGGGATCGAGACCCTGGGCGGTGTCATGACGACGCTCATCCCGCGGAACACGACGATCCCGACGCGCAAGTCGGAGATCTTCACGACGGCCGCGGACAGCCAGACGTCGGTTGAAGTCCACGTCCTGCAGGGTGAGCGCCCCATGGCACGGGACAACCGCACGCTCGGGAAGTTCCACCTGGTGGGGATTCCGCCGGCCCCTCGGGGGGTGCCGCAGGTCGAGGTGACCTTCGACATCGACGCCAACGGCATCCTGAACGTCTCGGCCAAGGACCAGGCGACCGGCAAGCAGCAGGCCATCACGATCACCGCGTCCTCGGGTCTGACGAAGGACGACATCGAAAAGATGGTCCACGAAGCCGAAGCGCACGCCGAGGAGGACAAGAAGCGGCGGCAGGAGATCGAGATCCGGAACCAGGCCGACTCGCTCGTCTACAACACCGAGCGGCAGCTCGGCGAGCTCGGCGACAAGATCCCGCCGGCCGAGAAGAGCGCCATCGAGGAGGCCATGAAGGAGGTCCGCGAGGCGCTGAAGGCGGAGGACCTGGAGCGGATCCAGCGCGCCACCGATGCCCTGACCCGCGCCTCCCACAAGATGGCCGAGGTCCTGTACCGCGAGGCGCAGGCCAAGGGGCAGCCCGGGACGCCGGGGGCAGGCGGACCGTCCAAGGAGCCGACGAAGACCGCCGAGGGCGAGGTCGTGGACGCGGAGTTCGAGGATCTCGGCGGCAAGCACTAGGAGTGGCCGGGGCGCACCGAGGGGAGCATGAAGAAGCGTGATTACTATGAGGTCCTCGGTGTGTCCCGGCAAGCGTCCGCGCCGGCGATCCGCCAGGCCTATCGCCGACTCGCGCGCCAGTACTCGCCTGACGTCAACGTGTGGGACGCGCGGGCCGGCGGCCTGTTCGACGAGATCGACGAGGCCTACCGGGTTCTGAGCGACGCGGGCGCCCGCGCCCTGTACGACCGGCTCGGACACCGGGCCTTCGAGAGGGGAGCGGACGGTTCGGCCGGCGCGGCGCCGCGCGGCGAGGATCTGCACTACCCGATCGAGATCGAATTCGAAGCCGCCCTCCGCGGCGTCACCACCGCCCTCGACGTGAGCCGCCAGGAGCCGTGTGCCCCGTGCGCCGGCACGGGCGGCGCCGGCGGCCAGGGCGCGACCCGCTGTACGGCGTGTGACGGACGGCCGCTTCGCATCGTGACCCGCGGCGGCGTGCCCGTGACCACGCGCTGCGAGGCGTGCCGGGCAACCGGGTGGGAGTTGCCCCCGCCTTGCCCGGACTGCAGCGGCCGGGGCGCCGTGCTCGCTCGGGCGCGGGTCCGGGTGACCATCCCGGCGGGCGTCGATACGGGAGCGCAGATCCGGATCCCGCGCGAGGGGCACGCGGCGCGAGCGCCCGGCGAGCGAGGCGACCTCGTCGTGATCACGCGGGTCCGGCCGCACCCGTTCTTCACGCGGAAAGGCGACAACCTGTACTGCCAGGTCCCGATGACGGTGCCCGAGGCGGCGCTGGGAGCCCGTATTCAGATTCCGACCCCTGAGGGCCCCAGCATCGTCACCGTGCCGGGAGGAACGCAAAGCGGCCAGATCTTCCGGCTCCGTGGCAAGGGATGCCCGCGGCTCGACCGCGGCGGTCGCGGGGACCTGCTCGTGGAAGCACAGGTGATCATCCCGCGGAACGCGGACTCGACGCTCGAAGTGGTGCTGCGGGCGCTCCAGCGGCTCTTGCCAGACGACCCGCGGGCCGCGCTGTGGGCTCGACGAGGGCCATAGCGATGACCGATTCCGGACGCCCGCTCTACTCGATCGGCGTGGTGGCGGACTTGCTGAAGATCCACCCGCAGACCCTTCGGCTCTACGAGCGGAAGGGGTTGATCCGGCCGAGCCGCGCGGGCGGGCGGACGCGGATGTATTCCGCCGAGGACGTCGACGACGTCCGCCGGATCATCCGGCTGACGCGGGATCTGGGAGTGAATCTGGCGGGGGTCGAGATCATCTTAAAGATGAGGCGGCAAATGCTCTCCATGCAGGAGGAGCTGGAGGCTTTGGCCTCGTATGCCCGGGGGCAGTCGTCGGAGCCCTCGGACGCCGAAGGGCCGGCCGGGGCTGCGCTGGTGCGGGTCGCCGACCGGAGGCTCCGGAAGCTCGATGTCTTCTAAACGCCGTGGGCGCAGGACAAACGAGCACGAACGCCAAGGAGACGCGATGACACGACCACGTTCGGGGAAACTCGGGGCGGCGGTGAAGGGCCCGACCACCGCCAAGGGTCAGCCGGCCCGCCCGGCCGCGAAGCGACCGGCAGCCCTGAAGGGCCCGGCCACCGGCCACAGCCCGACGGCCAGCAAGAGCCTGGTGTCCGGCCAGGGCCCGGCCACCAGCCAGGGCCCGGCCACCAGCCAGGGCCCGGCCACCAGCAAGCGTCCGGCCACCGGCAAGCGTCCGGCCACCGGCACGAGCCCGGTCGCGACCCAGGCCGAGCTGAAGGCGTCGCTCCTGACGAAGCGCGCCGAGCTGGTCGGCAAGCTCCGCGACGAGCGCGAGGAGCGGCGGGAGGCGGCCCAGCGCGAGAAGATCGAGGGTACGCCCTTCGGTGACCGGCTCGCGCTGAGTCCGGACGACGAGATGGGTTTCGCGGTCGCCGACCGGCGGGCGGGGATGCTGGCACAGATCGACCTCGCACTGAAGAAGATGGACGAAGGCAGCTACGGGCGGTGCGAGGTCTGCGAGGAGCCGATCAACTTCAACCGGCTGCGCGCGCATCCGTTCGCGGTCCGATGCACCCGGTGCCAAGAGGCCTGGGAGCGGGATCAGTCGCGTTCGGAAGCGGCGCCCGGCCGGGTCCGCAGTCTGCCGGAAGAGGCATCATGAGCGACTCCACGATGGCGGTCGAAGCCAAGGCGCGAGAGGCGCACGAACCCGTGAACCCGGGCGCGGCAGACGAGCTCCCCATCCTTCCCCTGCGGGAGGCGGTGCTCTTCCCCCAGGCAGTCCTGCCGCTGGCGGTGGCCCGACCTGCCTCCGTGCGGCTCGTCGACGAGGCGGTGCGCGGCTCGCGCCTCGTCGGCGTGGTGACGCAGCGGGAGGCCACGCAGGAGACCCCGGCGCCACAGGATCTCCACGGGGTGGGGACCGTCGCGGCCATCCACAGGCTCTTGAAGCAACCGGACGGGACGATTCGCCTCGTGATCCAGGGGATCGAGCGGTTCCGGTTCGTCGAGTTCACGCAGACGGCGCCGTACCTCAAGGCCCGCATCGAGCGGCTGCCCGACATTCCGGCCGCTTCCGACGACGCGGAAGCCGAAGCCCTGGCACGGCAGGCCCTCGCGCTGTTCGAGCGCATCGTGGAGCTGTCCCCGCGGCTCGCCGACGAGCTCGTCCCGCTGGTGTCGAGCGCCGGGGATCCGGGCCGCATGGCCGACCTCATGGCGGCGCTGCTGCCGTCCCTCACCATGGAGCACAAGCAGACCCTGCTCGAGACGTCCGACGTCAAGGCGCGGCTCAAGGCGCTGGTCGGGGTGCTGGTGAAGGAGGCGGAAGTCCTGGAGCTCGGCTCCAAGATCCAGTCGCGGGTCGAGAGCGAGATGACCAAGACGCAGCGGGAGTACTACCTCCGCGAGCAGATGAAGGCCATCCAGCAGGAGCTCGGCGAGGGAGATGAGCGCACGCAGGAGATCGCCGAACTGCGGGAGAAGATCGAGTCCGCCGGTATGTCCGAGGAGGCACACCGCGAAGCTGTTCGCGAGCTCGACCGGCTCGCCAAGATGCCGCCGGCCGCGGCCGAGTACACGGTCGTGCGGACGTACCTCGAATGGCTCGTGTCGCTGCCGTGGCAGAAGGAGACGCACGACGACATCGATCTCGTCCGGGCCCGGACGGTCCTGGACGAGGACCACTGGGGGCTCGACAAGATCAAGGACCGGATCCTCGAGTATCTCGCCGTTCGCAAGATCCGACCCGACGGCAAGGACCCGATCCTCTGCTTCGTCGGCCCACCGGGCGTGGGCAAGACCTCGCTGGGACGCTCCATCGCCCGCGCCCTCGGCCGCAAGTTCCACCGGATCTCGCTGGGCGGCATGCGGGACGAGGCCGAGATCCGGGGCCACCGGCGCACGTACATCGGCGCGCTGCCAGGGCAGATCATCCAGGGGTTGCGTCGGACGGAGACCCGAAACCCGGTGTTCATGCTGGACGAGGTGGACAAGCTGGGATTCGACTTCCGGGGTGACCCCGCGTCGGCGTTGCTCGAGGTCCTGGATCCGGAGCAGAACGCGACGTTCCGGGACCATTACCTCGACGTGGCATTCGACCTCTCCCGGATCCTGTTCATCACCACGGCGAACCTCCTGGATCCCATCCCCGCCCCGTTGCGGGACCGGATGGAGGTGATCCACCTCGCCGGGTACACGGAGGACGAGAAGGTCCAGATCGCCCTGCGGCATCTCTGCCCCAAGCAGGCGAGGGAGCACGGCCTGGTTCTCGGCCGGGACATCAGCTTCAGCGAGGAGGCGCTGCGGATGCTCGTCCGCAGCTACACGCGGGAGGCCGGGATCCGGAACCTCGAGCGCGACATCGCCTCGCTCTGCCGGAAGGTCGCGCGCCGGCGCGCCGAGGGCCATGACGAGCCGATGACGATCACGGTGGAGCGCGTGACGGCGTTCCTGGGGTCGCCGCGCTTCCTCATCGAGGAAGAGCTGGAAGAGCGGACCCGCGTGCCCGGCGTGGCGGTCGGGCTCGCGTGGACGCCCGCCGGCGGCGATATCCTGTTCGTCGAGGCGTCGATGATGAAGGGCGGGAAGTCCTTGACGCTGACCGGACAGCTCGGCGACGTGATGAAGGAGTCGGCCCAGGCCGCGGTCACGTGGGTACGGACGCACGCCCACGAGTTGGGGATCGATCCCGGCTTCTGGAGCGAGAACGACCTGCACCTGCACGTGCCGGCCGGCGCGATCCCGAAGGACGGGCCTTCGGCCGGGATCACCCTCGCCACCGCGCTCGCCTCGCTCCTGACGAGCCGGCCGGTGCAGCCCCGCCTCGCCATGACCGGCGAGATCACTCTGAGCGGACGGGTGCTTCCCGTGGGAGGCATCAAGGAGAAAGTGCTGGCCGCCCACCGGGCAGGCATCACGACCGTCATCCTGCCGCGGCAGAACGAGAAGGCGCTGGTCGAGGACGTTCCGGCTGACGTCCGGGCCCAGCTCACCATTCACCTGGTCTCGACCGTGTCCGAGGTGCTGCGGATCGCCCTGCCCGACGGCCGGCGTTGGCGCCCGGAACGCGAGGCCGCCTTCGCGGGAGAAAGCTTGAACTGACGGGACGATCCGCCACGTCCCGGTAAACTTGACACCGCTCGACGCCTTTCCCTAGAATGGCGCCCCATGCTCGGGAGGGGCGCCGCGCAGGCAGGGGTTCTCTGGGTGCTCGCCGGCCTCGCGGTCAGCAGCCCGGCCGCAGGCGACACCTACCGGTACGAGGACCCGGCCGGCGTCGTCCACTACACGAACGCCCCCTCCGACCCCCGGTACCGGCGCCTTCCCGGCTGGGTCGAGCCTCGTAGCGCCGCCGCGCCCGTGCCCTTCACGGGTATCCGCGGCCGTGCGCCGGTGCCCTACGCCGAGCTCATCCGGGTGACGGCGGAGCGCTACCTGGTGGACCGCCGGCTCGTGGAGGCAGTCGTCGTGGTGGAGTCCGCCGGTAATCCCCGGGCCGTGTCGCGGAAGGGCGCCCAGGGCCTCATGCAGCTCATGCCGCAGCGGGCCGCGGAGCTCGGCGTCCGCAATCCGTTCGACCCCCAGCAGAACGTCGACGGCGGCGTGCGCCACTTGCGGGAGTTGCTCCAGCGGTTCTCGGGAGATGTGACGCTCGCGCTGGCGGCGTACAACGCCGGCGAGGAGGCGGTCCGCGCGTACCAGGGCGTCCCCCCCTACGCCGAGACCCAGGAGTACGTGCGGAAGGTGCGGGCGTTCTACGACGGGCTCGATGGACCGGGGCGGCCCTGGGCGGTGGGCCAGGCCCCGCAGCAGATCTTTCGCTTTCTCCGGGCGGACGGGACGGTGTCCTACACGAACCTCCCGCCCGTGCCCGCGCCGACGCTCCGGCGCGGGTTCTGAAGACGCCGCGCCGACACGCCCACCGCCTCAGTAGCGGCCCGCATAGTAGTCCGCGAGGATCTGCCCGTGGTCGAAGGCCAACGGGTGCGGTAGGGTCTCTCGCCGGAACATCCCGGCCGCCTGGGCGTCGTCGCGCCCTTCCGGCACGCCGCGCCCGCGGGCGATGAAGACGGTCGAGATCGTGTGGCCTCGCGGGTCGCGGGCCGGATCCGAGTAGGTGTGGAGCTGGCGCACGAGCTCGATCCGGAGTCCGGTCTCTTCGTACGCCTCGCGGATCGCGGCGGCCTCCAGCGTCTCCCCCGGCTCGACGAACCCCCCAGGCAGCGCCCATCCCGGCGGAGGATGACGGCGGGCGATCAACACGATCGCGCCCGCTTCCATTTCGATGATGACGTCGACGGCGACCGCGATACCCGAGGGTCGCCGCCCGGTCTCAGCCGCCACCGCGACGCCACACCAGGTCCAGGAACCGGTCGAGGTGACCTTCCGCCACGAACGTGCGGCTCGCCTCGCGCGTCGTGTCCTGGTCCATGCCCCACACCGCGACGCGTTTGCCCGTGCCGGCCGCATCCATCTGGATGAAGACCCGCTGGTCTCGCGAGTAGGCGACGGGCAGATCCTCGTAGATCTGCGCCGTGAAGCCGTTGACGCCCGGCCCGCCCAGGGCGATCGCGGGGAAGAACTCGGCCATCTCGTTCTGGAGCATCCACACGTCGGTCACCACGACCCCGACGTGACCGTCCGTCCCCCGGCCGCGCTCGTTGATGGCGCGCCGCAGCTCGTATGCGATCGGGCGGTCCTCCTCTTCGGGCAAGAGGCCGTGGCCGACTGCGATGAGCACGGTCGTTCGGATGTCGAAGTATCGCGCCACTGGTGGGGACCGGATTACTTCAGGAACGGAGCGAGCGCTCGGAAATCGTCGGTGTCCGCTTGCCGGAGGAGCTGGAAGACGACCGTCTCCGTGGTCGTGACGACGACGCCTTCCGCCCGGAGAAGAGCCAGGGCGACCTTCCAGTTCCGCCGGGCGCGGCTGACGGTCGCGTCCGCGGGCACGTGGACGGCAAAGCCCTCGGCCAGCAGATCGAGCGCGGTCAAGAGGACGCAGACATGCGTCTCCAGCCCCGCGAGCACCACCGCGCGGACGCCCTGGCTGCGGAGCCCCTCCGCGAACCCCGACAGCCCGCAGCAGCTGAACGTCACCTTGCTGAGCGGCTCCACCGGACCCACGGCTTCCCGGACTTCCGGCAGCGTGTGGCCGAGGCCCTTGGGATACTGCTCGGTGACGGCCAGCGGGATCCCCAGCCGGCGCGCGGCCGCGGCGAGGATCTTCACGTTTCGCACGGCGGCCTCGCGCTGCTCGGGATCCATGGCCCCGAACAGCCGCTCCTGAAGGTCGACGATCACGACGGCGGTCTGTGTCCGGTCGAGTCGGACGCCCTCGCGCACTCTTCACCTCCGCCGCGGGCAGGCTCGGACCCTGATGCCCCCAGTATAGCGAAGCGGCCCGGGACTGCCACGGCGGAAAGCCGGCGTGTCTCCCCTGGTTCCGGGACGAGCCCGGCGGCTGGCTCAGCGCGGCTGGCGGTCGAGGACGCGGTAGACGAGCGCTTCCGCGAGGTGCTCGGGCTGGATGTGCTCCCGACCCGCCAGGTCCGCGATCGTCCGCGCCACCTTGAGTACTCGGTCGTGCGCCCGCGCGGACAGGCCGAGGCGGTCCACGGCCTGGCCCAGGAGCTGCCGGCCCTCGGCCGAGATCGGGCAATACCGGGCGACCTGACGCCCGGTCATTCGCGCGTTCACTCGCGTTTCGGTCCGGCCCAGTCGGAATCGCTGAGGATCCCGCGCGGCGATGACGCGCTGCCGGACCGCCGCCGACGACTCCCCCGGGGGGGCCGCGCCGCCGAGCTCCCGGAAGGGGACGGCGGGCACCTCGACCTGGATGTCGATCCGGTCGAGGAGGGGCCCCGAGAGGCGGCCCAGGTAGGCGAGTCGGTCGCCGGAGGGGCAGGTACACGCGGCGAGTGCCCGGCAGCCGCGGCGGCAGAGGTTCGTGGCCGCCACGAGCTGGAAGTCTGCCGGGAACGTCACGCTGCCGCCCGCCCGCGAGATGACGACCCGGCCGTCTTCCAATGGCTGGCGCAGGGTCTCGAGCACGTGGGTCCGGAACTCGGGCAGCTCGTCCAGGAACAGGACGCCGCGATGGGCCAGGCTCACCTCACCGGGATGCGGCACGCGGCTCCCACCGATCAGGCCGGCGTCGGAGGTCGTGTGGTGTGGCGCGCGGAACGGGCGCTTCGCCATGAGCCCGTCGGCCGGCAGGCGCCCGGCCACGCTCCAGACCGTGCTCACTTCGAGCGCCTCCGCCAGCGTCAGCGGCGGCAGGATCGTGGGAAGCCGCCGCGCCAGCATCGTCTTGCCGCTCCCCGGCGGTCCGATCATGAGGAGGTTGTGACTTCCCGCCGCCGCGACCTCCAGGGCGCGTTTGGCGTGCAGCTGGCCATGGACGTCGGCGAAGTCGACGTCATCGGCGCGCTCGGCTCCCAGCAGGCGTTCCCCGTCGACGCAGACGGGCTCCATGGCACGCTCCCCGTTCAGGAAGGCCGCCGCCTCCGCCAGCGAGGCCACCCCGTAGGCGGGGAGCCGGTCGACCACCGCCGCTTCCATGGCGTTCGCGGGCGCGAGGAGGCAGCCGCCGAGCCCGGCCCGCGCTGCCGCCAGGGCCATGGGAAGGACGCCCCGCACCGGATGGATCACGCCGTCCAGCGCGAGCTCGCCGACCACCAGGAGGCCCTGCATCCGCTCCGGCTTGATGCCGCCCGCTGCCGCCAGGAGTCCCAGCGCGATCGGCAGGTCGAAGCTCACGCCTTCCTTTCGCAGGTCGGCCGGGGCCAGGTTGACGGTGACCCGGTCCGCCGGGAATGTGAAGCCGGAGTTGCGAATGGCCGTGCGCACGCGGTCGCGGCTCTCGCGCACGACGGGGTCCGGCAGGCCCACGGTGGCGAAGTTCGGCAGCCCGTGGCTCACGTCCACCTCGACGCGGACGAGCGCCGCCTCGATCCCGGTCAGGCAGGCCGACACGACTCGCGCCAGCATGCCGACCTCAGACCGGTCCGCCGGCCGGAAGGACCCGCCGGGACCGGGCGCGCGCGGCGAGCCGGGTTGACGCGCCCGCGACGCGAGCGCTACCGTGGAACCCCACGCGGCGCGGTTCAATCGAGCCAACACACACGGATCGGACGCGGAGGGTGTCATGCGCGTGACCGTTTCGCATGTCCAGGGGCAATCCGGTGCCGGGCAAGGCGGGGCGAGCGGCAGGGCCGGCGTGCGCCGCGGGTCGGTCGCAGCGGTCCTGACCGCGGCGCTGATCGCGGCTGGCCTCGCCGCCGCGACGCCGGCGTCCGCGGATTTCTGTCTGCAGCTCAGCGGCGCGCTCAGCGGTGACCTCGGCTTTTTCCGGTTCAAGGGCCCGCTTCACACCACGCCTCCTGGCGCGATCCAGGCCCTGACCGGCCGGGTGGCCGGGCTGAGCCCTGCCTTCGGCGCGTCGACTGTCGCGAAGGACGGCTCGTTCGTCGAGCTCGGGGTGACCTTCTTCGCGGACGCCACCCAGGGGCAGTTCGACGTCTTCCTGAGTCCGCCGCAGTTCACCGCGGGGTCCGGATTCGCCGACTACGGCACGTACGGCGTCAACAGTGCCGTCTCGGCAGCCGTGGTGAGCTGCGGCCTCGAGCCGTAGCCGGCACGCTCACCCCGTCCAGCCGTCCTGACGGAACGCGCCGGGGAAGTGCTCGACCCGGGACGCCGCATCCCCGTCCGGCTCGAGCGTGACGGCGACGACGTCGAAGCGGCAGGCCAGGTCGGCAAGCCACTGCCGGGCCAGGTAGTGGAGCGCCAGCCGCGCCAGGCGCAACCGCTTCCGGGCATCGACCGCCACCTGCGGCGGCTCGCTGCCCGGTCCGCGCCGGGCCTTCACCTCCACGAAGACGAGCGTGCCGCCATCGCGCGCGATGAGGTCGATCTCGCCGAGCCGCGAGCGCAGGTTGCGAGCCAGGATCCGAAAACCGTGGCGCTCGAGAAACCGGGCAGCGATCTCCTCCCCGGCCTGCCCTGCCGGACGGGTCGGACGGCGCGCGGCACGCCGGTGTTCGGGCGGTCCCATTGCCCGCGCCACGGTGCAAGAGCTCCACCAACTCGACTGCGGGCGAGAGCGCCGGCACTTGGCGCTCGGCGTCGGCGCGGCGGCCGCGCGCTCGAGATACAGGGCGTATCGCTCCGTCGACCCGCGCCCGCTCGCGCGGCGCGCGAGGAGGCTTCGGGAATCGGTCCGCTCCGCACGTCCGTGGCCGCAGCGAGGCCCTGGGGGCTGGCGACGATCCGGCGAGGCTTCCCCTGGGACGCGCCGCCGGGCGCGATCGGGGTCGCCCACACGAGAACGACGTCCGTTCGACGTCCCGGAGGGGATGGGCTGACCGCCGGCATTGCTCGGTTCGTTCACGGCCGCGATAGGAGGCGGAACCCCGTCCCCTGTCGAGAATCCCGGCCAGGGTCCCGACCTACACAGGCCCGAGGGGAGGACATCATGTCGGTCATCACGCGAGCCATTGTCCCCGGCGTGCCGCTCATGCTGGCACTGGTGGCGATCCCCGCACACGCTCAGGTCTCGCTGCCCGTCAAAGTCGTGAACGCGAAGGACGCCATCCAGGTCCCCTTCACCATCACGTTCGTGGATGGCCTCGGATTCGCGGAGAGCGGGGGCTTCACGGTACCGGCAGGCAAGCGGCTCGTCATCGAGCACCTCTCGGCACTCGCGCGCATGCCCGAGTCGCAGGGGCCCGCCGAGGTCGCGTTCTCGACGACCGTCAACGGTGTATCGGCCAGCCACATTCTCCTGCTGATCGAGCAGTCCAGCGGCGGGGCCACAGCTCACACTTTCGTGGCGAACCATGCGGTCCAGGTCTACGCCGATCCCGGCACAACGGTCCGGTTCGGCTTCCTGAGGAGCAGCGTGGCGGGGTCCGCGATATTCTTCGCGACGCTCTCCGGGTACCTGGTGACGTTCCCGTAGTGACGGCCGTCGGCGCGGCGAGGCGGCGGAGCGGCCCGAGAGGTCGCGACGTCGGGCGGCGCGAAGAGGAGCGCTAGGGAGCCGGCGATTCCGGGTCGAACGGCGGCAGCGGCAGCGCGAGCGGCGCCACGCCGAGAGTCCGCACGACGCCGTGGAAGCTCAGACGATGCAGCGGGCACGGCCCGAGCCGGCCCAGCGCCTCGAAGTGGGCGGCGGTGGCGTAGCCTTTGTGGAGGCGGAAGCCGTAGCCCGGATAGCGATGATCCGCCCGGATCATGAAGTGATCGCGCACGACCTTCGCCAGGATGGAGGCGGCCGCGATGGAGGCACAGCGACGGTCGCCCCGGACGATCGCGCGCTGCGGGCACACGAGCCCGGGGACCCGGAGCCGCCCGTCCACGAGCACCGCGGCCGGGGTCGGGGCCAGCCGGGCCAGGGCGCGACGCATGGCGTCCCAGGTCGCCTCGAGGATGTTCAGTGTGTCGATGCGACCGGGCCCCACCCGGCAGACGGCCCAGGCCAGCGCGCGCTCTCGGATGGCGCGCGCGAGGAGCCGGCGCTGCCGCGCCGTGAGGAGCTTGGAGTCCCGCAGCCCTTCGATCGGCCGATCCGGCGCCAGGATGACGGCGCCCGCCACGACGGGGCCGGCGAGCGGTCCGCGTCCCACCTCGTCCACCCCGGCGACGAAGCGACCCTGCGTCCAGAACTCCTGCTCCTGGACGTAGAGCCCCTCGGGGAGCTCGAACAACGCTTGCTGCAACGGCTGCCGGGCGTTGCGCTTCACCGTTCCGCCGGGCTCGCGCCGTGGCCGCTCCAGGGCGGCCGCCGGGCTACTCTTGCGTGGCGCGCTTCTCCCGGAGACGTGCCGCTTTGCCCGTGCGCTCGCGGAGATAGTAAAGCTTGGAGCGACGGACGTGGCCGGACTTCATCACCTGAATCCGCTCGATGCGTGGCGAGTGGAGGGGGAACGTCCGCTCGACGCCGACCCCGTAGGACACTCGACGGACCGTGAACGTCGCGCGGGCGCCCTCGCCGCGCCTTCGGATCACGACGCCCTCGAAGATCTGCACCCGCTCCTTTTCGCCTTCGACGACCTTGACGTGGACCCGGACGGTGTCCCCGGGGGCGAAGCCGCCCCGGTCGCGCTTGAGTATTCCTGCTTCGACGACCGAAATCGCGTCCATGCCTGGGCTCCTCTCTCGTCGCTCGCGCTTCGGCTAGCGGGCCGGGGCCGGCCTCCCCGGGAGGCGGTCACCGCGAGACATCGCCGCTGTTCGCCGCGGAATCGGAATCGAAGGCGTGCCCTGACCGCAGCTCACCCAGCCAGCGCTGCTCCTCGTCGCTCGGGGGGGCCACGCTCAGGAGATCGGGCCGCCGCTCCACCGTCCGTCGCAGCGCCTCCCGGCGCCGCCAGACCGCGATCCGATCGTGGTCCCCCGAGAGCAGCACGTCCGGTACGGCCCACCCGCGGAAGTCCGCCGGGCGCGTGTACTGCGGATAGTCGAGGCGGCCGTCCGCGAACGAATCCTTCGCCGGCGCGCTCGGGTCGCCCAGGACGCCGGGCAGGAGACGCACGACCGCATCCATCACCACGAGGGCCGGCAGCTCGCCGCCGGTCAGAACATAGTCCCCGATGGAGAGCTCCTCGTCCGCGAGGTGCGCGCGCACCCGCTCGTCGACCCCCTCGTAGTGACCGCAGACGAGGACCAGGTGGGGCACCTGGGCCAGCCGGGCCGCGGTCGCCTGCGTGAACGCCGCCCCCTGCGGGCACAGCAGGATCACCCGTCCCCCGGATGCGCGCAGGGGCTCGATGGCCCGGAAGAGCGGCTCGGGCTTCAGCACCATGCCGCCCCCGCCACCGAAGGGGTAATCATCGGTGACGCGATGGCGCCCCTCCCCGTGCTCGCGGAGGTTCACCAGTCGGATCTCGACCGCGCCCTTGTCCTGGGCGACCCGCAGCATCGATTCGGACAGAGGTCCGCTGAACATCTGGGGGAAGAGCGTGACGACGTCGATCCGCATGGCCGCCGCTCAGGCCTGGTCCAGGTCGAGGAGCCCCTCGGGCGGGCGGATCACGACAACGCGCTCGGCGAGGTCGACCCGCTCCACGATCGCCGACACTGCCGGGATGAGGCACTCCCGCACCCCGGCCCGCACGACCCAGAGGTCATGGTGCGCGCCCCCCAGCACGTCCCTGACCGAGCCGAGCACCGTACCCTCGGTCGAGCGGACCTCGCAGCCGATCAGCTCGAAGGTATAGAACCGATCGGGCGGGAGCGCGCGGGCCTCGGCGCGAGGAATCGCGACGAGCCGGCCGGCGAGCGCCTCGGCTGCGTCGAGGCTCTCCACGCCACCGAGCTTCACGACCGGGACGTCGCCCTGGAACCAGACCGACTCCACGCGGCGATGCTCTCCCGGCTCGGGCGGCACGAGATAGCATTCTCGCAGCTCCGCCAGCCGGCGCGGCTCGTCCGTCAAGGGCTCGAGCCGCACCTCGCCACGGCGCCCCTGCGGGCGGACCACGCGACCGACCGCGATCAAGTCCATGCCCTGGAACGACCCGGGGTCGACCGGTCAGCCCGCGCGTACCCCCGCGCGGGCGAGCAGGTGACGGACCGTGTTCGAAGGGAGGGCGCCCTTCT
The DNA here is from genome assembly GCA_044866005.1 of Candidatus Rokuibacteriota bacterium. GTDB lineage: Bacteria > Methylomirabilota > Methylomirabilia > Rokubacteriales > DASRDR01 > JBIOTN01. The sequence continues at coordinate 13,884 of JBIOTN010000204.1, read as the reverse complement.
TCAGCCAGGCCGTCGCCTTTTCCGCGTCGATACGGATCACCGGCGGGTCGGTCAGCGGGTTGTAGTAGCCGATCGCGTCCAGGAACCGGCCATCGCGCGGCGTGCGGGCGTCCGCCACCACCACGCGGTAGGAGGGGCGCTTCGTCGTGCCGGTCCGTCGCAGGCGAATCCGAGCCGCCATCTGCACTCTCCTCTCAGGCGTCGAGAAACGGCAGGGCGCGGCGGAGCTCCTTCGCCCCGGCGCGTCCCCGCACTCCCTTGAGCCCCTTCATCACTTTCTTGAGCTGCGCGTACTGCTTCAGCAAGCGGTTCACGTCCTGGACGGTCGTGCCGCTCCCGCGCGCGATGCGGAGGCGGCGCTCCCCGTTGATGATGGCCGGCGTCCGGCGCTCCTCGACGGTCATCGAGCCGATGATGGCCTCGAACCTCCGGAGCTGGTGACCCTCGGCGTCCAGCTCCCCCGCCGGCGGTCGCGCACCCTTGAAGAACGGAAGCATGTCCACGATCTGGTCGAGCGGCCCCATCTTCCGGAGCTGGCCGAGCTGTTCCGCGAAGTCCTCGAGGGTGAAGGTCTCCTGCTGGATCTTCTTGGCCAGCTCTTCGGCTTTGGCCGCGTCCACCGTCGCCTGGGCCTTCTCGACCAGGGAGAGGACGTCCCCCATGCCGAGGATGCGCGAGGCCATCCGGTCGGGATGGAACGGCTCGAGGGCATCCACGCGCTCTCCCACGCCGCAGAAGACGATCGGCTTGCCCGCCGCGGCCCGGATCGACAGCGCCGCGCCGCCGCGCGCATCCCCGTCCAGCTTCGTGAGGACCACGCCGTCGTATCCCACGGCGGCGTTGAAGCGCTCAGCCATGGTGACCGCGTCCTGTCCGGTCATGGCGTCCGCGACGAGGAGGATGTGATGCGGCTTGATTTCCCGCCGGAGCTCCCGGAGCTCTTCGATCATCGTCTCGTCGATGTGCAGGCGCCCCGCCGTGTCGACCAGGAGGGGGTTCGAGCCCCGGGTCGCGGCCAGCTCGATCGCCTCCCGGCAGAGCGCCACCGGCCGCTTTCCGTCCGCCCCGTGCACCGGCAGGCCGAGTTCGCCGCCCAGGACTCGAAGCTGCTCGATCGCCGCGGGCCGGTAGACATCCGCTGCGACGAGCATCGGGCGGAAGCCCTCGCGCTGGAAGTAACGACCCAGCTTGGCCACCGTCGTCGTCTTGCCCGAGCCCTGAAGGCCGATCGCCATGATCACCGTGGGCGGATGCGCGGCCATCGCCAGCCGGTGCGCCGCGCCGCCCAGCAGGCTCGTCAGCTCCTCGTGTACGATCTTGACGACCTGCTGGCCGGGCGTGAGGCTGCGCAGCACCTCCTGGCCGACCGCGCGCTCGCGCACGCGCTCGACGAACGACTTGACGACGCGGAAGTTGACGTCGGCCTCGAGCAGGGCGACACGGATCTCGCGCAGGGCCGCCTGGATGTTCTCCTCGGTCAGGCGGCCGGCTCCGCGGAGACGGTCGAAGATGGCTTCGAGGCGCTGCGTCAGGGCTTCGAACATGGGGTCCGCCTTAGGTTTCGGCCGTGGAAACGGCTGAAAGCACCCTAGGTTATAGGAGATCGGCGATCCAGTCAAGGCGAGCCGTCCGGAGAATGGCTACGAGGAGGCGTCGAGGACGCCGCCGACGAGACTCGGGCCGCTGGGAAAGCTTCCGAGCGGCGGCTTTCGCCGCCGCAACGGCGGGGGGAGGCATCGGGGGGTCTTCCGAGACCCCCCGATGCAACTAGGAGCCGAGGGCGGCCGCTCGCAGCCGACGCACCTCGCTCGCCGGATCGGCGGCGCCGAAGATCGCCGAGCCCGCGACGAGGGTGGTCGCGCCGCGCTCGACCAGGCGCCGGCAGTGCTCGAGCTTCACCCCGCCGTCCACCGAGATCTCGAGCGCGCGACCACGCAGGCGCTGACGCACGTCCTCCACCTTGCCGTACGTCGCGGCAATGAACTCCTGGCCGCCGAAGCCGGGGTTGACCGACATGACGAGCACGAGGTCGGCGCCGTCGAGCGCGTAGTCGAGGGCCGCCGGCGGCGTGGCCGGGTTCAGGGCAACCCCGGCCCGGGCCCCAAGCTCCCGGATGCGCCCGAGGGTCCGGTGGAGATGGGGACAGGCCTCCACGTGGACGGTGAGGGCGTCCCCCCCGGCCCTGACGAACGGCTCGAGGTAGGTGTCGGGGTTGGCGATCATGAGATGCAGGTCCAGGGGCAGCCGCGTGCGCTTCCGGATCGCCTCGACCACCGGGATGCCGATCGTGATGTTCGGCACGAAGTGCCCGTCCATCACGTCCACGTGGAGCTGATCGGCGCCACCCGCCTCGACCTTGGCGATCTCCTCGGCGAGGATCGCGTAGTCGGCCGCGAGGATCGACGGGGCGATCTTGATCATGCGCGTCTCCTCAGGCGCAGCGCGGTGAAGCCGTCCGAACCGTGCCGGTGCGGGAACATGCGGAGCATCCCCGGCGCCGCCAGGCAGGTCGACGGCACGGACGGCGGGATCGCGTCGGGCTCGAATCCCTCGCGTCGGGCGCGAAAGGCGGCGACGACCCCTTCGTTCTCCTCGGGCTCCAGCGAGCAGGTCGCGTAGACCAGGACGCCGCCCGGGCGAACGAGCCCGGCCGCGGCATCGAGGATCGCACCCTGCGCGGCCGCGAGCCCCGCGAGATCGGCCTCGCGCCGGCGCCATTTGCCGTCGGGGTTCCGGCGCAGCACGCCGAGGTTCGAGCACGGCGCGTCGACGAGGACACCGTCGCAGATGGGACCGTATTCGCCGACCAGCGCCTCGACCCCGCCGTCCCGAACCTCGACGATCTCGGCTCCCATCCGGCGACAGGCCGGCCCCACGCGCGCCAGGCGGCCGGGATGGCGATCCGTGACCAGGATCCGCCCGCGGTTCCGCATGAGCGCGGCCAGGTGGCTGGTCTTCGTCCCGGGTGCGGCGCACACGTCGGCGACCGTCTGGCCGGCTTCGGGCGCGAGCACGTGCCCGACGAGGATCGCGCCTTCGTCCTGCACTGCGCACCAGCCCGCCCGCAGCGGTGCCAGGCTCCGCGGATCTCCCGCGCCCGTCACGACCAGTCCCTCCGGAGCGTAACGGCAGGCAGTCACCACGGCGCCCTGCCCCTGGAACGCTCCGATGAGGGCCTCGACGGTCGTCTTGAGGGCGTTCACCCGGACGGTGAGCGGCGGCCGGTCATTCATCGCACGCGCCAGTGCCTCGGCCTCGGCCTCGCCGTAGCGCGCGACCCAGCGCCGCACGAGCCAGCTGGGGTGCGAGGTGCGGATGGCGAGCGCCTCCAGGCCGTCGCCGACCGCCTCCGCGGTCGGCTCGGGCCAGGGCCGGCCGGCCGCCAGGGCGCGGAGGACGCCGTTGACGAACGGCGCCGCGCCGCGGGGTCGCCGTGGCTTCGCGAGCTCGACCGCCTCGTGTACGACCGCCCACGGCGGGATGCGGTCCAGGAACGTGAGCTGGTAGGCCGACAGCCGCAGCAGCGCGCGGACCCAGCCCGTCAGCGCCGCGAGCGGCCGCCGCGAGGCGCGGGCGAGGTGCCAGTCCAGGAGGCGCTGCCAGCGCAGGACCCCGTAGACGAGCTCGGTCGTGAGCGCGCGGTCGCGCGCGTCCATGCCGACCCGGCCCGGGAGCGTCTCGAGCAGGGGATCGGGATAGGCGCCGTCGGCCTCCACGCGGCGCAGGATGTCGAGGGCCACGGCCCGGGCGGAGGTCCGCCGCGCCGGCGCCGTCCCGAGGCCCGCCGGGCGCTCAGCCGGCTCGGACATGCTGGCCCAGCGGCGCGCCGGGGCCGAGGCGCGCGCCGCGCAGGTACGTCGCCCAGCTCATCGCGCGCCGATTCTCCGGCTGCACCTCGAGCGGCTCGAGAAGGCCGGCCCCCGTGCCGACGCAGAGCGTCTCCCCGGCGTGGACCAGGATGCCGGGTTCCCCCGCACCCGCCACCGGGCGGGCGCGCCAGATGACGAGCCGGCCGGCCGGCGTCCGCGTGGACGCCCCGGGCCACGGGTTGACCCCGCGCACGAGCGCCGCGAGCTCGCCGGCCGGCCGGGTCCAGTCGAGGACCCCGTCCTCCTTGCGGAGCCGCGGCGCGAACGTCGCGGCGGTGTCGTCCTGGGGCGTCGGCGTGATCGCCTCGAGGCGGTCCAGGGTCTCGAGCAGCAGATCGGCGCCGAGCTCGGCGAGCCGACCGGCGAGCTCCCCTGCCGTCTCGTCATGGCCGATGGCGACGGCGCGCTGGAGCAGGATGGGGCCGGTGTCCATCCCCTCGTTCATGAGGAACGTGGTCACGCCCGTCTCCCGCTCGCCGCGGATGATCGCCCAGGCGACCGGCGCCGCGCCGCGATAGTGCGGGAGGAGCGAGGCATGCACGTTGATCGAGCCGCGGCGCGGCACGTCGAGGACGGCCCGCGGCAGGATCTGGCCGAAGGCGACGACGACGGCCACCTCCGGGTCGAAGGCGCGGAGCGGCTCCGCCGAGCCGGCGTCGCGCAGGCGCGCGGGCTGGAGGACCGGCAGGCCTGCGCCGGTCGCGAGCTGCTTGACCGGCGAGGACCGGGGGCGCTGCCCCCGTCCGGCCGGCCGGTCGGGCTGGGTCACCACGCCGACCACGGTGTGCCGGTCGAGGAGCCTCCGGAGCGTGGGCAGGGCAAACGCGGGGGTGCCGTAGAAGAGGACGCGCATGGCAGGCGGCGGCCGCGAGGACCGAGCCGGGGGGCGCGCCGCGTCCGTGGCTAGAGGGCGAGGGCGCTCGTGGCGGCGTCCTCGGGGAAGCCTTCGCGCTTGATCCGGCGCTTGATCCGATCGCGCGTCACCTTGTCGAGCCGATCGATGAAGAGCAGCCCGTCCAGGTGATCGATCTCGTGCTGGAAGACCCGGGCGGCCAGCCCGGTGGCGTGCCGGCGAAGGGGCCCGCCCGTTCGATCCTGCGCCTCGACGACCACCCACTCCGCGCGCGCCACGCCGGCGAAGACGCCGGGCAGCGACAGACACCCTTCCTCTCCGGTGACGGACCCGCCGGCTTCCACGATGCGCGGGTTCAGGTACGCGCGCGCGACGCCTTTGCCCTCGTCCAGGACGAGGAGGCGCAGGCCGACACCGACCTGGGGGGCGGCCAGGCCGATCCCGATGGATGCGTACATCGTGTCGACCATATCGTCGAGCAGGCGCTCGATGTCCGGAGTGATCGCCGCGACCGGCTCAGCCCGGCGGCGGAGCGCCGGATCACCGTAGAGCCGTACCGGGAGAACCGCCATGCCCGCCTCCTTCGGTCATCATGGGTCCTTCGTCAGCCCTATTGTAGCGCGCGCGTCCGGCGTCCCGCCCTACGGCAGCTCGACCGGGTCGACGTCCACGGTCAGCCGCGCCGATCCGAGCCGCCGGTGGCCGCGGAGCGGGTCCAGCACCCGCGCCAGGACGGTCGGCAAGCCGGGGTCGCCGAGGAGCACCAGCTGGACGCGGCCCCCCGCGAGCCACGCCGGCCCGAGCGGCGACAGCCCCTCGCCGCGGCAACGCGCGGCGAGATCCGCGATCGGCCGGGCCGCGTCGCGGCCCTCCGCCACGATGCGCACCATCCGCCGGGCCGGCGGGTAGCCCAGTTCCCGACGCTCGGCCCACTCCGGGTCGTAGAAGACCTCGCGGGCGCCGAGCGCCACCGCCTCGAGCGCCGGGTGGTCCGGGTAGAAGGACTGGAGCCAGAGGCTCCCGGCCGGCGCCAGGCCTTCGGCGAGGTGCCAGGCAAGCTGGAAGGTCCGCTCCGCCGCCCGGAAGTCCGGGAGCGCCAGCGTCGCGTCGGCAAGGACGAGCGCCGCGAGGCTCACCGGCGCGTCGCGGAGGAGGCGAACCGCCATGTGAGTCCCGACAAGGACCTTGACGCGGCCCGCCTGGAAGGCGACGCGCGTCGCCTCGGCGCGGGCCGGAGCGAGCCCACCATCGTACCGGGCCACCGGCACCGCCGGGAAGGCCGCCCGCACCTCGGCCTCGAGCCGTTCGATGCCCGTGCCGAGCGGCGCGAGCCGGCGGCCGCGACAGCGCCAGCACTGGCTGCGGGCCGGCATCCGGCCGCCGCACAGCCGGCATACCAGCGCCCGCCCGTCCAGGTGGTAGGTGAGGGCCACCCGGCACCGGCTGCAGCGGCTCACTGCCCCGCACTCGCGACAGCCGAGGGCCCGGGCATATCCGAGGCGGTTCAGGACGAGCACCGCAGCGTGGCCGGCCGCGAGGGTCTCGCGGAGCGCCGCGCGAAGCGGTGCCGACAGGCTTCCCGCCGTCCGCTCCATGCCGAGGTCGACCCGGTGTACCGTCGGCCAGTGCTCCCCCTTGGCCTCCTCGGACGTCGCCTCCGCCGACTGAAGCCGCGCCCAGCTCTCGAGGCTCGGGGTCGCGCTCGCCAGGAGGCAGCGGCCGCCCTCCAGGCGGCTTCGCGCGATGGCGAGTTCGCGGGCGTGCCACCGCGGCGCGTCGGGGGCCTTGTGCGCGGGGTCGTGCTCGTCCACCACGATCGTCGCCTCGAGCGGCGTGAGCGGAAGGCACGCCGCGGCGCGCGTGCCGACCACGACCCGCGCGACACCACGCCGGCAGGCCCACCAGGTCTCCCACCGGCGTCGGGGCGATTCCTCGCTGGTCACGAGCCCGACGGGCTCCCCGAGCGCACGCGCGAGCCGGTCCGCCCAGGCGTGCGCCGCCTCGATCTCCGGGGCGAGCACGAGCACCGCCCCGCCGGCCGCCAGGGCCCGTGACGCCGTGTCCTCGACGAGACGCGCACGGCCAGGACCGTATGCGACGACGAGGGGGCCTGGCGTCCTCGGGAGCGGGTCCGGCGGCAGCGCGGACGGCGCCGCCAACCGGGCAGGTGGCGGAAGGGCGCGGGCGACCGTCTCGCCCCACGCGCTCGCCGTCTCGACCGCGGCCCAGCGGGTCAGCTCGAGCAGCGCCGGGCTGAGGGCCGGCACGGGATCCAGGACGGCGGCGACCGGCTCGAGGCGCCCGGTGATCGCCCGGGCGAGGCCGACGACGACCCCCGGGCGAAGCCGACCCTGGAACGGCACCCGGACACGCTGGCCTGTGACCAGTCGACCTTCGAGCGCGCCAGGGATGGCGTAGCTGAAGACCCGGGGGACGGGAAGGCCGACGACGACGTCGGCGACGACCGGTGGGCCGCTCGGCTCCGGGCTCACGAGCCCGCGGTCGGAGGTGCCCCGCGGACCTGGTCGAACTCCCGCCGCAGCAGCTTCAGGTCCTCGTATGCCAGGCGGCGGTACGTCGGCCCCGGGTTCCGGAGGAGAAACGCCGGGTGGAAGGTCGGGATCAAGACCGCGGCGCCGTAGCGGTGAAGCTGTCCGCGGAGGCGGCTGATCGGTTCCTTCGTCCGGAGCAGCGTCTGGGCGGCGAAGGCGCCGAGCGCACCGATCACGCCGGGCCGGATGGCCGCGAGCTGCCCGGCGAGAAAGGGGGCGCAGGCGGCGATCTCGTCCGGCTCCGGGTTGCGGTTGCCGGGAGGGCGGCACTTGACGATGTTACAGATGTACACGTCGTCCCGAGCGATCCCGACCGACTCGAGCATCTTGGTGAGCAGCTGGCCGGCGCGGCCCACGAAGGGTTTGCCCTGCCGGTCCTCCTCCTCGCCGGGCCCCTCGCCGATCAGGACGAGCCGGGCGGTCGGGGCGCCGCTGCCGAAGACGATGGTCGTCCGCCCGGAGGCGAGCTTGCAGCGGGTACAGCCCTGGATCGCCCGCTCGAGCTGCCTGAGCGCGGCCTCCGGACCGGCGAGGTAGGACCGGCGGAGCGGCAGGTCGTGGAGACCGAGCGCCTGGTGGAAACGCAGGTGCTCGGCCAGCCCGCGCGCCGCCTCCGCCAGGAGGTCGGCCGCGTCGGGCGGGGTCACGACCGGGCTGCCATGGACGCTGCGCGCCGCAGCGTCTGCACGCGGTCCAGGATGGCGTCGGCGATCTCGAGCTTCGGGCCGCGCGGGAGCTCGGAGATGCCACCCCAGCGGTCGAGCATCACCACCTGGTTCTCCTCGGCCTCGAAGCCGATGTCCGGCCGGCTCACGTCGTTCGCGACGATGAGGTCGATCCCCTTGGCGACGAGCTTGGCGTGCGCGTGTTCGCGGAGCTCGCCCGTTTCGGCAGCGAAGCCGACGAGGAAGCGGCTCCCTTTCGCCCGACCGAGCTCCTGAAGGATGTCCGGATTCGGCGCGAGGGCGAGCGTCAGGCCCTCCTGCTTCGACCGGATCTTTTCCGAGGAGGGCCGAGGCACGCGGTAGTCGGCGACGGCGGCGGCCTTGATCACGATCGTCGCGGAAGCCGCCGCGTGCAGGATCGCCTCCCGCATCTCCTCGGCCGTCTGCACGGGAATCACGCGGACCCCGGGGGGCGGCGTGAGGCTGGTCGGCCCGGTGACCAGCGTGACCTGGGCGCCCCGCCGCGCCGCCAGCGTCGCCAGCGCATACCCCATGCGGCCGGACGAGCGATTCGACAGGTAGCGGACCAGGTCCACGGGCTCGCGCGTCGGCCCCGCGCTGACGAGGACGTGGTCCCCGAGCAGGTCACGCTTGGGCCAGGCGAGGCACGCCGCCGCCTCGACGATCTCGGATACCTCGGGAAACCGTCCGACCCCGCTGAGCCCCGACGCCAGCTCGCCGTGGCCCGGCTCCAGCACCGTCGCCCCGCGCCCCCGCAACGCCGCGACGTGGGCCTGCACGATCGGCTGCTGCCACATCTCGCCGTCCATGGCCGGAGCGAACAGCACGGGCGCACGCGCGGCGAGGAGCAGGGTGCCCAGGAAGTCGTCCGCCAGCCCGAGGGCCGCCCGGGCGAGCGCGTTCGCGGTCGCGGGGGCCACCAGGATGAGGTCGACGCGCTCGGCGAGCGCGACGTGCTCGACCGCCGCCGGCTCTTGCGGGTCGAACAGGTCCGACAGGACCGGCCGTCCCGAGAGCGTACGGAAGGTGAGCGGCGTCACGAACTCGCGCGCGTGCGCGGTCATCACGACCGTGACGCCGGCCTCGAGGCGGCGCAGCTCGCGGAGGAGGTAGGCCGCCTTGTAGGCGGCGATGCTGCCGGTGACGCCGAGGACGAGCTCGCGGCCGGCCAGCGTCATCCGCTCAGGCTCCCGGCGAGCTCGGCGTCTCGGGCTTGGCCTCCGGGCGCTTGGCGTGGATCTTCCCCGCGATCACCTCTTCCAGGGCGGCGCTCGTCCACTTCTTGCGCTTGGACTCGACCTGGGGAGCGCTGCCGCGGTTGAGCTGGCGGCTCCGCTTGGCAGAGAGGACGACCAGCAGGTAACGGTTCGAGATCTTCTCCAGGCATCGCTCGAGCGGGGGGAACGACATCAAGCGCCTCCTCGTTGCTTGTATGGGCCAGCGAGCCTCTCGGGCCGGGCCGGCAGGTCGAGATCCGGCAGGCTGAGCTCGCGCCGCGCGGTCCGGCACCGCTCGGCCTCGATGATGCACTGGAGCTGCCGCACCGCCTCGTCCAGGTCCCGGTTCACGATCAGGTAGTCGTACTCCCGCCAGGCCGCGATCTCCTCCAGCGCTCGCGCCAGCCGGCCCGCGATCTCCTGCGGCGCGTCCGACTTCCGCTCGCGGAGACGCAGTTCCAGCTCCTTCATCGACGGCGCGACCACGAACACGAACAGCCCGTGAGGGTAGCGCGTCCGGAGCTGGCGGGCCCCCTGGGTGTCGATGTCGAGCAGGACGTCCTCACCGCGGTCGAGCGCCTCCTCGAGCGCGCGGGCTTCCGTCCCGTAGAGGTTGCCGTGGACGCGCGCCCATTCGGCGAACTCCTTGCGGTCCACCATCTCCCGGAAGACGGCCTCGGAGACGAAGTGGAAGTCGTACCCGTCGACCTCGCCCGGCCGAGGCGGGCGCGTCGTGTAGGAGATCGAGTAGCCCAGGTTGGCGACGACCTTGCGGATCTCCCGGCACAGGGAGGTCTTCCCGGCACCGGACGGTGCCGAGACGACGATCAGCATCCCGCGACGCGCGGGGGCCACTAGCGGCTCACTCGACGTTCTGCACCTGCTCGCGGAGCCGTTCGACGATCGTCCGGGCTTCGAGCAGCCGGGCGATCAGCTCGCCGTCGTCGGCCTTGGCGGCGATCGTGTTCACCTCGCGGTGCATTTCCTGGGTGAGGAAGTCGAGCTGTCGGCCGACGGCGCCCCCCGCCGCGAGAAGGCTGCGGAACTGGGCGCCGTGCGAGACGAGCCGCGCGAGCTCTTCGGCGACGTCGCTCTTGCCCGCCCACATGGCCGCTTCCTGCGCGATCCGGGCCGGGTCGACGGGGGCGTCGTCGAGCAGCGCGCGGATCCGCCCGCGGACGCGCGCCTGAATGCGATCGAGCGCGTGAGGGAGCACCGTCTCCAGGCCGGCCACCCAGGTCTGCAGCGCGGTGAGATGCGCGCCGAGCTCCGCGGCCAGGGCCGCGCCCTCGGCCTGTCGCATGCGGAGGAGCTCGTCCAGCGCCTGCTGGCTCGCGTCCTTGAGAAGGGGACCGCTCTCTGCGTCGGTCTCCTCGGGCTCATCGACCGTGATGACGCCGGGCAGACGCAACAGGTCGGCCAGGGTCAGCCCGCCGGTCAGGCCTACGGTCTCCGCGAGGGCGCGGGCCCCGCGCACGTACTCGGCGGCGAGCGCCGAGTCGACATGGACAAGGCTCTGGCTTCCGCCGATCCGCCGGGCGGAGACCGAGACGTCGAACCGTCCCCGGGAGGCCCGCCCCTGGACGGCCTGGCGCAGCTCGGCCTCGTGGCCACCGAAGCCACGGGGCAGCTTGACCGCGAGCTCGAGGAAGCGGTGGTTGAGGGACCGGGCCTCGACGACGACAGCGAGCCGTCCCCCCCGGGCCTCCGCGCGGCCGTACCCCGTCATGCTCGCAATCAGGCCCATCGTGGTGCTCCTCATGCTAGCCGATCGCTCGGGGCAGTGTCAACGCAACCTTCCCCTGGGTGCGCCGCCAGGAATGCTCGAAATGACGAGGGGATGGCCGACACCAGCGTACGACTCCGGCCCGGCAGGGAGCCGACCGGCCGGCCCAGGGAAATCGATATGGTTTTTCTTGACAGTTGATCCGGTTTTATTTTATTTAATTAGCGTTCATTGTGAAGTCTGCCCGTTGGCTCGCTGGCGACCGGATCGCCGCGAGCCCGGGCCGAAGGGAGGCGGTTCTCATGGTCAGCGAAGCGGTGCAGCGCGGGGTCCGTCCCACGCACTACGTGTGTCCCTGCTGTCATCTCTACCTGCTCGCGTGGGACGCGCCCACGGGGACCCTGGAGATGTTCCACAAGGTCGGCCTCTGGTCGGACATCTTCACCGGCCAGGTGCGGATCGTCTGCCAGCACTGCCTGGGAGCGACGGAGGTCGTGCCGGAGCGGCTGGTCCGGCTCCTCTACCAGCGATTCGGGCTCGGCACGCCGCTTCCCGAACCACGGCGGACGGCCGACTGACCTCCGGAAGGTCTCGCCGCCGCATCCCCGCCTGCTGACGGCCGCCGGCTCCGGGTCCACCGGGGCCGGCGCCGTTGACATGCCCGCCGAGCCGCGGGTATAACCCTCGCAGGGCGCCGGCCCCCGGTTCCGACGTGCCGCGCACAGGAGGTCCCCGATGCCGACCCGATTCCCGCACGCCCTGAGCCGCCGGGAGTTCCTGATCGCCGCGGGCGCGCTCGGGGCCGCCGGCGTGCTCCCGGGAGCGGCGCGGGCCCAGGCGCAGCGGCCCCCCCGGCCCATCACCGCGTCCCACAGCGTCTCCACGGTGGTCTACGCCCAGCACCTGGTGGCGAAGGAGAAGAAGTTCTTCGAAGAAGAAGGGGTGACGGTGGACCGCGGGTTCATCGTCCCCGGCGGCGGCGCGAAGGTGGTCCAGGCCCTGGCCGCGGGTCAGGCGATGTTCGCGCTGGGGGACTCGAATCACCCGCTCAAGATCTCCGAAAAGGGCAAGGACGCGCTCATCCTGTTCGCGACGGACACGCGGTGCTCGTACGCCAACATCGTCGCGCGGAAGGAGCTCTTCGACGCCGGGCTCACCAGCGTGGAGAAGCTCGGAACCATGAAGCGGCCAGGCGGGGGCAAATGGGTCGTCGCCGCGACCGCGATCGGGTCCGGGACCTATGTGTACGGGAACTACGTGCTCGAGCAGTACCCGGGGCCGGACGGCAAGTCGCTCAACCACGCGGTCGAATGGGTCGGCGGCGGCGCCTCCACCACGATGCTGGGCGGGCTCAAGGCGGGGAAGTTCGACGCGATCATGGCCGTGCCGGAGTGGCTCTGGGCGGCCGAAGACCAGGGGTTCGGCAAAGCGATCTACAACATCCTGGACGAGAAGGCATGGAATCAGGTCTTCGGCGGCCCCCTACCGGTGACCGTCGGCTACTGCCTGAGGGAGACGATCGAGCGCGATCCCGCCGCCGTCCAGGGGTACGTGACGGGGTGCTATCGGGCGCAGAAGTGGCTCCAGAAGGCCGCGGACGCCGAGGTCCTCGAGCTCCTGCACCGGCCCTACATGGACACGTTTTCCAAGGACGAGGTGCTGAAGTCCATCCGCTACTACAAGGGCATCTTCGACTGGGACTTCCTGGTCGAGGAGAAGGAGTACAACGACGTGCTCAGGATCTTCCTGGCCACGAAGACGCTCGACCGGGAGATCCCCTTCGCCAAGGCCGTCGACATGTCGTTCGTCCGGAAGGCACGCCAGAGATCCTGAAGACCCGCGTCGCCGTCCGGGACCTCAGCAAGACCTTCATCGCCCCCGACCGCGCGGTCCCCGCGGTCGGGTCGATCTCCTTCGATGTGCGGGACAAGGAGTTCGTGGCCCTGGTCGGCCCGTCCGGATGCGGCAAGTCCACCGTCCTCAACATGATCGCCGGCTTCGTTCCCCCGACCGCCGGGGAGATCCGCCTCGACGGCCGGCGGCCCGAGGGCGTGCCCCCCCAGCTCGGCTACGTCTTCCAGAAGGACACCGTCTTCCCCTGGCGCACGGTCCGGCGCAACATCGCTCTCGGCCTGGAGTATCGCGGGGTACCGCCGCGCGAGCGCGAGCGCCGCGTGGCGGAGGCGATCCGCCTGATCGGGCTCGTCGGGTTCGAGGAGGCCTTCCCGGCCACGCTCTCGGGCGGGATGCGGCAGCGGGTTGCGCTGATGCGCACGCTCATCGTGGAGCCCGAGATCCTGCTGATGGACGAGCCGTTCGGCGCGCTGGACACCCACACGAAGCTCCGCCTCCAGGCGAAGCTGCTAGAGCTGTGGCTGGCGCGCCGGCAGACGGTGATCTTCGTCACGCACGACCTCGCCGAGGCCATCACGCTGGCCGACCGGGTCATCGTCCTGACGAGCCGGCCGGGACGCGTCAAGCTCATCCACGAGGTCAAGCTGCCGCGTCCGCGGGACGTGATTCGTCTCCGCGAAACGGAGGCATATGCGCGGGAGTTCGGCGCCCTCTGGCACGTCCTGGGCGAGGAGTTCGCGAAGGCGGACAGCGACTGATGCGCGCCCGTTCCCGAATCAGGGTGGAGGAGCTCGGCCACGTGACCCTCTTCGTGCGCGACGTCGAGGCCTCCGCGCGCTTCTATCGGGACGTGCTCGGGCTGGCGGACCGGGGCCGCGCCAAGGACGGGCGCCTCGCGTTCTTCTCCGCGGGGCGGCATCATCACGACCTCGCCTGTCAGGCGGTCGGCCCGGACGCCCCCGCGCCGGCGGCGGGTGCGCCGGGTCTCTATCACATCGCATTCCGGATCGGGCGCACGGCCGAGGCGCTCGACGCCGCCCGGCGCGCGCTCGAGGTCCGGGGGCTCCCGGTGTTCGGCGAGTGGGGGAGCGGGCGCAGCCCTTCCATCTCGACCCGCGATCCCGACG
>JBIOTN010000203.1:0-5920 GCA_044866005.1 Candidatus Rokuibacteriota bacterium | reverse complement strand
CTGTTCAACGGGCTTCCGACGGCCCGGCTCAAGCTCATCGCCTACACGGCCGAGGTCGTGCGCTTCGAGCCCAGCGAAGTGATCGTGCGGCAGGGCGATCCGGCGGACGCGGTCTACATCATCGCGGAGGGAGAGGCCGAGGTCGGCCTCACCGACGCCGAGGGCCACGAGATCCCGCTCGGGACGATGGGCCGCCACACGCTCTTCGGCGAGACGGCGGTCCTGTGTCAGAGCCGCCGCACGGCGACGGTTCGGGCCAAGGACCGCGTCGTGACGTTCAAGATCGCGGCGCCGGTCTTCCTGGACCTGGTCCGCTCGAGCCCGGAGATCGGGATGCAGGTGATGACGGTGCTGGCCCAGCGCCTGGAACGGAGCACCGTCCGCCTCCAGCAGCACGACCACCGCTGATCGCGGAGGCCGGCGGCCTCCGACAGCTTACCGCCGGCGCGTCCTGGTGCGTCCGTGTGTTCGCGGCTGGCTCGTGCGGCGCGCGATGAAGAAGCCGAGGACCTCCACCCGCGTCCCGAGCGGCGCGAAGCGCCGGTCCTCGGCGCGGCGGTCGGTGGCGCCGGCCTCCCGGCGGGCCCGGCGCTCCTCCTCGGGGCGGGCGGCCTCGCCCTGGACCCGCCGCTCGGCCCTGGTGCGGCGGTCACCGACCCGCCGCTCCCAGACGACCTCGGCGACACCACGCGCCTCCAGGTAGTCCTTCAGCGTCCGGTAGACCTCTCGCTCCCCTCGGCGGACGACGGCGATGTAGGGCGGGGCAGCTCGCGTCATGGCGGCCCGGCCTCGGCGCCGCGACCGTCGTCCACGGCCGCGCGACCCGTCAGCGGGCCGGTCCTCACTTGAAGCCCCGCGCGGTGACCTCGACGCAGAGGCGCTGGAAGACCGTGAGGACCCGGACGACGTGCTGGTCCACCTGGACGTCGTAGATCCCGAGGAGACCGGGGTGGCGCGCCCGGATGTCGGTGAGCGCCTTCTCGTAGCCGCCCTGCCCGAGGGCGCCCGAGACGCGCGTGTTCGAGGTGAGGCCGCCGACCGGCACCGACACGCCGTACTGGCAGCTCCGTCCCGTGACCGGGCCGACGCGCGTCGCTTCCGGCGGCACGTCCCGTGGCGTCAGGGTCGCGTAGGAGAGGGGCCCTTCGGCGCCGAAGAAGATCACGTAGCCCCCGATCCCGATGAGGCCGGGGCTTGCCTCGGATTGCGCGTGGGCCTCGGGGCGTCCGCCGGCGAGCAGGGCGACCAGCACACCCGCGGCGAGCGCGCGGCCGCTCACGGTCGTCCCACCCGGCCGGTCACGACCGTGCAGACACGCGTGTACGCGCCGAGGAGGACGCTCGTGAGCTGGACGTCGGCCTTGACGTCGTAGAGGATCGCCTCGGCGTCGCTGCGGAGCGCGTTCCGGGTCGCCGCCGCATAGCTCGAATCGCCCCAGGACACGAGGTAGAGCACGGTCTGGTAACAGCCCCGTCCGGAGACCGTCCGGTCGGTCGGCGCCGCCTTGACGTCGCTCGGCGTCGCGGAGCGATAGGCCCGGGGCGTGTGAATGTTCGTGTAGATGCAGCCCGCGGCGGTCAGGGCCAGGATCACCGGGAGCCCGCGTCGGACGACACGCCACATGCTCTCTCCACGGTGCGGGATGGCCAGACCGCGCGCGCCGTGCGAGGCCGGCGCCCGGGGCAGGCCCGGTATCCCGGCGCCCCGTCGACCTCACTCTAGCACACTGGAATCGCGTGTCGGCGTGGCGGCATCCACTTTGCTCCACACGCATCGCGATGCGTGACGTGGCTCGGCTACTCGGGGTCGTCGGCATGCTCCTGATGGTGGCCGCCCCGACCCAGGCCGCCGCTCAGGGCTCGTTACCGTCCGGTGGGGTAGCCCCGGCTGCGCCCAGCGGGCCGACGGTAGAAGGGCTCGATGCCGAGGGCCGGATCACCGCCCTCAACCCCGCCACCAGGACGATCCGACTCGACGACGACCGCGAATACGTGGTGCCCGACGCCCTGCCGGTGAACTGGGGAGCCCTTCGCGTCGGCAGCCTCGTGCGGTTCCACTACAGCATCGAGTCGAGCGTGAACCTGGTGAGCTCGTTTCGCGTGCTTCTCCGATAGCGCTGCCATCGGGGATGGAGTGAGGCGTGACGGGGTGGATCGAGGGCCGCCGTGCGGAGAAGATCGGCGGCAGAGGCAGCCTGTAAGCCGGGTTCTGTGTGGCAGCCAGTCTCCTGGGCTGCCGCGATGGTCATTCCTCTGGGCGATCGGTTACCCGACCGCTCTAGCGGCCTGACCCGAGGGCTCCGGGCGGGCCACCCTTCGCCCCCTCGGCAGGGGGCTCGCCCTCCTATTCGGCCTTGCACCGGGTGGGGTTTGCCGAGCCGGCCCGGTCACCCGGACCGCTGGTGCGCTCTTACCGCACCGTTTCACCCTTGCCGCGCTTCACGCGCGGCGGTCTCTTCTCTGTGGCACTGTCCGTGGGGTCGCCCCCCCTGGACGTTATCCAGCACCCTGCCCTGTGGTGCCCGGACTTTCCTCCGGGCCGCCCGTTGGATCGGGCGGGATCCGGCGACCATCCGGCTGCCTCTGACGCCGAGGCCTCATTATACGCCGATTCCGCGGGCGGCGCCCGGCGCCGCCGGTCGGCGGATGGGTCAGGCCTTTCACCCTCGCGCGCTCTGGGGTCGGACGGGGCCGCGGCCCGTCAGGGCTGGTAGTAGAGGATCCGGCCGCAGGACTCGCAGGGGAGGATCTGGCTCGACTGGCGCACTTCGTTGAAGCGCTGCGGGGTCAGGGATACCCGGCAGCCGCTACAGATCCCGTTCCCTCCGACGACGGCCACGGCGAGGCCGCTGCGCCCCTGGAGAAGGCGGTTGTAGCGGGCGAGGAGGTCGCGCGGGATCTCGCGGGCCACCGACGCGCGCTCGGACCTGACGCCGGCCAGGTCGGCCTCGAGCGCGCGGAGCTCGTCGGTCGCCGCCGCCTCCTGCGCCTTCGACTCCTCGGCCTGCCGCTGGAGCCGCCGCTCCGCCTCCCCGATCTCGCGCGCCAGGCGCTCCTGCGCTTCCATGAGGGCGAGGATCTCTTCCTCCAGCCGGCCCTTTTCCACCTTGAGCGTCTCGATCTCGGCGAGGACGGCGGAGTACTCCTTGTTGGTCTTGACCTCGTAGAGCCGCGCCTCGCACTTGGCCCGCTGGCTGGCCTGGAAGTCGAGGTCCTTCTCCTTGGCCCGGGCCTCCTTCCGTATCCCGTCGAGCTTGGCGCGGAGCGCGTCCGCAGCCGCCTTCGCCTGCTGGTAGGCGTCGCGGATCGCCTGGATCCGCCCGGGGATCGCGTCGAGCTTCCGCTCGAGCCCCGCGATCCGGCTGTCGAGGCCCTGGAGGTCGTGCAGGCGCGCGAGGTTCGGTTCCATGTCAGGTGATGGTGGGCCCACCCGGACTCGAACCAGGACCCGACCGGTTATGAGCCGGTGGCTCTGCCAGTTGAGCTATGGGCCCGCCTCCGTGGATGCTAACAGATTTCACGCATGCGCACAAATTGCGGCGGCCGCACGCTCACGACTCGAGGAAGCTCCGCAGCTTCTTCGACCGCGAGGGATGTCGCAGCTTCCGCAGCGCCTTCGCCTCGATCTGCCGGATGCGCTCCCGGGTGACCGCGAAGTCCTGTCCGACCTCCTCCAGGGTGTGCTCGCAGCCGTCCGTCAGGCCGAACCGGAGTCGCAGCACCTTCTCCTCGCGCGGGGTGAGCGTCGCGAGGACCTTGTTCGTCTGCTCGCGGAGGCTCAACCCGATGATCGACTCCACGGGGGAGACGACCTGCTTGTCCTCGATGAAGTCGCCGAGGTGGCTGTCCTCCTCCTCGCCGATCGGCGTCTCGAGGCTGATCGGCTCCTGGGCGATCTTGAGCACCTTCCGCACCTTCTCCACCGGCACGTCCATCTTGGCCGCGATCTCCTCCGGGGTCGGCTCGCGCCCCAGCTCCTGGACCAGCTGGCGTGACGTGCGGATCAGCTTGTTGATCGTCTCGATCATGTGGACGGGGATGCGGATCGTGCGCGCCTGGTCGGCGATGGCGCGGGTGATGGCCTGGCGGATCCACCACGTCGCATAGGTGGAGAACTTGTAGCCGCGGCGGTACTCGAACTTGTCGACCGCCTTCATGAGCCCGATGTTCCCCTCCTGGATCAGGTCGAGGAACTGGAGCCCGCGGTTCGTGTACTTCTTGGCGATCGAGATGACGAGGCGGAGGTTGGCCTCGACCATCTCCTTCTTGGCCTGCGCGGCCTTCTCCTCGCCCGCGCGGATCACGCGGACGATGCGCTTGAGCTCGTCCACCTTGGCCTCGGCGTCGCTCTCCACCCGCTTGATCTTGCGCTGGGCGTAGCGCTTCCAGCGCTCGGGCGCGGCCAGGTGGCGGTCGCTCGGGAGGTTGATGAGATCCGAGTCCTCGGCGTCTTCCAGCGAGCCCAGGAAGGCCTGGAACTCCTCGGGCTTGCCCCGGTCCGGGTTGCTCCAGAGGATGGTCTCCCGCTCGGCCTTGACGACCTTCGCGACCATCTGCTTGAGGCGCTGCGCCAGCCGCTCGATCACGCCGGCGTTGAGCCCCATCTCCCGAAGCGTCGTGAAGATCCGCTCCTCCTTCGCCCGGACGGCCAGGTCGAGCTTCTGGCGCTTCGGATGCCGCGCCTGCCGGGGCCCGAACTTCTTCCGTTCCCGGTGGAGCGCCTGCGTCTCGCGCACGAGCCGGTCCACGAGGGCGAGCCCCGCGAGCACGTCTCGGACCAGCTCCTCCTCCTTCTCCTCGAGGAACTCCTCGTCGGAGCTGTCCACGATGTCCCGGACGGCGATCCGGTCCTTCTTCAGCCCCTCCCGCAGGGCCTGGAACTCCTTCTTCGCGAGGTTCGTCCCCATGACGGCCCGCGTGACCTCTTCCTTGCCCTCCTCGATCCGCTTGGCGAGCGAGATCTCGCCCTCGCGGGTCAGGAGCGAGACACGGCCCATCTCGCGGAGGTACATCCGGACCGGGTCTTCCGTCCGCCCGATGGGGCCGGGGGTGAGGTCGATGGGCTCCCCGCTCTCGCTCGCCGCCGGCTCCTCGCGCTCGTCCAGCGAGTCCTCGATCTCCGCCGGGATCCGCGCGGCCTTGGCCGAGTCGACGACCTCGATGTCCATCGCCCCGAACATCATCATGATGTCGTCGAGCTGGTCCAGGGAGACCATGTCCGAGGGCAGGGCGTCGTTCACCTCGTCGTAGGTGACGTAGCCCTTCTGCTTGCCCATCGAGATCAGCTTGTCCAGCTCTTCCATCTTCGGGTCGTCACTCATGAGGGTACATCCTCCGTCGTCGGGTCGTGGGGCGCGCGGCCCAGGATGTCCGGGCCGTCGGGGGCGGCGGGCGACACGGTCGCCGGCGTGGTCAGCTCGCGGACGCGGCGGGCCTCGCCCTGGAGCGCGAGCTGGAGCTCGGCGAGCTCGGCGTCGCCGTCGACCGGGGCCTGGGAGATCGCCTGCCGCAGCTCGCGGATCCGTCTCAAGTGCCGGCGGCGTTCGAGCCGCCGCCGCATGTCCTGGACGAGCGCGGCCGGGGCGTCCGGGCACGGCCCCTCTTCGAGCAGGAGCCGGGAGAGGAGGTTCCGCTCCTCCTCCTCGGCGAGCCGGCCGACCAGCGCTTCGGGTGGGACGTCCGGATGGGCCCGGAGCGCGGTCAGGATTCCGCGCAGGGCCGGATGCCCGACGTCCTGAGGCTCGGCCAGCCCGGCGAGCGCCGTCCGGGCCTCCCGCGAGTGCAGGAGGAGCTGGACCAGGTCGCGGTCGAACGAGGTGGGCACGGCCGGCGCGGCGACCGCCGGGGCGGCTGGCCGCCGCGCGGCGGCTCCGACCCGCTGCGCCTGGTTCCACAGATCGCTCGCGTCGATGCCGAGGCGG
>JBIOTN010000202.1:0-22657 GCA_044866005.1 Candidatus Rokuibacteriota bacterium | reverse complement strand
GCCCAGGAAGTAGGCCTCGCCGGCGTTCACCGCCGCCTGGACGGCCATGACGACGACGTTGGGCGCGGCCAGGCGCAGCAGGGTCCGCGCGATCGGGCCCTCGAGGAGCAGGCGGGTGCGATCGGCGGCCGGGCGCGCGACGGACGCGCTGACGGCAGGCGCGACGGTGGCAGACCCGACGGCGCTCCTTTCCATCGGAGGCCTCGTCGGAAGGACCGTACCCCGCACGCCGATCAGCCCGTCGTCGATGGCCATGTGGACGTTCCGAGCGGCGTTACGCCGTGACCGCCGCCACTTGCCGTTGCCGACGGGCGCCCATTCCGATGCGCAGGGCCAGCAGGGCCGCCAGGACGCAGAGGCCCCCGGCCAAGAGGAACGCCTGCTCGTAGGTGCCCAGCACGGTGCGCAGCGTGCCCGCGCCGAGTGCCGCCGTGGCGGCCCCGATCTGATGCCCGGCCACGATCCAGCCGAACATGATGCTGCCGTTTTCCTTGCCGAACAGGTCCGTGGTCAGCCGCACGGTCGGGGGCACCGTGGCGATCCAGTCCAGTCCGTAGAAGACGGCGAAGATGGACAGCCCGAAGAAGAACACCTGGTCCAGGGCGAAGGGCAGGTACATCAATGAGAGGCCGCGCAGCGCGTAGTACCAGAACAGGAGGTACCGGTTGTTCCAGCGGTCGGACAGCCAGCCGGAGAGCGTGGTGCCGGCCAGATCGAACACTCCCATGGCCGCCAGCAGGCCCGCCGCGTGCACTTCCGGAATGCCGGCATCGACGCAGGCCGGGATCAAGTGCGTCCCGATCAAGCCGTTGGTGCTGAGCCCGCAGATGAAGAACGTGGCGAACAGCAGCCAGAAGTCTCCCGACCGCATGCCGGCGGCCAGCACGCGCAGCGTCGTGACGACCGGATTCCTGCGAACCGGGGACACCGCGCTGGGCGCGGCCCCCGATTCGCCGTACGGCCGCAGGCCCACGTCCGCGGGCCGGTTCCGCATCCAGAGGAACACGACGGGAATCATGACCGCGGCACCCACGGCCACGAGCGCCACCGTGGCGCGCCATCCCGCATGTTCCGCCACGTAGGCCATGACGGGCAGGAAGATGAGCTGCCCCGTGGCATTGCTGGCGGTGAGCAGGCCCATCACCAGGCCCCGCCGCTCGGCGAACCAGTTGTTCACGATCGTCGCCGCGGTGGCCAGCGCCACCATGCCCGTGCCGGTGCCCACCAGCACGCCCCACAGCAGCACCAACTGCCACGACTCGGTCATCCGGGTCGTCAGCGAGACGCCCGCCGCCAGCAGGGCGAGGGACGTCAGCAGGATCCGGCGGGCGCCAAAGCGGTCCACCAGGGCGGCGGCAAACGGGCCCATCAGGCCGAACAGCACGAGGTTGACCGAGACGGCCAGCGAGACGGTGGCGCGCGTCCACCCGAACTCCTTCTCCAGCGGCACCATGAGCACGCCCGGCGCGGAACGGATCCCCGCCGCGCCCAGCATGGTGACGAACACCACCCCGGCCACGATCCAGGCGAAGTGGATCTGGCGTTCCGGCGTTGGAGCCGCGGCGGTCCGACTGCGATTCACAGGGGGCTCCTCCTGCCCCTTCAGACGCCTGCCGGAGCCGCCGGGATTCGGCTACTCCATGTATATACATGGATGATCATGTATCTACATGCAAGGATCTTGCCTGTCAAGGGGATCGCTGGTAGCATGACGGCATGAATCGACGCGGGACCATCCGGACGACCGGCCAGGATCCCGAACGGCTGTCCCCCTGCGTCTGCAGCACCCTCCGCATGGTCAGCCGGGCCGTGACCCAGCTCTACGACGACGTCTTGCGGCCGAGCGGTCTCCGGGTGACCCAGTTCAGCATCCTCGCGACCCTCGCCCGGCGGGGCGAGGCGAACCTGAGGCAACTCGAGGACACGCTCGCCATCGACCAGACGACCCTGACGCGCAGCCTCAACCTCCTCGAGCGGGATGGCGTGATCGAGCGTGTTCCGCACCCCGACGGGCGCATCAAGGCAGTGAGGCCCACATCCAAAGGGAGAAGAGCCCTGGAAGTCGCGCGACCGCTCTGGGCCCAGGCGCAGGACAAGGTACTCCGCGAATTGGGGACGAAGGCCTGGGCGGACGCCAAGCGGCGGCTGGCCCACTTGCTCGATGTCGCCGTCGAGAGTCGCGGACGGAGGCGGGCGCAGCCGAGCAGCGCACCTGGAACACGGAGGCGGGGGCCCGGTTGAGGCAGTCGCCGGCGTGATCTCCTCTCGGGCGCCCGAGGGCTATGTCCGGCGAGCTTGAAGGGCAGGACCTCTACCGGGCTGAGCTAACGTCTCACGCGAATCATCCGTGCACGGTTCAGGGTGCCCCCACGGTTCAGGGTGCCCCGTACCCGCGCTCTTGACACGCGCGGCTGATGGGTGTATATGCACGTAACAGCATGATGCGCGCGCCTGTCAACCTGTCCGCTTGCAGAGCCTGCCACTGTCTCGCCGCGCGCCGGCACGCCCGGGCGATCACCCGTCTGTTCGAGGGGCGGCTGCGTCCGCACGGACTCCGCGCGACCCAGTTTTCCGTCCTCGCCGCTCTGGCGCTCAAGGGGCCGACGCCGGTCACGGAACTGGCCCAAACCCTCGGCCTGGAGCGCACGACACTGACGCGCATCGGGGCATTGCTCGAGCGAAACGGTTGGGTGAGTACCGCTCGGTCGGACGACGCCAGGGCGCGCCCGCTCCGGCTGACGGCGGCCGGCCGCCGGAAGCTCGAAGGGGCGTTCCCGGCATGGAAGGAGGCGCAGGATCTGGTCGATCGGCGGTTGGCGGCACCCGTTCGGCCATTGAGATGACCCAATGCCGCGGCATAGTGAGGAGCGACGATGACGTTGACCGATCGGTTGATCGCGGAGCTCACGCCGAAGCCCGGAAGGAGTGAGGGATGAGCGGGGTACGGGTACTGGTCGGGACTCGCAAGGGCGCGTTCGTCCTGACGTCGGACGCGAAGCGCGAACGGTGGGACATCAATGGCCCCCACTTCGGGGGCTGGGAGATCTACCACCTCAAGGGATCCCCTGCTGACCCGAATCGGCTGTATGCGTCGCAGTCCAGCGGTTGGTTCGGGCAGGTGATCCAGCGCTCCAACGACGGTGGCAAGACGTGGGAGACGGTGGGTAACAAGTTCGTGTACGACGGCGCGCCCGGCACTCACCTGTGGTACGACGGCACGCCGCGCCCGTGGGAGTTCAAGCGAGTCTGGCATCTCGAACCGTCGCTGAGCGATCCGGACACGCTCTACGCCGGGGTTGAGGACGCCGCCTTGTTCCGCTCGATCGACGGCGGGCAGACGTGGCAGGAGCTTCCCGGACTGCGCGGCCACGAATCAGGGCGCTACTGGCAGCCGGGCGCTGGTGGGATGTGCCTGCACACGATCATTCTGGATGGGAGCCATCCCGAGCGCCTCTTCATCGCGATCTCGGCGGCGGGCGTGTTCCGGAGCGACGACGCCGGCAAGACGTGGCGCCCCATGAACCGCGGGCTGAGATCGCCGTACGAGCTTCCCGACCCGAACGCCGAGGTCGGCCACTGCGTGCACCGCGTCGCGATGCACCGGTCGCGTCCGGGCGTGCTGTTCATGCAGAAGCACTGGGACGTCATGCGCAGCGACGACGCCGGCGAGTCGTGGCAGGAGGTCAGCGGTAACTTGCCGACCGACTTCGGGTTCCCCATCGAGGTGCACGCGCACGAGCCGGAGACCATCTACGTCGTCCCGATCAAGAGCGACTCCGAGCATTACCCGCCCGATGGGAGGCTGCGCGTGTACCGCAGCCGGACGGGTGGAAACGACTGGGAAGCGCTCACGAAAGGCCTGCCGCAACGCGACTGCTACGTCAACGTGTTGCGCGACGCGATGGCCGTCGACTCGCTCGATTCGTGCGGCGTGTACTTCGGGACCACCGGCGGGCAGGTCTACGTATCGGCCGACGCCGGGGGCAGCTGGGCGCCCATCGTCCGAGATCTTCCGGCCGTGGTGTCGGTCGAAGTCCAGACGCTGCCATGATCCGAGTCGTGCTCCCGGCGCATCTGCGGACGCTGGCGCACGTCGACGGCGAGGTGACGCTCGAGGTCGAGGGTCGGGCCACGCAGCGCTCGGTCCTCGACGCGCTCGAGGCCCGCTATCCGATGCTGCGCGGGACGATCCGCGACCAGGTCACGCAACAGCGCCGAGCGTTCCTGAGGTTCTTCGCCTGCGGGCAGGATCTGTCCCACGAACCACCGGACGCCCCGCTGCCCGACGCGGTCACGATGGGAGCGGAGCCTCTTCTGGTCGTGGGGGCCATGGCGGGCGGCTAGCCAACGCGGCCGCGACCGACCGGGCGGCAGAGAGAGGACAAGTCCAGGCAGCCATAGCAGGACGACTGAGGTCGTGTCGACATGGCAGAGCCTCGCTCGTCGTGTAAGCAGCGCCTGGGTTCAGCCGGTCGAGACCATCCGAAGCCAGCGCTTAACCCGAGACCCGAAGGAGACAGGACGATGCGTTTCATGATGATTGTCAAGGCCAACAAGGACTCGGAAGCGGGCGCCATGCCAGACGAGAAGCTCATTGCCGCGATGACGAGGTACAACGAGGAGCTGGCGAAAGCCGGCGTGCTGCTCGACCTCTCGGGGCTCCAACCGAGCTCGAAGGGCGCGCGTATCAAGTTCTCCGGAGGGAAGCGCACCGTGGTCGACGGGCCTTTCACCGAGACGAAGGAGCTGATCGCCGGCTACTGGCTGATCCAGGTGAAGTCGAAGGCAGAGGCGATCGAATGGGCCAAGCGCGTCCCCGCTCCCCATGGCGAAGGACAGGAAGGCGAGATCGAGATTCGCCAACTGTTCGAGCTGGAGGACTTCGCTCCCAGCGAGGCGATCGAACGCGCGCGCAAGCTGGAGAAGGAGCTCGCGAAGAAGAAATAGTCGCACGGCAGCCGTCGATCTCGCTGCATGCCTCGGATGTTTCCGGGCCAACCCCCCGTCAACTACATCGGCGTGGCGAGCGTCGACGAATTCGTCCGGCGAGCGGAGCGGCTCGGAGCCGAAGGTCGTCGCGCCGAAGAGGCCAGTGCCGGGAATGGGATGGTTCGCGCAGCTGAGGGACACCGAGGGGAACATCTTCGCCATCTGGCAGACCGACGCGGCTGCGGCCTGAACCAGGGCCACGCGCCCGCGCGCCGGCGCCGTCAGCGGCCGCCGGCGGCGTCGGCGCCGGGCGGGGGACGACCCCCGGCCGGCGGTCCTGATCGGGCCGGTCGAGAAGACCTGCCGGGCGCCCAGCGGGCCGGGTCGGGGGTGCGCTCCACGCACTCGGCCGCGAGGCCGACCTGGCGGTAGCGACGCCCACGATTCCGTGAAGACTGGTGATCGAGGACTGGCTACGGGCGAGCGACACGGCCCTGGCGTGCTCCACGCCCTTCAGAGGAGGCAGACATGCGTTCTGACCTTGTCGTCGGTGGTCACCTTCCCGATCTCGAGCTCCCCGATCACCGGCGGGAGCCCGTGAGGCTCTCCAAGCTCGCCGCCGGGTTCCCGCTGATCGTGAGCTTTTACCGCGGCTACTGGTGACCAAAGTGCCAGTGCCAGTTACGGCACTTCACGGAGCTGCAGCGCGAGCTGGACGTGAACTACTGCCACCTCGCCGTGATCAGCACCGATGCCCCGGAGGTCTGCGGGGCGTTGCGCGCGGGCTTGGCCGCGACGTTCACGTTTCTGAGCGATCATGACCGGCGGGCCGTCACCGAGCTAGACATCGTGGACGAGACCGACCGAGCTCATCCCCGCATCGCGATCCCATACAGCTTCTCAGTGGGGCCGGATCTCGTGATCCACGAGGTCTACGACGGTGGCTGGTTCGTCGGTCGCCCAACGCTCGAGGAACTCCGTCAGGACCTGCGCGCGATGATGCAGGTCTACCACCCCGAGTGACGGCGGAGGCGGTGTCCGCAGACCCACGGGCTTCAGCCGCACGTGGCCGCGTCGGCGGGGCGATCTGAGCATCCGGCCCCGCGCGCAGTGATCCACACCCGCCACCCGACCGTCGGGTACCTGATCAGGGGCCCCGGCCGCACGGGGGTCTGGGCGCCGGAGCTCCTCCGGTTCCCCCGCTGGGCGGCCGGCGCCGATCTGGTCTTCGCCGACGCCGCCGGATGGAGCCGGCCGATCCGTTTCGCCGGGCGGCGTGGGCGGGCATGCCGCGGTCCGGGAGGTGGCGGTGGAGGCCGGCGGCACGGCGTCCGCCGACTGGTGTTCGCCCACATCGGCCGACCGACGCTCCGCGCGCTCGCCGAAGGGCAGCATCCGCCCTCTGGCGAAGTCGGCGTGGAGGGCCGCGTCTACCGGCCATGATCGCCCGGCCATGATCGCCTTGACACCCACGGCGGCGGGGCTACCGTGAATTCAGACCGGAGCAGGCGGATGGAGCCGCTCGAGGAGTACAGGAAGAGGCGGCGCTTCAGTCGGACCCTCGAGCCGCTGCCGACACGGGTCGCGGCCGACGAAGGCGGGGACGTGGCGCACGCCGCCGACGGAGCTCCCTCGACCCTCGCCCGCCGCCGATGAGGGGGCTGATCAGCCCGATGCTCCGCCACGCTGGTGCGCGAGCCGGTCGATCGGCCGGGATGGGTCTACGAGGAGAAGTACGACCGCGACCGGGCCATGGCCTACCGGCGCCGCCGGCGGGTACGGCTCTATTCGCGCAACCTGAAGGACATCCGAGGCTGCGGTCCTGGCGTTCGAAACAGGCATGGGGACTGCAGTAGGTCGCGCGAAAACGGGATCCGAGCAAGAAGCTTCGAGCGATGAAAAAAGTAAGGGACATCATGGTCGGAAGGGTCGTCGCGGTCGAGCCGTCGGCGTCGCTCGTCGATGCCGCCGACAAGATGCGGGAGGCGAACGTCGGCATGCTGCCCATCGTCGAGGATGGAAGAGTCCGCGGGGTGCTGACCGACCGCGATCTCGTGATTCGTGGGATGGCGCGCAACCTCGACCCGGCAGCGACCCGCGTCGTGGAGTGCGCGACCGAGGAGCCGGTCTGCGCCGAGCCCGACTGGGACATCGACGAGTGCCTCCAGGTGATGGCCCGCGAGCAGGTCGGTCGGCTGCCGGTGGTGGACCACGAACGGCAACTCGTCGGGGTAGTGACGCTCAGCTCGCTGGTGCTGCGAGGCGAGGACGAGCGGCGGGCCCTGCAGACGGCCCGACGAGTATCCCAGCGGGCGGCCAAGCGAGCGCCGGAACCGGCTCCCGGGCACCCGGTCGCCGCGGCAAAGCGCCCCGGTCGCGGTGCCGCCGCCAAACCCCCCGCGAAGCGCGCCCGGCGACGGCTCAAGCGGGCAAGCTGAGGGAGGCCGCGAACCGACCCGTCAGAGCGCCCGTGATGGGCGCCCGCGACCGCGGGGACATTTTCTTCGTCTACCGGCCACGCGTCGAAACCCGAATAAAGGGCGGACCAGCGGGTTCTTCACGGTGCTCGTGCCGGACCCGGGGCGAGCGGCCGATCTTCGGGTGGAGCTGCGCCGCGCCCTTCTGGCCGAGGAGTACCCCACCGCGACGGCTCAAGGCCGCCTCCGCTCAGGCGGCCGACCGGGCCGGCGCCAGTCTCAGTCGCCGGCTCCCGGCGGCACCGTTTTTGCTGTGATCGCCCGATGACACGCGCGAGCAAACATCCAGGAGGACGCCATGCCGGAGAAGCAGACGGTCGAGCGGGCGCGACAGGCCAAGCGTAGGGGCAAGCGCCCCACCACCCAGGCCGGTGAGTTCGTCCGCGAAGAGATGCACCACATCCGAGCCGGCAAGCACGGCGCGCGATCGACGAAACAGGCGATCGCGATCGGGCTCAGCAAAGCTCGGCGCGCGGGCGTGAAGCTCGGCGCTCCGCCCAAAAGCGCGAAAGCCAGGACACGGCAGAGCGCAGCGTACGCCTCGCGCGCCGGCCGCCGGGGCCGCCGGAAGCCCGCCCGGACACGCTCCCGCGCGATCGCCCGCGCGCTAAGGCGCGAAGAGCGGGGCGCTGCGAGCGGGCTGGCGCTGGCACGCCAGGCACGGCAGGTGGCCCGCCGGCGCGGTCCGGCGGCGCGGAAGGCGGCGGCGCGGAAGGCTGTCGCGACGAAGGGTGCCGCTGGGCGGAAGGCGGCGGCGCGGAAGGCCGCCAGGACCAGGAAGGCCGCATAAGCCCGCCGTGGCCTTCGCATGACCGCGACGTGACTTCCGCCATGCTCTTGTAAGAGCTGGTCAACCTGCTCCTCCCACAGGGAAACGGAAATCCCGAGTCCGTCGGGGTCGGTCCGGCCCGGCGTCTGCCCCATTCCCCGCGCCTCGACGAGGCGGACTGCGGGGGCCGCCAAGTGCGGGCGGGTTCCGGGCGTCTCTTGACAGTGCGGGTTCCCACGCCGCAGCATCTCGGGCGCGTGCGATGGCCGGGGATGCCATCCGTCTATACATCGAGAGCTTTATCGAGGATCGCCTCCCGATTCCCGCTGATACGGAGAAGGAACCAATCAAGGAGAAGGTGAGGGTTGTTGTCTCCGCGGCATGAGTCCGCGCCTGCCTGTCCTCACGCCCCGCGAAGTACTTCGGGCACTTGAGCGGGCCGGGCCGGTTTCGCCATTGCTCGCTCTTCCGGCAGCCATCACCTCCTCAAACACACCGCGACAAGGCTCAGCTCCGGGTTACTCCCGCCATGCATGCCCGGGATATCAAGCCCAAGACCCTCGCTGAACGGCTGCGGCGCAGCCGGAGATCAGGCAGCCTGGTCATCCCGCCGCGCAGGATGCTCTTCGGTCTCCGGGGTCTCGGCACGACGCTGGTCTTCGGCGTCGCGCTTCGCGCCGCGCCAGACAAGCCAGACCACGAGCGCGCAGAGCACAACCCAGAAGAGAGCGATGAGCGTCAGGGTCTCGGGACTCGCCATGCGCCTCGTTCCTGCAAGCCCGGCACCATCCGCCTCGGCATCTGCACGCCGTGACGACGCAAAATGCCGCCGGAGGGCGCCAGCCCGCGAATCCGCGTGGCGACCGCACGGCTACGCAGCGGGCGGTCCCCCTGTTGCCCGGCGGGCGAGCCTGGCGACCACCGCGACCAGCTCGCCGGGGTCCACGGGCTTCTCCACGTGGGCGTCGAAGCCGGCCAGGAACGTCTTCGCCCGGGTGTCGGCACCGGCGTGCGCCGTGAGCGCGACGGCCGGCACGCGGAGCCCGGCCGGTAGGGCGCGGACCCGGGCGATGAGCTCGTATCCGTCGACGTCCGGCATGGCGAGGTCGCTGACCACGATGTCGGGCATGGCCCGCTGGATCGCCGTCATGGCTTCGGCCGCCGACGCGACCGCGATCACCCTCGCTCCGCACTCCTCCAGGAGCACGGTGACCAGGTCCCGCGCGTCGGCCTCGTCCTCAACCAGCAGCACGGTGAGGCCGTCGCAGCGGGCCAGGCCCGGAGGCCGGGTCGGCGCCTGGGGCGGGGCCGCGCGCACCGGCATGACGGGCAACGACACGGTGAAGCTCGCCCCCCGCCCTTCGCCGGGGCTCGCCGCGTGCACGGTCCCGCCGTGCAGCTCGACGAGCTGCCGGACGATGGCCAGACCGAGACAGAGACCGCCGTGCCGGCGGGTGGTAGAGCTGTCCGCCTGGAGGAACCGGTCGAAGATGGACGGGAGCACGTCGGGCGCGATCCCGATCCCGCTGTCGATCACCTTCACCACGGCCCGCGACCGCATCCGCTCCAGCCGCACCTCGATCCGCCCGTCGGAGGGCGTGAACTTCACGGCGTTCGAGAGGAGGTTCCAGAACACCTGTTGCAGCCTGTCCGGGTCTCCCATCACCGCCCCCACGGCCGGATCGAAGTGCGTCTGGACCTCCAGGCGCTTGGCCACCACGGCAGCACGGACCGATTCGAGGGCGCCGGTGAGGGCGGCGACCAGCTCGACGGGGCGCGAATTCAGGCAGAACCGCCCGCTGACGATGGTCGAGAGATCGAGGAGGTCCTCGACCAGGTGAGTCTGGTGCTTGGCGTTGCGGATGATCGTCTCGATGGCCCGTTCCATCATCTGCGGGTCATGCCGTCCCGTGCTGAGGATCTGGGCCCACCCCAGACTGGCGCTCAGGGGCGTCCGCAGCTCGTGGGAGAGCGTGGCCAGGAACTCGTCCTTCGCGCGGTTCGCGGCATCGGCTTCCGCGCGCGCCTGCTGCTCGCGGGCCAGCAGCTGCTCCCGCTCCTTCTCCTCCCGCTTTCGACTGGTGATGTCCCGCGCGATCTTCGAGGCCCCGATGATCGTGCCGTGGGCATCCCTCACCGGCGAGATGGTGAGTGAGACGTCGATCTGGCCGCCGTCCTGCCTGACCCGCACCGTCTCGAAGTGCTCGACACGCTCGCCGCGCCGGACACGCGCCAGGATCTGGTACTCCTCCTCCTGGATCCGCTCGGCTGGCATCAGCAGGCCGATGGAGCGGCCCACCACCTCCTCGGCCGCGTAGCCGAAGAGGCGTTCGGCACCCGCGTTCCAGGTCACGATGATGCCCTCGAGCGTCTTGCCGACGATCGCGTCCTCCGACGAGGAGACGATCGCGGCGAGGTAGGCCACCGCCTCTTCGGCTTTCTTCCGGGCCCCCACCTCTCGCGCGATCTTCGAGGCGCCGATGATTCTCCCGGTCTCGTCCCTGACGGGCGAGACGGTGAGCGAGACCTCGACCAGCTGCCCGTCCTTCCGTGCCCGGACCGCCTCGTAGTGCTCGACGCGCTCGCCGCGTCGAATGCGCTCCAGGATCCCGGCCTCCTCGTCCGGCCGCCCCGGCGGAGCGATGATGGTGATGGGCCGGCCGATCACTTCCGCCGCCGCGTACCCGAACAACCGCTCGGCGCCGGCGTTCCACGATTGGATGATGCCATCGAGGTCTTTGCTGATGATCGCGTCGTCCGAGGATTCGACGATCGCGGCAAGGTGGAAGCGGGCGGCGTCGGTGCGACGCGGTGGCGCCATGCACGGCCCTCAGATGGCGTGGAACGTCGCCATCTCATGCCCCTCGCCGGTGGGGCGCGGTCGAGGCCGCACCACCGGCGACCGAAAGTGCCCTGACAGCCACTCTACCCGGTCGCTCGGGGAACGCCAAGGGGAGGCAGAGGCCCTGGCCCTTTCCGGCGGGATGGGCAGCGCGGCGCGGTCGACAATGACAGGCTCGCCGATTTCCGGCTATTGGTGGGTACCTCGTTCCCACCACCCCGGGAGGGCTCTGGCAACCGTGCCCCCCCGACCTCAGAGCCGCCGCGGGGACCGTGGCCCCCTGACCGGGGTAATGCGGTCGTCTGCGACCTCCGGATGCCGGAGGTCGACCGCCTGGAGCTGATGCTGGCCAGAGCCGCCTGGGCGTCCGGCCGCCCGCGGCCCGACGCCGGCCTCGTCCCCGGCCCACGCCTGGCCGGCCTCCCGGGCCCCGGTCCGTCCTGACCGCCTCCGGCCAGGCTCGACCCCGCCGCCTCGTGGCCCCCGCGCCTCGCCCGACAAAAGAGCCTTGACACGTGTAACAGTTGTTCTTGTATAGTTACAAGCGATGCGACCCCCGGGACGCCCGATCGTGGCCGCGAGCACGCGCCGCCGCCGGAGGCGGTGATCCATGCCGTGGCTGGTCCTCATCCTCCGCTTTCCGCCCCATCCCTCCAGCATGCGCGTCCGCGCCTGGCGGCGACTGCGGGCCATCGGCGCCGTCGCCCTGAAGAACTCCGTCTACCTGCTCCCCTTCACGGCCGAGCACCAGGAGCACTTCCAGTGGCTGACGCAGGAGGTCGAGCGGGACGGGGGCGAGGCGACGCTGCTCAAGGTGGATCAGATCGAGAACATGGAGTCGGCCGACGTCATCCGCCTCTTCCACGAGGCGCGCGACGAGGAGTACCGTCGGCTGGCGGAACGCTTCCGCGCGCTGCTCGCCGCGCTCGGCCGGAAGACGCCGGACGGGCGCGCGGGTCGCCGCGCCGACGAGCTGACGCGCCTGGCGCGCGAGCTCGAGCGGATCCGCGAGATCGACTTCTTCGAAGCGTCGGGTGGCCGGGAAGTGGAGCGGCTCAAGGAAGCGGCGGAGCGACGGCTTCGGCCGCCGGCCGGCCCGGCGCGAGCCGCGGCGGTCAGGCCCGAGGCGTTCCGCGGCCGCCGCTGGGTCACGCGACCGCGGCCCCACGTCGACCGCATCGCCTCCGCCTGGGTCATCAAGCGCTTCATCGATCCCGGCGCCGAGTTCCTGTTCGCGCCGCCGTCCGAGTTCCCGCGCGACGCGGTGCCCTTCGATGCGCCGGGGGCCGAGTTCAGCCATCACGGCGAGGACTGCACCTTCGAGACGCTCCTCAAGCGCTTCGGGCTCCGGGACCGCCGGCTCGCGCAGCTCGCCGAGATCGTCCACGACATGGACCTCCGGGACGAGCGGTTCAAGCGCGAGGAGGTCCGCGGCCTGGACGTCGCCATCCGGGGGTTGCTGGCCACGTCCAAGGACGACCACCAGGTCCTGGCCCACGGCCTGACGCTCTTCGACGGCCTCTACGCCACGGTGGGACGCCGATAGCCATGGCGGCGATGCGACCGTCCTCCGCGCCCGAGCCGACCCGTGCCGCCGCCCGCGCGGACCGCGACCGGGGGTCTCCCATGCCGAGCCTGCGCGACCTCGTGCGGTACTTCCTCTACCTGGGAAGCCTGGGCTTCGGCGGCCCCGTCGCGCTCGTCGGCTACATGCAGCGCGACCTGGTCGAACAGCGGAAGTGGTTCACCAGGGAGCAGTACGTGAAGGGCCTGGCCCTCTCCCAGCTCGCGCCCGGCCCCCTCGCCGCCCAGCTCGCCATCTGCCTCGGCTACGTCCACTCCCGACTGTCGGGCGCCACGCTGGTCGGGCTCGCCTTCGTCCTGCCGTCGTATCTGATGACGGTCGCGCTCGGCATGCTCTACGTCCGGTTCGGCGGCCTTCCCTGGATGCAGGCCGCCTTCTACGGGATCGGCGCGGCGGTGATCGGGATCATCGTCCGGGCCGCCTACAAGCTCACGCGGCTGACGGTCGGGACGGACCGGCTGCTCTGGGCCATCCTCGTCGTCATGGCCCTGGTCACCGCCTGGACCGAAACCGAGATCGGGAGCCTCTTCCTCCTCTGTGGCGTGGTCGCCCTCCTGGTCCAGGCGCCGCCTCGCTGGCTGGGCCGCCTCGTGGGCGCGGGGCTGGCGCTGTCGGCGGCCTTCCCGCTGCCGGCCGCGCTCTGGCCAGGGCTCGGCGACCCGGCCGCGGCCGGGACACTGGGGCGGCTCCTCTGGTTCTTCACCAAGGCGGGCGCCTTCGTGTTCGGGAGCGGGCTCGCCATCGTGCCGTTCCTCTACGGCGGCGTGGTCCAGGAGTACCGATGGCTGAACGACCAGCAGTTCCTGGACGCGGTCGCGGTCGCCATGATCACGCCGGGCCCCGTGGTCATCACGGTCGCCTTCATCGGCTACCTGGTCGCGGGCCACCCCGGCGCCCTCGTCGCCGCGATCGGGGTCTTCCTGCCGGTCTACCTCTTCGTCGTGATCCCGTACCCGTGGTTCGATCGGTTCAGCGACAACCCCCAGGTCAAAGCCTTCGTCAACGGCGTGACCGCCGCGGCCGCGGGCGCGATCGCCGGCGCGTGCTACGTCCTCGCCCGTCGCGCCATCGTCGACCTCCCGACCCTCGTGCTCGCCCTGGTCACGCTGGCCCTCCTCATCCGGGTCCGGGTGCCTGAGCCGCTCGTGATCGTCGGGGCCGCCATGCTGGGGCTCGGGATCGTCTGGCTTCGGGGGTCCTGAGTCGATGAGCGAGGGCGCGGGCTGGGTCCACGGATTGACCCGGGACGGCTGGCTCCTCTTTGCCACGACCGGGCTCCGGAACGTGGCGTACGGGTTCGTCTCCGTCATCCTGGGGCCCTACCTCGCCTCCCTGGGGCTCGGTCCGGCCGCCATCGGCTGGGTGTTCACCGCGATGCTCGCGGGCGGCGCGCTCATCACCATCGGGTTGACCGCGGTCGCGGACCGGGTCGGCCGCCGCCGCGTCCAGGTCACGGGCGCCGTCCTCATGGCGCTGTCCGGGGCGGTCTTCGCGTCGACGGAGCATCCGGCGTGGCTGCTCCTCGCCGCGATCTTCGGGACACTGACCCCGTCCGGAAAGGACGTCGGGCCCTTCCTCGCTGTCGAGCAGGCCATGATTCCCAACACCACGACCGACGCGCATCGGACGAGCGTCTTCGCCGCCTACAACCTGGTGGGCTCGGTCGCGACGGCGCTGGGGGCGCTGGTCGTGGGGCTCCCGGCCCTGGCCGGACTCGCGCCCTCCAACGGCTACCGGGCCTTGTTCTGGACCTACGCGGCGACCGGCCTGGCGCTGGCCTTCCTGTTCGCCGCCCTGAGCCCCCGCGTCGAGGTCGAGCCGGGGCTGGCGGACGGGCGTCGGGGGTGGCTCGGGGTCTCGGGCTCGCGACGGGTCGTCGCGAAGCTCGCCGCGCTCTTCGCGATCGACTCGTTCGCCGGCGGATTCGTCGTCCAGGGGCTGGTGGCCTACTGGTTCTATCTCCGCTACGGGGTCGAGCTGGCCGCGCTGGCCGGCATCTTTTTCGGGACGAATCTGCTGGCAGCCCTCTCGTTCCTGGCCGCGGCGCCGATCGCCCGGAAGATCGGCTTGCTCAATACCATGGTCTTCACGCACCTGCCCTCGAACGTCATGCTCCTGCTGGTCCCCGCGATGCCGACGCTGCCGCTCGCAGTGGCGATGCTGCTCGGCCGGCACCTCCTCTCCCAGATGGACGTGCCGACGCGACAGTCCTACACGATGGCGGTCGTCTCGCCGGCCGAGCGCGCGGCCGCCGCCGGCCTCACCGCCGTCGCCCGCAACGTCGCGGCCGCCGCCGCGCCCGCCTTCGCGGGCGCCACCCTGGCCAGCCCCGCGCTCGGGCTGCCGTTCCTGGTGGCGGGCGGCCTGAAGATCGCCTACGACCTCTCGCTGCTCGCGTTCTTCCGCGGGCTCCAACCGCCCGAGGAGCGCGGCTGCCGGGTTTCGGCCGTCGCGCCGCCGATCGACGAGGAGGAGGCAAAGACATGAAGTGGGTGACCCGTGCGCGCCCCAAGGTCGACCGCGTGGCCTGCCCCTGGCTCATCCGGCGCTTCGTGGACCCCGACGCCGAGTTCCTCTACGTGCCCGCCGACAAGGTCGCCGAGGTGGCGGCGCGGGAGGGCGCCGTGCCGTTCGACGTCCCGGACGCCGAGCTCGGGCACCACGGCGCCGAGTGCACGTTCGACGCCATCATCCGCAAGTACCGGCTGGCCGATCCGGCGCTGCGAGAGCTCGCGCTCATCGTGCGCGGCGCCGACACGGCGGCCAAGGACCTGACACCGGAATCCCGAGGGCTCGAGGCGATCGCCGAAGGGTTTCGCCTCGCGCAGGAGGACGATCACGAGCTCTTGGCCAAGGAGCTGCCCGTCTACGACGCCCTGTACGCCTATTGCCGGGCGCGGGATCGGACGGCTCGCTAGAGAGGCAGACCACCCCGGGGAGGGATACGAAGGAGGCTGTCGATGAGTCGTCGAATCCGGAATCCGTGGACCCTCCCGCTCACCGCGTGCCTCGTCGCGGGGGCCGGGCTGATGCCCGCCTCCACCGGGCTCGGCGCCGCGGCGCCGGACTGGAAGGCCGTCGCGCAGGCCCTGGGCAAGGATGGCCAGCAGCAGGACGGCGGGGTCTTCCGGGTCGGCTTTCCCCGGACGGATCTGAAGGTCACGGTCGAAGGCATCCCGGTGGAGCCGGCCTTCGCGCTGGGCTCCTATGCGGCCTTCAAGCCGACGGCCGACGGCGCCATGGTGATGGGCGATCTCGTGCTGCGCGACGACGAGGTGACCCCGGTCATGACCGGCCTCTTGCAGGGCGGCCTGTCGGTGACGGCGCTCCACAACCACCTGAACGGGATGTCGCCCCACGTCATGTACCTGCACTACGCGGGTCACGGGGACGCGGTGCGGATGGCGACCGCTCTGCGGACGGCGCTCGCGGCGAGCGGGACGCCGCTCGGAACGACGACCGTCGCGGGGCCGCCGGCCGGGAGCCCGGGAGCCCTCGACACCAGGCAGATCGAAAGCATTCTGGGTCGGGCGGGAAAGATGCTGAGCCCGACGGTTTTCCAGGTCACCGTCCCGCGCGGGGAGACGATCACCGAGGCCGGCGAGGCGCTGCCCCCGGCGATGGGCGTCGGGATGCCGTTCAACTTCCAGGCGACCGGGGACGGCAGAGCGGCCAGCACGGGGGACTTCGTCCTCGTGGCGAGCGAGGTGAACGCCGTCGCGCGCGAGCTGCGCGCGCACGGTATCCAGGTGACGGCGCTCCACAATCACGGCCTGGCGGACCAGCCCCGCCTCTTCTACATGCACTTCTGGGCCCACGACGACCCCGTGGTGCTGGCGCGGGGCCTGCGAGCCGCCCTGGATCGCACCAACAGCCCCAGGACATCCAGATGAGATAAGAGGACCCGCCATGGGAGCCACCGCCACCGTCGTCTTCGTGTGCCCGCACGGCTCCGCAAAGAGCGTGATCGCGGCGGAGCACTTCGCGCGGCTCGCCCGGGCGCGCGGCCTCGCCATCGACGGCCTGTCGGCCGGTATCGAGCCGGACGCGGAGATTCCGGCCGCCGTGGTGAGCGGGCTCCTCGCCGACGGCATCGACGTCCGCAGCCGGCGTCCCCGCGCGGCCACGCGCCAGGCGCTGGCCCGGGCGTCGCGCGCCGTCGCCTTCGGGTGCGACCTCGGCGGGCTGGCGCCACCCGATCTTCCCATCCACCGCTGGGACGACATCCCCGCGGTGAGTCAGGATTTCCAGCTGGCCCGCGACCGCATCGTGGCGCGCCTGCCAGGGCTGCTGGCGGAGTGCGAGTCGGCGCGGGGTCCGGGCGCGAGAGGTGACGGCGGCGTGACCGTGCGAGCGACCGGCGCGCGCCGCCTGGGGCTCGGGGTCGTCCTGCTCGGCCTGATCGGCGCCATGGCCGGGCTGCCCTCGCGGCCGGGCCGGCCGGACCGGCCCTGGATCGGGCTTTCACCCGGCACGGCCACGGCCGCGCCGCTCGAGCTCCCGGCAGGGCTGCCGCCCGCGCGGTTCGACTTCGAGCAGCAGGGCATCGGGGGCTGGAAGGTGGTCGGGGGGCGGTGGAGCGTCGAGCCGATGAGCGGAGCGCCGAGCGGGCAGCGCGTGCTCGTCCAGCGGGCGGTGGCGAGCGAGTTCAACGTGATCGTCGCGCCCGGTGGGCCGTACACGGACGTCGACGCCTCTGTCCGCTTCCAGCCGATCTCGGGGCGGCAGGACGCCTCGGGCGGGATCGTCTTCCGCTTCCACGAGGGACGCTACTACGTCGTCCGCGCCAACGCCCTGGAGGGCAACTTCCGCCTCTACTACTACGACCGCGGCCGTCACCAGCTCGCCTCGGCCCGGACGGCGCCGCCCGTGCTGGGACGCTGGCATGCCCTGCGCGTCGTGGCGGTCGGCGACCGCATTCAGGCCTACCTCGACGGCAGGCTCCTGCTCGATCACCGCGACGGCCGGTATCGGGCCGGTCAGGTCGGCCTGTGGACCAAGGCCGACTCGATCACCGCCTTCGACGACCTCGAGATCCGCGGGGTCGCCACCGGCGGATAGCGCCGGCGCCGGCGAGACCTCAGCGCGGCCACTCCACCATGACCTGATCGAGCCGCCAGACCGGCCCGTTCAGGAACATCGCGCCTTGAAACCTCGCGAAGGCCGGGACCTCGCCGGCGACGAGCCAGTACCGCGATTCCGGCGGCTCCTTCCCGATCACCGAGGCCACGACGCCGGTCAGGCCGCCGATCTCCAGCTTCACGAGATAGCGCGTGACCTTCTTGGCGTGCCCGGCGACGAAGACCGTCTCCTCCCCCACGGGACTCAGCGTCATGTTGAGCAAGCGTGGCTTTGGCGTGAAGGCCGCGACCTGCACGGTGGCGCTGGCGCCGGGCGCCAGGTTCTTCAACAGGGTGAGCGCCATCCCGTTGTACAGATCGGCCGGCATCTCGAGCGGCCCGCTCGACCGCTTCTCCTCGTCGTCCTTCTTCTCCTGGGTCACCGCCTGGTAGTGCCCGCTCTTGCGGTCGAACGACACCTCCGTCGTCGGGAACGAGGCGCCCCGCTGCACGAGCCGGTAGCTCTCTAGCCGGAAGACGTCTTTCTGCGAGAAGGTGGCCGTTTCATCCCGGAGTGATCCGTCCTTGAAGGTCAGGATCAGGCGGTTCTCGATCAGGCCGCCGAGGGGCTTCTGCCGGGATTCGCCGGAGGCGATCGCCTCCCCTTCGAGCGAGCGGAGGACGAGAAAGCCGCGACTGTTGCCCTCGGACAGCCGGACCTTGACCGGAGCGGCCTCCAGCACGCCGACCCACGGGAGCAGCGAGAGGGCGACCGCGAGCGGGACCATCGCGGTCACCCGCCCGGCGCCTGGACCCGGCCGGCGTCCGCCCCTCACAGGGCCCCTGGCGAGCCGATCGGACCGCGGGGCGACTGGCGTGGGAGCCGGGCTGCTCACGCCGCCGCCTCCCGCGCCCGGGGCTGCCGCCCGTCGCGCTCCATCAGGAAGGGCCCGAGAAAGTCGCGGACGAGTCGATACTTGATCCGGGCGTCCGACGCGCGCCGATAGAACGACACCAGCTCCCGCCACGGCTCGGAGATCTTCTCGAACCCGGAGACGAACGCCACGATCGTCCCGAGATCGGTGCGCCCGTGAATGGCCAGCCAGCCGCCGATCATCAGCACGGTGATGGTCCCCGAGTGGTCCAGCAGGTTGTTCACGAACGTCACGGCGTAGCTCAGATACGCGATCCGCACCCGCTGGCGATAGATGTCGTGGATCCGCCGGTCGTATTCTGGCCGGCGCCGGTCCGCGCTCTGCGGCTCGTGGGCGT
Source organism: Candidatus Rokuibacteriota bacterium (assembly GCA_044866005.1). Lineage (GTDB taxonomy): Bacteria > Methylomirabilota > Methylomirabilia > Rokubacteriales > DASRDR01 > JBIOTN01. The sequence continues at coordinate 3,723 of JBIOTN010000202.1, read as the reverse complement.
CCTCGACGATCTGCTGCCCCAGCTCCCGCACCAGCACGATCCGCCGCTGGACGCGCCGATTGATCGCGGTCTGGATCCTGGGCACCAGGTAGAGCTGCGGCGAGTAGAGCGCGAGGGCCGCCGCGGCGATCCGCGGCTCGACCCACAGCATGTAGCCGAGGACGCTCAGGAGCGCCCCCGCCTGCACCAGGGGCACGGAGATGCTCTCGCCCACGAACCCGCCGAGCGGCTCCACCTCGGCCACCACGACCGAGACCTGCGAGCCCGTGGGCGCGTGGGTCGGCAGCTCCGGTCCGACGTCCCGACCGTCCTGGAGGGCGTGATAGATCTGCCGGCGCAGGGTCCGGATCGCGCGCTCGCTGATCACCTCCCGGTAGATGTTCATCACGTACTTGAGCCCGCCCTGCGAGAGGACGACCGCGATGTACACGAGCGAGAGCAGCCACAGCAGGTGAAGATCGGAGTGGCCGATGGCGCGATTCACGATCCGCCGCTGGAGTTCCAGCGGCACCATGGTGAGCGGGAACACCACGCTGGAGAGGAGAACCAGCCAGACCTGGCGGCGGCCGCTGATCCGCCAGATGTAGCGGTAGAGGTTGTGGGGCGCCGACTCGATCCGCTCCGGTGTGGGCACCCTCGCTTCCGGTCCCGACGCGGGGCGAGCGCGAGTCTCGTCCCGGGAGTGGCGCTCTGGCTCGTCCATGACCATGGAACCCGCGGCTCGACCTCCTCAGTCCAGTATCCCACGCGCGGGCGTGCCGGGACCCGGCAAGACCCGGCAAGGCCTTGACGGTCCCGCCGCGCCTCTCTACACTCCCGGGCAGCCCGCCGGCCCGCCGGCGCGCGGAGGTGCTGACATGCCACCCGGATCGCAACCGCACGACACCCCTTCCCCCGTCCCGCTGATGCAGCTCTCGACGGCGTTCTGGGCGTTCAAGACCCTGGCGGCCGCCCACGAGCTCGACCTCTTCACCCGGCTGTCGGGCGCCAGGGGCACCACCCCCGAGGAGCTGAGCCGCGCCCTGGGGATCGCCGGGCGACCGGCCGAGATGCTGCTCACCGCGTGCGCCGCGCTGGGCCTGCTGGAGAAACGGGACGGCCGGTACCTCAACACGCCGCTGGCCGAGGCGTTCCTCGTCCGCGGCACGCCCTACTATTTCGGCGGCTTCGTCCAGATGGCCGACAAGCGGCTCTACCCCGGCTGGGGCAGGCTGACGGACGCCATCCGGACCAACCGCCCGACGACCTGGAATCCCGACGAGCAGAAGTCGCTGTTCGAGGGCGAGGACCCGGCCATGCTCGCGCTCTTCTGGGAGGCCATGCACTCGCTCTCCACCTTCACCGCGCGCGCGCTCGGCGAGGCGATCGACTTCACCGGCTTCCGGCGGCTGCTCGACGTGGGCGGCGGGTCGGGGGCGTACGACATCGAGCTGTGCCGCCGCTACCCGCATCTCGGCGCCACGGTGTACGACCTGCCGTTCGTGACCAAGATCGCGGCGGACAAGATCGCCAGGGCCGGGCTCGCCGACCGCATCGCCACCGTGGGCGGCGACTTCTTCGCGGACGCGGCGTTCCCCGCCGGGCACGACGCGATCCTGCTCTCGATGATCCTCCACGACTGGAGCGAGACGAAGAACCGGGCGATCGTGCGGAAGGCGCACGCCGCGCTGCCGCGCGGCGGGGCGGTGATCGTCAGCGAGCTGCTCGTCAACGACGAGAAGACCGGCCCCGCGTCGGCGGCGCTCATGAGCCTCAACATGCTCATCGAGACCGAGGGGCGGAACTACACGCCGGCGGAGTATGGCGCCTGGCTGGCGGAGGCCGGGTTCCGCGACGTCCGGACCGTGTGGTTCGAGGCAGCGGGCGCGAACGGGGCGATCGTCGGATACAAACGGTGACGCGCGGGTCGAGGCCGACGCGCCGGCAGGCCGCCGGTCTGGCCCTCCACGCCGTGGCCCTCTTTGCCGTCGTGGGGGGGCGCGGCGTCTACCTGGCGAGCCTCCTGGGCGGCCGTGCTCTCGTACCGCCTCTTCGACGTCGCGGCCTTCGGCGCCGTCATCGTCCTGCTTCGCGGCGGCGCACCCGAGCCCGGACGTCGGCGGGCCGGAGCGACGGCAGCCAGCGCCGCGCCGACGGGAGCTGGAGCAGCGCGATCCCGGCGAGGGCGACGGCGACGGCGTCCCCGCGACGGAAGTGGACGCCACGCGCCGTCTCGTGACTCAGGAAGACGTAGGCCGCGAAGCGGGCGCGCGGGTGACGCCGCCAGAGGAGCCAGCCGACGTACGGCGCGCCGAGACCGTACGCGACCCAGTTCCAGGCCCGCTCGGGCGCGAAGTTCAGGACCCGCAGACCGGCGAGGCTCGCGGCCTGGAGAAGGGGCGCGGCCGCGCAGGCCAGCACGAGGCCCACGATGACCCAGGGCCGCGCCAGGCCGGCGCGCCCGTCCGACTCCGTCACGCCGCGCCCTCGACGCCGGGCGCCGGCCTGGAGCCTCCCGCGCCGCCCCTCGCTTGACCCGCGCGGCGCCGCACGCTAGCATCCCCCGAAGACAGCCGGACAGGAGGCGTCCCATGGCCCAGACCCTGGACGAGGCCGCGCTGCGGCGACTTTTCGGGACCGACGGGACACGCGAGGGCCCCCCGACGCCGTACACCGCGAACGCCCGCTATCTCTCCTCGCTCGAGGGCTTCGACATCAAGCGGCCGCCGGTCCCGGCTCACGTCTTCCTCCCCGAGCGCGACCGGGCGCTCGGCCCGGCGGCGCCGACGGGCCTGATCCCGCTCGATCTGAGCGCGCTGCTGGAGCTCGAGTACCCCGCCACCACGCCGCTCATCCTGGCGCGATACGCGCGGATTCGGGCGGGTGACACGCTGCCGACCGACTTCGTGGCGAGCACCGAGCTCTACTACGTCCTCGACGGGACGGGGACGACGACCTTCGGGGAGGGGGGGACCGTCGCCTGGGCCGCCGGCGACGCGTTCGCCCTGCCGGGCGGGAGCCCGGCCCGCCATCGCGCGGCGGTGGGGCGCGACGCCGTCCTCTGGGTCGCCACCAACGAGCCGGCCCTCGCCTTCGAGCGCTGCCGGCCGCCGGCGCCGGGGGCCGGGCCGATCGCCGCGGCCCACTACCCGGCCGCCGAGATCCGACGCCGGTTGCTCGCGGTGCACCTCGATCCCCGCGGCCGCAGCATGCCGGGGAAGTCGGTCAACTTCGGGAACGCGGCGCTCGACGCGCGCCGCACGACCACGCCATCCTTCACGCTCGCGATGAACTCGCTGCTGCCGGGCGAGGCCCAGCGGGCGCACCGGCACAACGCGGCCGCCGTGACGCTCGTCGTCGCCGGTGAGGCGTGCTACTCGCTGATCGACGGCAAGCGCGTGGACTGGGAGCGGCACGCGGTCATGATCACACCGCCGACCGACCTCCACTCCCACCACAACGAGGGGCCCGGGCTGGCTCTCTTCCTCATCGTGCAGGACGGCGGGCTCTACTACCACTGCCGCACCATGGGCTTCCGCTACAAATAGAGGGGCGGGGACGAGCGGCTCCCGGCATACCGTGCGAGCCTGCCCGAGCGGCGGCTTCGAGCCTGTGACTCAAACCGATACTCGGGAGCCGACGTAGGGTCGGCATCCAACGTATGGCGCTGGGGTTCCAACCCGAATACGGTCAATGGGGACCGACCGTCACGGCCAGTTCAGGGCCCGGCGGGGCCGCCCGGCT
>JBIOTN010000201.1:0-26891 GCA_044866005.1 Candidatus Rokuibacteriota bacterium | reverse complement strand
CGCGCGGGGCGTCCGCGGCCCTCCGCGGGCGCCGCTCGACGTCGGCGGGGTCGCGCGGGAGCCGGGTGCGGCGACCCGAGACTCGGGAAATGCCCTCCCTGGCCGCGCCGGCCCGCACGGCCAGACTGCACCGGAAACTCCATACGCGTCGCTACTTAGCGGGATCCTGCCCCTTGGCACCCTGTTTGCCATCCCCTCGGCGGCCCACGTGGATTCGGGCCGGGAGGAAGAAGGATGCTGAGGATGCCCAGGAAGGAGCGCGACCTCACGCCGCGCGAGAACGAGGTGCTCCAGCTGGTGGCCGAGGGGTGGACGTCGAAGGAGATCGCGACCCGTCTTCAGATCAGCCCGAAGACGGTCGAGGTGTTCCGGCAGAACCTCCTGCGAAAGGGCGGGGCGAAGAACTCCGTCCAGCTGGTCCTGACCGCGCGGGCGCGTGGCTGGTTGCCGAGCGTCGAGGTGCTCGGCGGGAACTCCTGACCGTCCGCCGAGCGCCTACCCCGCCTGCGGCGCGACGGGCGCCGGAGAGACCGGGGTGCCGACCGCCGCCGGCGCGGGCGGCGTCGCGCGGATGACCCGCTCCAGCACGCGCACCAGGCTCACGTCGTACGCCTGGTGCCCGGCCTGGCGGAGCACGGCGAGCGCGCGCAGCGCAGGGAGCGGGCGCTTGTGCTTGCGGAGGGTCGTCATCGAGTCGTAGGCGTCCGCGACCCCGACGATCTGGCTGAAGGGGTGAAGGGTCCACGACGTCGGGACGGTCGGGTAGCCCATCCGGTCGTCGCGGACCTGGTGCTCGAAGGCGACGATCATCGGGATCCGGTTGAAGCCCGGGAGACGGCCGAGCATGTCGGCGCCGCGGACCGGGTACCGCCGCAACACCGCCCACTCCGACTCCTCGAGGGGCCGGCTCTTCTGGAGGATCTCGAGCGGGATCGTGATCTTCCCCAGGTCGTGCAGGATGGCCGCGACCGCGAGCTCGCGGAGGTCCGAGTCCGGCAGCCCCAGCGCGAGCCCGATGCTGATCGAGAGCACGCACACGTTCACCGAGTGGTAGAGCGTGTACTCGTCGTAAGACTTGATGTTGGCCAGTCGCAGGACGAGCGAGGGGTCGGACAGGATCTGCTCGAGGATCGTGGAGGTCAGGACGCGCAGCGACGAGAGCTGCTCCGCCGTGACCGGCTCGCCCCGTAGGATCCCGGCCTCCACGGTGCGGAGCACCTCGACCGCGCCGAAGTAGGCGCGGCGGGCCATCACCTCGCTCGTCTGCTCCTCGCGCTTCGCCGGCTCCTCCAGCACGATGTGGGCGACGTTCTTCCGCTGCGCCCACGTCGGGACGTCGGCCGCCGTCCCGGTGCTCAGGATCTCCACCAGCGCCTCGACCTCGGCCTCCGTCACGCCGTGGTGGAACACGATGCCGCCGATCCGGCGCTCGGTCTGGCACACCTCGAGGAACCGGCGGTACATCATGCTCTCCCGCGGCAGGATCCGGCTGCCGGCGATCAACAGGTCGCCGAGGAACCGGTACTCGAGCGCGCTCTGCTTCTCCAGACAGCCGGCGACCGCCTGGAGGAAGCTCTGCTGCGCGCGCTGGATCTGAGGATGCCGCGGCGGGTAGAGACCGGCCAGGCGGAGAAGCCCGTTGAGCTGGGCGAAGACCAGCTCGACCTGGTCGCGCGGCAGCTCGCTGAGCAAGCCCGTCACGGGCCCGGGCTCCTCACGGCGAGACCATCCGGACCGGCACCACGGCCGGGGCCGCTCATGCGTCGCGCGCCGCAGCCACCGGCTGCCCCATCGACGTGACGGCCTCGTCGGCGAGCTGCCGGAGCTTCACCTCGTTTCGTTGCCACGGCCAGAGGCGGCGATGGGCGATGCCCTCGAGGACGGCGCGGGCCTCCGGCGTGGCGATCGAGGCGAGGGCCGTGATGATCTGGCGCTTGACCAGGAGGTCCTGCACCGACCGGGTCGGGGTCTGCAGGAAGGCGCGCAGCGGCCCGACCGCCTCGGCGTCGATCAGGGTGCCCAGGAGCTTGGTCGCGGTCAGCCGCACGTCGCCGTCGGGGTCGGAGAGGTAGTCCAGGAGCGGCTTCATCGCCTGCTTGCCGCCGAGGACGGGAAGCGCCCGGGCGACTTCCCGCCGGACCTGCGGGTGCTCGTGCTTGGCGGCCTTCTCCACGACCTCGAACGCCGCCCGGTCGCCGATCCGGACCAGCAGGCCGATCATGCTGCGCGCGACGAGCCAGCGGCCGTCGCCGACCCACTCGCGCATGGCCGGCGCCGCGGCCGGGCCGAGCGCGGCGAGCGTGTCGAGCATCCGGGCGCGCGCGGCGCCCTCGGGTTCGTCGACGAGGATCCCCACGAACTCCGCGATCGCCTCCTGCCCGAGGCGGCGGAGATACTCGGCGCCGCTCGCCACGTCGTCGGCGTCCTCGCGACGGCGGAGCAGGTCGCCCAGGAGCGCGACCTGCGAGCGCGCCGCAAGCCGTCGCTGGAGGATCTGGACGCGACGCTGATGCTCGGTCAGCCACTCCGGGTGGAGGTCGGCCGGCTCCGCGAGCGAGCGAAGGACGCGGAGGGCGAGGGCGAGCTGGTCGCGGCCCAGCGCCTCGGTGATCCCCTCCTCCAGCGCGTCCACGAGGAAGACCGGGTAGGCGTCGGACTCGGTCGCCGCGAAGAGCTGGAAGAGCACGCTCACGCTGTGCTCCAGGACGCGGGCCGGCGTCGCGGTCGCCAGCGCGGCTGCCCGCAGGCTCAGTAGCCCCGGGTCGTCGTCGCGGATCAGCGCCTCGATGGGCGTCGCGGCGACCTCCTTCTCGGCCAGCGCGTCCTCGAGGCCTTCGATCAGGCGCGCCTTTTTCCACTCCTCGGTGGGAAGCGCCTCGATGTCCGCGCGGAGGGCTTCGAGCATGCCGGGCGCGATGAGGCCGGTCAGCTCGGCGAACTCGTCACCCGAGAAGCGGGTCAGCAGGTTGAGGAGGTTCAGGTCGGTGCGTACGCCCGGCATGATCCACCCCGCCATGACCGTCGCGCGCAAGGGGTCGGGCAACGACACGATGGACTCGGCCAGGGTGCGGTAGCGGATCTCCCGATCGGGCTCGGCGTCGATCAGCGGGATGAGGGTCTGGATCGCCGCGTAGATCACGTCGGCGCGGTCCCCGGGCTGAGCCAGCTCGATGAGCCAGCCCGAGAGCCGGCGCCGGTCGTAGGTGAGCTCGCGGAAGTGGGCGGCGAGGGATTCCAGGATCGCGCGGACGAGCGCCTCGACGACCTCGAGGCTCGGGGTCGAGGCTCCCGGGGCGTCGGGCGTGCCGCTGCCCCCGGCCTCGCCCCACCGCGGACCGCGCAGCACGATGTGCGTCACGTTCCGGCGCTCGAGCAGCGCGGCCAGGCCCCCCGCCTCCTCGATGTCCTGGTAGGCCAGGTTCAGGCAGTCGAGGAGCTCTCTCAGCTCCGAGGGCTCGATGCCCGGCTCGAACGCGATCTCGGTGATGCGGCGCGTCTCGAGCTCGAAGCGGAAGGCCTCGAGGGCGGCGTCCCGCGTGGCGAGCTGCCCGCCATCCCACTCGAAGCGTCCGGGGCCGATGCGAAGCGGCGAGGGCAGGCCGTCTTTCAGGGCGGCTTCGAGCGAGCGGTGGAGGCGCTGGACCCACTCGGTCGCGAGGGGGTTCGTGGCCGGGTAGAGCTTGGCCGCCTTCTTGGCGCCCAGAAGCTCCTTGAGAAAGCCCTCCACCACCTGCTGCGAGACCTGCGCCATCAGCACCTCGCTCGGCTCGCGCCCGCGCACCGCAGGGCGTCGGCAGGGCGCCATTGTAGCAAACGGCGCCGCCCCGGCCGAAATCTCGACGGCGGGGTGCCCCGGCAGGCCCGGTGGGGCGCGGGGTTCCTTGACACTCCGGGCGTCGGGGCGCTACAAGAAGCCGTGCTGCGGAACGCCGCGGCCTCGCCGTGAGAGCGCGCCCACCGTCTTCCCGTGTCCGCGCGCGGGCTCGGGCGCGGCGGGGCCGGCCCGACTACGCCGCGCTGCCGACCGAGCAGCCGAACCCGCGGACGCGCGGGCTGGACCGGCTCCCCGCGCTCGCCCTGGTCGCGGCGATCACCGCGGAAGACCGCCGGGCCGCCGCGAGCGTCGCGGGGGTGAGCCGGCCGCTCGCCCGCGCGGTGGAGACCGTCGCGGCCGCGCTCCGCGCCGGCGGTCGGCTGATCTACATCGGCGCCGGCACGAGCGGGCGCCTCGGCGCCCTCGACGCCGCGGAGTGCCCGCCCACCTTCGGCGTGTCGCCCGGTCGCGTGGTCGCGGTGGTCGCCGGCGGTCGCCGCGCGTTGAGCCGCGCGGTGGAGGGTGCGGAGGACCGCTCGGCCGAGGCCGCGCGCGCGCTCGCCGGGCTGCGAGTGGGGGCCCGGGACGTCGTGTGCGCGATCTGCGCGAGCGGCGTGACGCCCTTCGCCCTGGGCGCGCTGCGCGCGGCTCGGCGCCGCGGGGCGAGGACGCTCCTCGTCACCTGCGCCCCGTCGCCCCGTCACGCCGGGCTCGCCGACGTCCTGATCGCCCCGCGGGTGGGACCGGAGGTGCTCGCCGGCTCGACCCGCATGAAGGCCGGGCTGGCCACGAAGATGGTCCTGCACACGCTCACGACGGGCGCCATGGTCCGGCTCGGGAAGGTCTACGGGAACCTGATGGTCGACGTGCGGCCGACGAGCGCGAAGCTGCGCGCCCGCGCCCGCGGGATCGTCGCCGCGCTGACCGGCCTCGGCCCGGCCGCCGCGGCCCGGCTCCTCCGGCGGGCCGGCGGCCGGCCGAAGCTCGCGGTCATCCTGCACCGGCAGCGGGGGACGCGGAGCGCGGCCCGGCGGCTCCTCGCCTCCCACGGCGACGACCTCGGGGCGGCCCTCCGAGACCTCGGCCGTGGGCGCTGACCCTCTCGCGGCGCTCCTGCGGCTCCGCGAGGTGACGCCGCGGCGGATCGTCGGCCTGATGTCGGGCACGAGCGCGGACGGCGTGGACGCGGCGCTCGTCGAGGTCGCCGGGGCGGGGGAGCAGACCCGCGTCCGCCTCCTCGCCTTCCTCACCCAGCCCTACGAGCCGGCGTTCCGCGCTCGACTGCTCGCGCTCGGGGAGGCGACCGCGGCCGAGTTGCTCCGCGTCCATGTCGAGCTCGGCGAGGCCCTCGCCCGGGCCGCGCTCGCCGTGATCGAGGCCGCCGGACCGTCGGGCCGGCCCGCCCACCTGGTGGGCTCGCACGGCCAGACCGCGCGCCACCACCCGCGGGGCTCCTCCCCCGACGGCCGCGGCGCGACGCTTCAGCTCGGTGAGCCGGCCGTCATCGCGGAGCGGACCGGGCTCCCCGTCGTCGCCGACTTCCGGCCGCGCGACGTCGCGGCCGGCGGCGAGGGGGCTCCGCTGGTGCCGCTCGTGGACTGGCTGCTGTTCCGGGCGCCGGGCCGGGTTCGCGTCTGCCTGAACCTCGGGGGGATCGCGAACCTCACGGTGGTGACCGACCGGCTGGACGACGTCCGCGCCTTCGACGTGGGCCCGGCCAACATGCCCCTGGACGCGGTCGTGGCCGCCTGGACCCGCGGCGCCGAGGCCTTCGACGCCGAGGGGGCCCGGGCGGCGGCGGGACGGGTGGATCCCGGGCTCGTCGAGGAGCTCCTCACGCATCCGTTCTTCGCCGCGGCGCCGCCCAAGTCGACCGGCCGCGAGGCCTTCGGCGCGCCGTTCGTCCGCCCGCTCCTCGACCGGTTCGCCGGCCGCGAGGCGGACCTTCTGGCGAGCCTGACGCGCTTCGTGGCCGAGGGCGTCGCCGACGGCCTCCGCCGCTACGTGCCCGAGCGAGTCCACGAGCTCCTGGTCTCGGGGGGCGGCGCGCGGAACCGGACCCTGATGGCGGCGCTCGGCGAGGTGCTGGCGCCGGTCCGCGTCCGGTCGCTGGCCGAGGTCGGCGTGGACCCGGATGCCAAAGAGGCACTCGCCTTTGCCATCCTGGCCAACGAGACCCTGTTCGGTCGGCCGGGCAACCTGCCGGCGGCGACCGGGGCCCGAGGGGCACGGGTACTGGGGAAGATCGTCCTTCCCTGAGAAACCTCCGGAGGGGGCCGCCGAGGCCCCCGGCGAAACTTCCCCCGCGGTTCCGGCGGCGAAGCCGCCGCGCTGACTGGCTCCCGCCCCTGACGAGAGGCCGCGTATCGCCTTCGGGTCAGCCCAAGTCGGGAAACAGAGAGGGCTGGTCGGCGGCGGCTCGGCGGCGCCGCGGCGCCGCCGGCCGTGGCTTCGGGGTCCGCCGCCGGGCCGGCGCGCGCGGCTTGTGTCCGGGATCCGTCCACCCCTTCTGGCGCGCGATCTTGTCCCCTTGCTTGATCACGAGCAGGTCGACGAGCCGGGCGAGGGGGTGCCGGAGCAGCGCCAGGTACTTGAGCCAGTAACGTGGGGTGAACGCGAGCGTCCGCATCTCGTCCAGAGCGAGGGCCAGCGCGGTCCGATCGCCCCGGCGCGCCGCGAGCCGCAGCCGCTCGAGGACGCGTGCCTGACTCGTCCGGCGACCGTCGCTCGTCACTTGCGGTCGTGCCGGATGATCCGCACGGCGCCCCACCCGACCAGGATCAGCGCGACGGCCGCGGTGGCGGCCTGCTTCCAGCCGAATCCGGGAAAGCTGCCCAGCCCGATCAGGTCTGCGGTCACTGCCACGATCCCGAGCCCCGTCCCGACCATGAGGAGGAGCCAATCCAGGGCGGGCGTCACAGCGCGGGATTGTAGCACGGGCTCGCAGGCTCGCCGCTTGGCCGGTCCGGGCCGCCAGTGTAGACTGTCCGTCGGCTGTCGCACGGGACGGCCCGCGCGCTCACTCCGGTCAGGCGCCCGACTCTCCGGCGCCGGGGGCCCCACGCATGACGTCCATCGGGTTCATCGGGGTCGGGAACATGGGTCTGCCCATGCTCGCGAATCTGGTCAAGGCGGGCTACCAGGTGGAGGCCTACGACGTTCGGCCGGAGGCCGTGCAGGCGGCGGTCCAGCGCGGGGCCACGGGCGGCACCTCGGCGGCGGAGACGGCGGGTCGCGTCGGCCTGGCCATCACGATGCTCCCGAACTCCCCCGAGGTCGAGGCCGCGTACCTGGGTCCCAAAGGGATTCTCGAGGGCGCCCGGCCGGGGCTCGTCTGCATCGACATGAGCACGATCGATCCGGCCACGACGCGGCGGGTCGGGGAGCGCCTGGCCGCGGCCGGTGTCCGGATGCTCGACGCGCCCGTCTCGGGAGCGGTCCCCCGCGCCGTCGACGGCACGCTCACGATCATGGTCGGCGGGGATGCGGCCCTCGCGGAGTCGGTTCGGCCGATCCTGGGGGCGATGGGGTCGAACGTCATCCACGTCGGTCCGCTCGGCGCGGGAGAGGTGGCGAAGATCTGCAACAACCTCATCGCTGGCGTCTCGATGATCGCCGTCGCCGAGGCCTTCACGATCGGGATGCGGGCGGGGGTCGACCCGAAGGTCCTCCATCAGGTGATCAGCAAGAGCTCCGGACACTGCTGGGGGCTCGAGCACAACTGCCCCGTGCCGGGTCTCGTACCGAAGGCCGCGTCGAACCACGCCTTCGCCGCGGGCTTCATGACCGACCTCATGGCGAAGGACCTCTCGCTCGCCCGCGCGGCCGCCCGGGACGTCGGGGCGACCTGCTTCACCGGGACGCTCGCTCACGAGCTCTACACGCTCGCGAGCCGCCATGGTCTCGGGCGGAAAGACTTTTCCTCCGTCATCCAGCTCCTGACCGCCGCTGACGCCTGACCCGCGAGTCACCGACGACTCGCGGTCCCGACCGGCGTCGCGTCCGGCCCCGGACAGCCGGGTCTCAGATGAGAGCCGCGGCGCGCCGCGCCGGCCCGGATCGGTCGGCACGCCTCTTGCGTCCAAAGGGCGAAGACCCTGACGCGGGAGGTGTCGCCATGACGCACGTGATGGCCGCCCGAGGAACCGTCGTCGCCCTGGCCGTTCTGGGACTCCTGAGCGGGCTGGAGGGTCCGGCCGTCGCCCAGGAGGCGACCACCGGATTCGGGGTGACGGCGCCCCCGCCGCGTCCCGCGCCCGAGCTCGGGATCGAGCCGACGCAGCCGGCGGACCAGCAGGGCGCGCGCGAGCAGGAGTTCTATCCCGGGCTGGTCCGCAGCCGCCACGAACCCGCGTTCATCACGCCGTTCGTCGCGACCGTGCCGACGTCCCCGAGTTCGGCCGTCCGGGTGGGCCTCAGCGGCTGGACCGCGCCTGCGGTGCCGTTCGACATCCCCCAGGCCAGCGGGGGCGTCGCCTTCGGCCTGACGATTCTCTGGCCCCTGCCGGTCCCCAAGGCGAGGCCGCCGGAGCCCGAGGCCCCGCCCCAGCGGTAAGGACACTTCCAGTCGGTCGCCCGGCGTCCGGACGGCCGGGCGGCGACGAGGCGGCGCCTCAGCCTTTCGCCAGGCGCTCGATGTCGCGCTTGGGCAGGCCCTCGATCCGACTCAGGAGCGCCTTCACCCGCCGCTCGGAGGTGTGATCGGCAAGGATGAGGCGCCTGGATCGGGTGCCGTTGACGATGAAGGCCACCCAGTCGTCGAGGTTCGGAGTCCCGCGCCACTGAATCACGAGACCGCTCGTCTTGAGCTTCTTCCGCCCTTCGGACTTGGCCAGGGGTTTTCGCGGAACATCCATGAAGGCCCCTCCGACTGGAATCAGATGAAGAAGAGAAGAGACCCTTCCTTCAACGCCCTCTATAAATCTTCGGTGTCGCCGCTGGTGTCAAGGATTTGTTTCGCCAGTCGCGATGCGCCTGCGCGACGCTGAGAGCGACGAGAGCGTGGATTCATCTGCCGCCGGAGCGTGCGCCCTCCACGGATTTCGATCTGTGGCGGCACGGCGGCGCTCGCGCCGCTCGCGAGCGCCTCAGACGCGGCGATGGCGCATCGGTGGATGACGGTGGATAAGTGGATATCTCGGATGACAGCGGATCAGCCGGCGTGCGCGCCTCGAGCACGCGCTCGAGCGCGCCACGCAGATCGCAGCGCTCGTGGTCTACGCGCGCGCGGCGGACGTGGCGCGACGGCGGTCAGCCGCCGGCGGTCCCGAGCAGCGCTGTCACCGGCGTCCCGAGCCAGCCGGCCGCGCGCTTTTCCCAGTAGAGCGCCCGGAACCGTCGGCTGAGCGGGCCCGGCGTCCCGTCGCCGAGCGGCGTGCCGTCCACGCGGCTCACCGGCATGATCCCGCCCGCGGTCGAGGAGAGGAACGCCTCGTCGGCGCTGCGGAGGGCCGCCGGGGCGAGGTCGGCTTCCTGCGCGGGGACGCCGAGCTCGGCGGCGAGGTCGAAGACGGTCCGCCGGGTGATCCCCTCCAGGACGTTCGACCGCGGCGTGTAGAGGGCGCCGTCCCGGACGACGAACACGTTGAACCCCGGCCCTTCGGCGAGGTGGCCGGCCGGCGTGCAGAGGACGGCCGTGTCGCCGCCGTGGTCGAACGCCTCGAAGAGGCCCCGCTGGAGGTCCATCCAGTTGAAGTTCTTGACGCGCGGGTCGATCGCCTCGGCCGGGGTCCGACGCGTGTCGCTCACGACCAGGTGGGCCCCCACCTCCTGCCTGGCGGGGCTGATGATCCAGATGTAGGGGAGCGCGAACGCGATGAAACGGTTCTGGCAGAGCCGCGGGTCGCGCTCGTGGATGTCGGGGAACGTCCCGCGCGTCACGATCATCTGGACGTAGGCGTCCTCGAACCCGGCCCGGGCCACGCACTCGGCGAGGATCCGCTTGAGCCGGTCGGGCGGATGCGGACAGCGGAGCCGCATGCCCGCGCACGAGCGGAGGAAGCGCGCGACGTGGTCGTCGAGCCGGAAGAAGAGGCCCTTCCACACGGAGGTCGTGTCGTAGACCGCGTCGCCGCGCGTGAACCCGGCGTCGAAGATCGAGATCTTCGCGTCGTCCGCCTTGACGTACTGATCGTCGATGAAGACGATACCCTGAGCCATCGCGCCTCCCGGAGTGAGCGGTCGCCGGACGAGGCCGCCCGCGCTTGACGGCCCGCGGCGCGCACGGCCATACTCGGGCTCTCGAATCGTCCCGAGCCTACCACGAGGCGCCGCGGGAAGGGAGCGCATGCCAGTCATCCGGATCGGCCACAGCCCCGATGCCGACGACGCCTTCATGTTCTACGCGCTGACCCACGGCAAGGTGGCGATCCCCGGGGTGCGGGTCGAGCACCTGCTGGAGGACATCGAGTCGCTCAACCGGCGGGCGGCGACGGCCGAGCTGGAAGTGACGGCCGTGTCCTGCGCGACCTATCCCGCCGTCGCCGACCGCTACCGGATCATGGATCCGGGGGCGTCCATGGGGAAGGGGTATGGCCCCATCCTCGTCGCCCGCCGCCCCTACGCCGGGCGGACGCTCCGGCAGAAGGTGATCGCGATCCCGGGCTACGGCACGACGGCGTATCTGCTCCTGCGGCTCGCGCTCGGCGACCCGCCGGTCATCGTGGTCCCGTTCGACCAGATCCCGCGGGTGGTCCAGGACGGGCAGGCCCACGCCGGGCTCCTCATCCACGAGGGGCAGATCACCTACGGCGCGATGGGGCTCGTCAAGGTCCTGGACCTGGGCGAGCGGTGGACGCGCGAGACCGGGCTGCCGGTGCCGCTCGGCATCAACCTGACGCGACGCGACCTCGGCGAGGCGCTGGCGATCCAGCTCTCGGAGGCGCTGCGGGCGTCCATCCGCTACGCCCACGCCCATCCCGACGAGGCCGTCGCGTACGCGATGCGCTACGGGCGCGGGATCGACGCCGAGACGTGCCGGCGGTTCGTCGAGATGTACGTCAACGACTACACGGTGAGGCTCGGCGAGGACGGCCGCCGCGCGCTGGAGACGCTCTACGCCCGCGCGGTCAAGAAGGGGTTGCTGGCCGCGGTCCCACCGATCGATCCCCTGTGACCGGCTAATTGAGTGCCAGCCGGCCACCCTTGGGGATGACCACGAACTGACCACTGGCCGGCCGGTCGCGGCCCGACGGCGGATGCCAAGTGCCCGCCGCTGCGAACCGGTGGGGGGTTGGCAGGATCGTTGCTCGCTCGGGGGCCTGCCATGATCCTCCAGTTGCCCCTCGCCGCCGCTCGTCTCTGCGTGGAGTGCGATCTGCTCACCAACGCGCCGGATTGTCCCAACTGCGGTCGGGAGTCGACGCACCCGGTCTCCGCGTGGCTGCGACCGATGAACGCCGGGCGGCCGGACGGCAACGGGTCCGGACGCGACCGGCGTCCCGCGCAGGGGCGCCGGCACAACGGCTCGGGTCCGTCGCCGGACGGCCGCCGCTGGCTGATCGTCATCCAGCGAGAGCGGCGGTACGTCTTCAACCTGCTCCGCCGGTGGCTCCGGGCCGACGCGCCGGTGGATCTGATCTACGAGCGGCGGGTCGGGGAACGGCGCCGCGGGAGCGAGCCGCCACGAGCCGATCGGCGCCGTGGGGATCGACGCCGGCGTCAGCCGAGCGCCTGGATCTACGACGGCGTGCCCCTCCACGCGGAGGCCGCGGCGGTCGAGCCCCCGACCGACGCGACGGCGAGGCCCGCCGACGCGGGGAGCGGTCGGAGCGGGGCACCGACGGCGCAACGCGCGAGCCGGGGGCGAGCGGCGCCCGCGCCGGCCAGGCCACGGTAGCGGCCGAGCCGCCCGCCCCGGTCGCGGGGTCAGTGCGGCCGGACCGGCTCGTAGAGGGTCGTGCGCTGGACGGGCTGGAAGCCGGCTTCCCGGATGAGGGTCGCGATCTCCTCGACGGTGATCGTGTTGACGTAGTCGGCGGCCTTGTGCACGTTTTCCTCGAAGAGCGTCCCGCCCCAGTCGTCCGCCCCGAAGTGGAGCGCCACCTGGCCCGCTTTCTTGCCCTCGGAAAACCACGACGCCTGGACGTGCGGGACGTTGTCGAGGTAGCAGCGGGCCAGCCCGAGCATCCGGAGGTAGGCGTTCGGCCCGGCGTAGTGCTTGATCCATTTCTCCAGCAGGGTGTTGCCGGGCTTGAAGGACCACGGGACGAACGCGGTGAAGCCGCCTGTCTCGTCCTGGAGCCCGCGGACCGCGTCGAGATGGTCGAGCACGTCGTCGGGCTCCTCGACGTGGCCGTACATCATGGTCGCGGTCGAGCGGAGCCCCACCCGGTGGGCTTCGCGGTGGACCTCGAGCCAGGCCTCGGGGCCGCCCTTCTTCGGGCTGATCCGCTGGCGGACGCGCGCCGAGAGGATCTCGGCGCCGCCGCCCGGGAGCGTGCGCTGGCCGGCGTCGCGGAGGCGCCCCAGCACGGCCTGCACCGGAAGCCCGCTGACCTGCGCCATCGTCTGGACCTCCGACGCCGTGAAGAAGTGCGGGAGCACGTGCGGGAACCGACGCCGGGTCTCGCGGACGAGCTCGAGGTAGTAGTCGAGGGGGAGCCCCGGGTTGTGGCCGCCCTGGAGCAGCACCGTGGTCGCGCCGCGCGCGACAGCCGGCGCGAGCTTGGCCATCACCTCCTCCACGCTGAGGGTGTAGGCCTCGGGGTCGCCCGGCTTCCGGTAGAAGGCGCAGAACTGACAGTCCGTGACGCAGACGTTCGTGTAGTTCGGATTGGTGTCGATCACGAAGGTGACGACGGGCTCCGGGTGGAGCCGGTAGCGGACGGTCTCCGCGAGCTGCCCGAGCGCGAGGAGCGGAGCCTCCGTCAGCAGCCAGCGTCCCTCGACGCGATCCAGACGCTCGCCGCCCTCGAGCTTGGCGCGGATGGCCTCGAGCACCGGGCCCTCGGGCGTCAGGGGGCGAGGAGCGCGTGGAGCCGGCGGAACTCGGCCATCGCCTTCTCCTCGTCGACCCCGATCCGGTAGTCGAACGTCTCGAGGTAGGCGATCACGTCGGACTCCGCGAGGCCCCACTCCCGGACGTCCTGGCGGGCGCGCGCGATGGCGGGCAGCTCGCGCAGCCCGGTGGCGAGCGCGGTCTCGAGCGCCGCCGCGAGCGCCGCCCGCCCCCCTGGACCCGCCTCCCGGCGGATGGCCCACGCGGCGAAGACGCAGGGAAGCCCGGTCCACCGGGTCCACTCCTCCCCCAGGTCGAAGCAGAGGGGATGGGGCCAGCGGCCGTACCGCGCCCGGAGGGCCGGGTCGCCGATGAGCAGCACGGCATCGGCCGGCTCCTCGACCCCGACGAGCGTCGCCGGCTCGACCTCGTCACGGAAGGCGAGCAGGATCCGCAGGAGCTGGACCGACGTCGACGTCTCGCCGGTGACCGCGACGCGCGCGCCGCCCAGCTCGGGCATCGCCCGGCGCGAGAAGAGGAACACGCTCTGCGCGCGGTCGCGGGTCGCGATGCCGTACGGCAGGAGGGCGAGCGCGGGCTCGAGCCGGATGCAGTCGGCGAGGGGGAGCGGGCCGGCGTCGAGCCGTCCCGCGGCGACGGCCTCGCCCAGGGCGCGCGGCGGCAGCGCCGCGCTCACGGGCCAGGGGAACGCGTGGAAGAACGGCTCGACGTTCAGATACGAGATCCGGCCGACCCTGAGCATTTACGTCATCGCGGCGGCTGAATCGTCATGCCCGGCCAGGGTGGGAACGCGGTGATCGGCTCAGTTCCAGACGTGCAGGACGTTGTAGAGGGCGTCGCGCTCGACGGGGATCCGCCCGGCGTCCCGGACCATGCGGAGGATCTGCTCGCGGGCCAGTCCCGCCGGGCTCTCCGCCTTGGCCGCGTGCGCGATGCGCTCGTCCACCAGGGTGCCGTTCACGTCGTCCGCCCCGAAGCCGAGCGCGATGGACGCCGTCGCTTCCCCCAGCATGACCCAGTAGGCCTCGACGTGGGGGAAATTGTCGAGGACCAGGCGGGCGGTGGCGACCATCCGGAGCGACTCGAGCGGTGACGCCTGGCGGGGCACGAGCTTCGTGTCGCCCAGCTGGTAGAGGAGCGGAATGAACGTGAGGAAGCCCGCGGTCTCGTCCTGAAGCGCGCGGAGGCGGAGCAGGTGCGCCACGCGCTCGGCGTACGTCTCGAGGTGGCCGTAGAGGATCGTCGCGTTCGAGCGGATTCCCAGGCCATGGGCGATGCGGTGGATCTCGAGCCACCGGTCCGCGCCCGCCTTGCCGGTGTAGCGAAGGGTCTTCTGGAGCCGCGACGAGAAGACCTCGGCGCCCCCGCCGGGCATCGAGTCGAGGCCGGCCGTCTTGAGCCGGACCAGGCTCTCCACCGGCTCGATCTTCCAGCGCCGCCAGAAGTAGTCGATCTCGGCGGCGGTGAAGGCCTTGATCTGGGCCCGGGGGCGCTCGCGACGGATCGTCCGGATGAGGTCCTCGTAGTACTCGAACGGCCAGTCGGGGTGGTGCCCGCCGACGATGTGGACCTCGCGGATGTCCGGCTCGATCATGCGGACGATGTCGTCCGCGGAGTGCTCGATCGCCCCCGCCTGGCCCTTCTTCTTCGCGAAGTCGCAGAAGGAGCACGAGAGCACGCAGACGTTGGTGGGGTTGATGTACCGGTTGATGACGAAGTAGACCCACTGTCCGGACTTGGTCTGCTTCACCCGATCGGCCATCCGGCCGAGCGCCAGCAGGTCCGACGTCTCCAGGCAGGCCACGCCGTCCGCCGCGTCGAGCCGCTCGCCCGCGCGGAACTTCTCCCAGGTCCGCGCGAGCCGCGCGTCGCGGAAGTGGATGCCCTCCACCTCGGTCCCCATGCGGGCCTCCTCGGGAAATCCCCCGGCCAACCCGCATTCTATGGTGACCCCACGGCCGCGTCAACGCGCGATCCGACGCCGGACGCCGCGCCTGTGATATAGTGCGGGACGAATCGCCCGCGAGTTCGCGCGGAGGCGTGCATGCCCGAGGACGAACGGCAGTACTTCGAGCACATCAGCGTCGGCGACGAGTATCTCTCGCCCGGCCGCACCGTGACGGAGGCCGACATCGTCGCCTTCGCCGGCCTGTCGGGCGACTACAACGTCCTCCACACGGACGCCGAGTTCATGCGCAGTTCGATCTACGGCGAGCGGATCGCCCACGGTCTCCTCGGCCTCGCCATCCAGTCGGGGCTCAGCGCCCGGGCGATGCCGCGACCGTTCGCCACGCTCGCGTTCGTCGGGCTCCGCTGGCGGTTCAAGGCCCCGATCAAGATCGGGGACACGGTCAAGGTGCGCGTCAAGGTGGTGGACAAGCGCGAGACGTCCAAGCCCGACCGCGGGATCGTGGTGCTTCAGCGCTCCGTGCTGAACCAGCGCGGCGAGGTCGTCCAGGAGGGCGAGACCGAGATCATGGTCGAGCGACGGAAGTAGGTCGCGGCGGGAGAGCGTCGCGCGGCTCGATCGGTGGACGAGATACGGTACTTCGAGGACTTCGCGGTCGGGGAGTCGGCCCGGACGCCGGCCCGCACGGTGACGGAAGCGGACGTGGCGGCGTTCGCGCGGATCTCCGGGGACCACGAGCCGCTGGATCGGACGCCCGGCGCCGTGGACCTGCCCCCGGCCGTCCCGGATACCCTCATCATCGCCATCACGTCGGGGCTCGGCTTCCGCGTCCCGGTGGCGCAGCCCCGGGTCCTGGCCTTCATGGTGCTCGACTGGCGGTTCCTGGCCCCGGTGCGCGTGGGGGACACCGTCCACTGCCGATTAGAGGTGACCGCGAAGCGGGGGCTGAAGGAGGGCGGCGTGCTCGTGGAGAAGCGCGAGATCGTCAACCAGCGCGGCGAGGTCGTGCAGGAGGGGGAGTACAAGCTCATGGTGGCCCGCCGGCCCCGAGCGTGAGGCGCAGCGCGATGCCGGTCGCCAAGCGTCGTCCCCTCCCGGTGCCCGGGGCACGGCCCGGGCCGGGGCCCTGTCGGTGAAGCGGATCCCCCGGCTCCTCTACTATCTCTATACCCGGCGGCTCGAGGGGGAGGTCCTGCGCCGCGCCGTGCCCCAGCACGTCGGGATCATCCTGGACGGCAACCGCCGCTGGGCGCGCGCCCAGGGCCTGCGGGACCCCATCGCGGTGTATCGCGCGGGAGCCGAGAAGCTCGACGAGGTGCTCGCCTGGTGCGCCGACCTCGGTATCCCGGCGGTGACGCTCTGGGCCTTCTCGACCGAGAACCTGACGCGCGCGCCGGAAGAGGTCCAGGGTCTCCTGTCCGTCATCGAGGGCAAGCTCGACGCGCTCGCGCAGGACCCCCGGATCCACCGCCGCGGCGTCCGGGTCCGGGCGGTGGGCAAGCTCGACATGCTGCCCGACTCGACGCTGGCCGCGGCCCGGCGGGCGGAGGCGGCGACCGCGGATTACGCCGACCTCGTGCTGACCTTCGCGCTGGCGTACGGCGGGCGGCAGGAGATCGCCGACGCCGTGCGGCGCCTCATCCGCGATCGCGCCAAGCAGGGCGCGTCGCTGGAAGAGATCGTCGAGGGCGTGAGCCAGGAGGAGATCGGCCGCTACCTCTACGCCCCGGATCTCCCCGACCCCGACCTCATCATCCGCACCTCGGGCGAGGTGCGGCTCTCCGGATTCCTCCTCTGGCAGAGCGCGTACAGCGAATTCTACTTCTGCGATGTCCACTGGCCGGCGTTCCGCAAGATCGACTTCCTGCGCGCCATCCGCAGCTACCAGCAGCGCGACCGGCGGTTCGGGGCGTAACCAGCGTCGGCGGGGGCCCGCCCCCTGCCATCCCTGAAGCGCCGGTGCCCCGCGTCCTGATCCTGAGCGCGCCGTACGGCGCGGGGCACGATCGCGTGGCCGCCGCGCTGGCGCAGGCGCTCACCGCCGAAGGCGCGGCCGTCGAGCGGGCCGATCACTTCGCGCGCTTCGTCTCGCCGGCCTTCGCGCAGGCGAGCCACGCTCTCTTCTGGGCAGTGCTCCGCTGCGCGCCGCGGCTGTGGGGCCTGGCCTACGACCTGTCGGCCCGGCTGCCGACCCAGTCGCCCGCCATGGCGGGGATGAGCCGGCTCGGCGCGCGGGCCCTCGGCCGCCACCTGGCCGCCAGCCGCCCCGACGTCGTCGTGCACGTCCACCCCACGTCGGCCGGGGCGATGTCCTGGCTTCGCGCGCGCGGCGCGACCGGCCTCCCGCACGCGCTCGTCCTGACCGACTTCGCGGCCCACGGCCAGTGGGTCTACCCCCACGTCGACCGCTACTTCGTGCCGACACCCGACATTCGGGACGCGCTCGTCGCGCGCGGCGTCCCGGCCGAGCGGGTCGTGGCGAGCGGCCTCCCGATCGACCCGGCGTTCGCGGCGCCCGCCGACCAGCGGGCGTGCCGGGCGGCGCTTCGGCTCGATCCGGACGTGCCGGTCGCGCTCGTGATGAGCGGGATGCGCGGCCTCCTGGGCGGGGTGGCCGACGTGTGCGACGTGCTCGCGGGTCTCGGCGTGCCCTTCCAGGCGGTCGCGGTCTGCGGCGAGCACGGCGGGATGGCCGCGGCGCTCCGCGCGCGCTACGGCCGGGACCCGCGCTTCCGCATCCTGGGGCGCGTCGGCGACATGCACCGGGTCATGGGCGCGGTGGACCTGGTCGTCACGAAGGCCGGCGCCTCGACCTGCGCGGAGGCGCTGGCGCTCGAGCGCCCGCTCGTCTTCTACCGCTCGCTGCCGGGCCAGGAACGGCTGAACGAGGCCTGTCTCACGCGGGCGCGCGCGGCCGTCCGGGCCGTGGACCGGACGGCGCTCGCGGCGCACCTTCGCGCGCTCCTCGGGGAGCGCGCGCGGCGCGCGGAGCTCGCCGCGGGCGCCCGGCGCGTCCGCCGTCCGGAGGCGGCGCGGACGGTCGCCAAGGAAGTGCTGGTCCTGGCGGGAGGTCGCTGAGCGTGCACCCGGCGCGTGAGGCCGTCCTCCTCGGCGTGGCCGCCTGGGCCGGCTACGGCTGGGGCGCGCAGTGCGCGCTCCCGCTGCTCGCCGCACGGCGTGGCCCGGGCGTCGGCCGCCGGGTCGCGCTGACCTTCGACGACGGGCCGGATCCCGACACGACGCCGCGGCTCCTGGACCTCCTCGCGGTAGCGGGCGTGCGGGCGACCTTCTTCCTGATCGGCGAGCGGGCGGCGCGGCACCCGGACGTCGCGCGGGCCATCGTGGCGGGCGGCCACGAGGTCGGCAACCACACCTGGCGCCACCGGAACGCGTGGTTCCTCGGCCCGGCCGCCACGGCCCGCGAGCTCCGCGAGGGCGGGCGCATCCTGGCCGAGGTCACGGGCGCCCTTCCGCGTCTGTACCGGCCCCCCTGGGGAATCGTCAACGTGGCGGCGCTCCACGAGGCGCGCCGCGCGGGGCTCAGGACCGTGCTCTGGTCGATCCAGCCGGAAGGGCTCTTCGTGCGCGGGCCGGCCGCGCAGCTCGAGTACTGCGCCCGGCGGCTCCACGACGGCGCGATCGTCGACCTGCACGACGCGCCCGGGCTCCCCGCCGCGGGCGAGCGCGTGCTCGGCCTCATGCCGGGACTCCTCGCGCTGCTCGCGGACCGCGGCTACGGCGTGGTCCCCGTCGGGGCGCTCCTCGGCCCGGGGACCGAGCCGCGCTGAGGCGTGGCGCGCCGGGCCGGGTGACGCCTCGCTACTCCGTCACCTCGATCGACGTCACGAGGTTTTCACCCCGGACCTCGTCGTAACTCGCCCTGACGTGCTCGCCCGGCTTCAACACCGGACGATCCACGCTCCCGCTGTAGGGATCGATCAGCACGTTCGACGGGACCGTGAGCCGGGTCCCGTCCTCGAGCGTCAGGACCTGCCCGTTCGGTTCGAGCGTGGTGATCCGTCCCTCGACGCTCTCGTCGGCCCACGCGACGGACGCGGCCAGCAACACGAACAGCACGGGCGCGAGCAGTCGCTGCATGGTCGTAGGTACCTCCTTCACGACGGCCGCCGGGGCGCGTCACGCCCTGGCGGGCTCTCGCGGCGAGAGTGCCCGGGAAGCTGGCACTCTTGCGACGCCGGTGGTCTTCCGCGGCCGGTTCTCCGGGTGACCACCGTGCAAAGCGGATGCCGCGGCGCAGGCGCGTGCGCGCCCTCTCTGCTAGAATAGGCGCCGTTCCGCGGAAGACGCCAGATCGGCGCGACGCCGCCGGAAAGGGAACAGGGCCCCGCGGGGCCGGATGGAGGACGCCCGTCATGGATCCCAGGCACAAGAGCCGCACACTCCTCGAAGGGCCGGACCGCGCGCCGGCCCGCTCGTACTTCAAGGCCATCGGCTTCACGGAGGAGGACCTGGCCCGGCCGCTCGTCGGCGTCGCCCACTGCTGGATCGAGGTGACGCCGTGCAACTGGAACCACCAGAAGCTCGCCGAGAAGGTCAAGGAAGGGATCCGCGCCGCCGGCGGCACTCCCATCGAGTACAACACGGTCTCCGTGACCGACGGGATCGCCATGGGGACGGAGGGGATGAAGGCCTCGCTCGTGAGCCGCGAGGTCGTGGCCGATTCCATCGAGCTCGTGGCGCGCGGCCACCTCTTCGACGCCCTGGTCGGGATCTCGGGCTGCGACAAGACGATCCCGGGGACGGTGATGGCGCTGGCGCGACTCGACCTGCCGGGGCTCATGCTCTACGGCGGCTCGATCATGTACGGGGAGTACCGGGGCCGGCGCCTGACGGTCCAGGACGTCTTCGAGGCGGTCGGCGCCCACAACGCGGGGAAGATCACCGCGGAGGAGCTCAAGGGGATCGAGAGCCACGCCTGCCCGGGCGCCGGGGCGTGCGGCGGCCAGTTCACGGCGAACACCATGGCCACCGCCTTCGAGATGCTCGGGATCTCGCCGATGGGATTCAACGACGTGCCGGCCGTGGACCCGCGGAAGGCGGAGGTCGCGTTCGAGACCGGGCGCCTCGTCATGGAGCTCCTGCGGAAGGGCGTCACGCCGCGCCAGGTCATGACGCGGAACGCGTTCCTCAACGCGATCGCCGGCGCCATGGCCACCGGGGGCTCGACCAACGTCGTGCTGCACCTGCTCGCGGTCGCCCGCGAGACGGGGGTGCGGCTGACGCTCGACGACTTCGACCGCGTGGCCCGCAAGACGCCGCTCCTGGCCGACCTCAAGCCGGCCGGACGCTTCACCGCGCCGGAGATGTACCAGGCCGGCGGCATGGCGGTGATCGCCCGGCGCCTCCTGGACGCCGGACTCCTTCAGGAGAAGGAGCCGACCGTGACCGGCCGGACCATCGGCGAAGAGGCGCGCGCGGCGCGGGAGACCACCGGCCAGGAGGTGATCCGGCCGCTCGCGAACCCGCTGAAACCGACCGGCGGCATGGTGGTGCTGCGCGGCAACCTGGCGCCCGACGGCTGCATCCTCAAGGTCGTGGGCCACGATCGCCTCACGCACCGCGGGCCGGCGCGGGTCTTCGACCGGGAGGAGGACGCGTTCGCCGCGATCAAGGCGGGGAAGATCAAGGCCGGTGACGTGCTCGTCATCCGCTACGAGGGGCCGCGCGGCGGGCCGGGGATGCGCGAGATGCTGGCCGTCACGGGCGCGCTCCAGGGCGCGGGGCTCGGCGCCTCCGTGGCGCTCCTCACCGACGGGCGGTTCTCCGGCGCGACCCACGGCTTCATGGCGGGCCACGTGGCGCCCGAGGCGGCGGTGGGCGGCCCCATCGCGGCGATCCGGAACGGGGACGTCATCGTCTTCGACGTGAAGCGGCGGCGGCTCGACGTCGAGCTCGGCGCCGCGGAGCTGCGAAAGCGGCTCCGGCGCTGGAAGGCGCCGCGGCCGCGCTACGCGTGGGGCGTGCTGGCCAAGTACGCGCGGATGGTGTCGTCCGCCTCCGAGGGCGCGGTGACGGGCTAGGTTCTTCGGGGGGGGCCTCGACGGCCCCCTCCGAGCCTCCCCCTTCGCGATGTCTGGTCTACTGCGATAGGCTAGTCTTGGCCCTGGAGGAGGAGCTTGACGACCTCGGGCGCGATCTCGCGCGCCCGCTGGTCGAGCTCGGCCTCCGACAGGTTCGCGATCGGGTGGGGCATGACGAGGAAGCGGTAGTAGGGCAGGCCCCACTGCTCCGCCATCGCCCGGCCCGTCACCTCGAAGACGTCCGTCACGATCGACGCCGAAGGGACCCCCGCCTTCTCCAGCAGGATTCCGTCGAGCACACTGCCCGACGAGCAGGACCCTCAGTCGCCGATCCCGGCGACCATGACGTCGCAGGTCGCGCGGAGCTCGGTGATGACCTCCTCGTGGGCCGGGACGCTGGAGTTGCGCTTGCGCCACATGCGCGTCTCGGCGGCGCCGTACTCCGCCTTGAGGACGTCGCCGATCTTCTGGAGCAGCCGGTCGGAGTTGAACTTCGTGTTCTCGATGAGGCCGACGCGCTTGCCCTGGAGCGAGTCGGGCCGGGGCACGTAGGCCAGGGCCTGGGTGGCGACCTCCGTCGTGGGATCGAGGAGCTCCATGCCGCTTCACCTCCTCCGGGAGTCGTCGTCCCTGACATCACGCCACATCGCGGCCGCGTTTGCAAGTCCCCGGGCCAGTGGCGCGGGCTAACGGCGGAGGTGGTAGGGGACGTCCGTCACGATCACGCCGCGGCGGAAGAGGAGCGCCCCCTTGATCAGCAAGGCGGTCTGGTTGTGCAAGAGATGCTGCCACCAGCGCGCGGGCACGAACTCCGGCAGGATGATCGTGATGAGCGCGTCCGGCGCGTGCTCCTGCAGGTGATCGAGGTAGTCGAGAAACGCCCCGACGACCGACCGGTAGGGTGACCGGAGCACCACGAGGGGGACGCCGCTCCCCCACTTCCCCCAGCGCTCCTCCAGCCGTCGGCTCGCGTCCGGATCCATTTCGACGTAGACGGCCCGCGCGCTGCCCGAGATCGCGCGGGCGTACCGGATCGCGGCCAGGACGCCGCGGTGCATGTCGCCCACCAGCACGAGCACCAGGTGGGTGGGTGGCGGGGGCTCGTGCGGTTCCAGGCCTTCGATCGACAGTTGCCGCGCTACGTCCCCGTAGTGCCGGCGGATGCCGAGGAAGAGGGCCACCAGACACGGGATCAGGAGGATGACGATCCAGGCGCCGTGGGCGAACTTCGTCGTGGCGATGATCACGGTCACGATGCCGGTGGCTACGGCGCCCGCCCCGTTCAGCGTGGCGCGCAGCGTCCACCGCGGCCCCCGTTCGCGGACCCAGTACCGGACCATGCCGGCCTGCGACAGCGTGAACGACACGAAGACCCCGACGGCGTAGAGCGGGATCAGGGCGTGCGTTTCCCCCTGGAAGACGACGAGGAGGAGGGCGCTCAAGACGGCGAGGATGATGATACCGTTGGAGAAGGCGAGGCGGTCGCCGCGGTTGGCGAACTGGCGCGACATGAACCGGTCCCGGGCCATGAACGACGACAGGCGCGGAAAGTCCGCGAAGCTCGTGTTGGCCGCCAGGACCAGGATCAGCATGGTCATGGTCTGCACGACGTAGTAGAGCAGGCTGCCGTCGCCGAAGACCCGACGGGCCAGTTGCGAGTTGATGGTCTCCTGCTCGGCGGGCACGAGGCCGAAATGATTGGCCAGGAAAGTGATTCCGACGAACAGGCTGATGAGCACCGTGCCGAGCATCACCAGGACCTGCCGCGCGTTCCGTGCCTCGGGCGCGCGGAAGGCGGGCACGCCATTCGAGACGGCCTCGATCCCGGTGAGCGCGACGCACCCCGAGGCGAAGGCGCGGAGCGCCAGGAAGAGCGTCAGGTCTTGCGTTCCCGCCGCGGCGGCGGCCGCCGAGACTTCGGCCGGGGCGGGCACGCCCCGGAGCCACAGGACGAGGCCCCAGCCGATCATCAGGACATAGGACGCGACAAAGGCGTAGGTCGGGAGCGCGAAGACGCGGCCCGATTCCCGGACGCCTCGAAGATTGGCGATGGTGATGACGAGCACCCCGAGCACGCAGAGCTCGATCCGGTAGGGATAGAGCGGGGGCACGGCGGAGGTGACGGCGGCGATTCCGGCGGCGACGCTGACCGAGACGGTCAGCACGTAGTCGGTCAGGAGCGCCGCCCCCGCGACGAGGCTCGGATAGGTCCCCAGGTTCTCGCGGCTCACGATGTACGCGCCGCCCGCACTCGGGTACGCGAGGATCGTCTGGCGGTAGGAGCTGACGACGATGGCGAGCAGCGCGGCGATCCCGAGGGAGATGGGGACGGAGGTGTGGAGGACCCAGGTCCCGGCGAGGATCAGGATCAGGAAGATCTCCTCCGTGGCGTATGCGCTGGAGGAGAGGGCGTCCGAGGCGAAGACGGCCAGGCCGGTGACGCGGCCGAGGCGCTCGTGCTTCTCGAGCGAGGTCGGGATGGGCTGGCCGAGGAGGCTTCGCTTCAGCGCCTGGATCCACATGCGTACGGGCCCGCGTGGCTCCACGCCTCACCTCGCGGCCCCGCGCTGCCAGAGACCAGTTCAGCAGGATGGGGGTCAAACGCGCGTCAAAAGGCGTGGCGGACCCGTCAAGAAAGCGTAAAGGCGGCACCGGCCGTGAGGTTGTGTGAGGCGCCAGGGAGGCGTAGCATTCAGAGCGCGAAGACCCGCGCAAAGACGCGGCGGCGCTCTGATGCGGCACCTCCGGAAAGCTCGGCGATCCATCGAGTCCGCGCCGTGGCCGAACACGGCCGTGACCTCCCGCGGCTGAAACGGCGTCGTGACCCAGGCGCCTCCCCGCGGTTCCCTGAGCGATCGGATCCTGGTTTGCGTCAGCCCGAGTCCGACGGCGGCGCGGGTCGTCCGCGCCGCGAGCCGGATGGCGGCGGCCTCCGGTGCCGAGTGGCTGGCGGCCTACGTCGAGACGCGGGGTCACGCGCGGTTGCCCGAGTCAGATCGGGTCCGCGCGGCGCAAACGCTAGGACTCGCCGAGCGGCTCGGCGCGCGGACCATCACGCTGACGGGTCGCAACGTCGCGGACGAGCTCGTCGCGTACGCGCGCGAGACGGGGGCCGGCAGACTCGTTGTCGGGAAACCGGCGGCGCCTCGCTGGCGCGAGGCGCTCTTCGGTTCTGTCGTGAACGAGCTGGTCCGGAAGAGCGGCGACCTCGACGTGTACGTGATGCGGGGCGATGGGGCGGAGCCCCTGCGGGTCGGTGCCCCTCCGCGGTCGAGCGTCGGCGCGTGGCGGGCGCACGTCGAGGCCGCCAGCGCCGTCGGCCTCTCGACCGCCATCGCCTGGCTCATGTTCCCGCACTTCGAGCGGTCGAACCTGGTGATGGTCTACCTGCTGGGCGTCGCGCTGGTCGCAGCGCGATCGGGACGCCGTCCGAGCGTCCTCGCCTCCGTCCTGAGCGTGGCTTCCTTCGATTTCTTCTTCGTCCCGCCCTACCTGACGTTCCGCGTCGCCGATACCCAGTACCTCGTGACCTTCGCGGTCATGCTCGTGGTGGCGCTCGTGATCAGCACGCTGACCGTCCGAGTTCGCCAGCAGGCGGAATCGGCCCGCCAACGCGAGCGACGGACGGCCGTGCTCTACGCCATGAGTCGCGAACTGGCGAGCCTGCGGGGAGTGGACGACCTGGTGCGGGCCGCCAGCCGCCACGTCGGGCAAGACTTCATGAGCGAGGTCGGGGTGTTTCTCCCGGACGCCGCCGGCCGCCTCGTCCCTCGAGCAGGTGGGCCGGGCAGAGTGGACGAGGATCCGGACGAGCGAGCCGCCCGTGAGTGGGCCTTCGAGCACGGCGAGCCCGCCGGCGTCGGCAACGCCAGGGCGCCACGCGCGAGGGCGCTCTACCTGCCGCTCCTCGCCTCCCGCGGCACCGTCGGGGTGCTCGGCATCCGGCCCCGCGATTCGCGAGCGCTCCCGACGTCGGAGCAGCTTCACCTCCTGGAGACTCTCGCGGCGCAGACGGCGCTGGCCGTCGAACGAGCGACGCTCGCGGAGGAGGCGCAGCAGGCGCAGCTCCGGGTCGAGGCGGAGCGGCTCCGCAGCACGCTCCTGAGCTCCGTCTCTCACGACCTCCGCACGCCGCTGGCGACGATCACCGGCAGTGCCAGCGCGCTCGCCGAAGGTGGGGAGCGGCTCGATGCGGCCACCAGAACCGAGCTCGCTCGGGCCATCCACGAGGAAGCCGACCGCTTGAGCCGTCTCGTCCACGATCTGCTGGACATGACGCGCCTGGAGTCGGGGACTCTCCAGGTCCGGAAGGACTGGCATCCGCTCGAAGAAGTCGTGGGCGCGGCACTGGGCCGACTCCAGGGCCGCCTGGCAAACCGGCCATTGAGGACGGCGCTCGCGCCCGACCTGCCGCTGGTCCCGCTCGACGCCGTTCTGATCGAGCAGGTGCTCATCAACCTGCTGGAGAACGCCATCAAGTACACCCCGGCGGAGGCTCCGATCGAGGTCGCTGCCGCCATCGAGGATGCCGCGGTCGCCGTCTCGGTCGCCGACCGCGGCCCGGGGCTCCTCGCCGGGGACGAGGATCGCGTGTTCGACAAGTTCTACCGCGGCCCGCAGGTCGGGACGCGGGGCGGGGTCGGCCTCGGCCTGACGGTCTGCCGGGGAATGGTCGAGGCGCACGGCGGGCACATCGTCGCCGAGAATCGTCCGGGCGGCGGGGTGGTCTTTCGCTTCACGCTGCCGCTCGCCGACAAGCCACCGGAAGTCCCACCGAGCGATGACTGACCCGGGCGGCGCCCCGCCGGAGTCTCGCGCTGCGGCCAATGCGCAGGGCGCCGGTCAGCCGGGCAGCGCGACCGTCGTGGTGATCGAGGACGAGCCGCAGATCCGGCGTTTCCTCCGTCCGAGCCTCCAGGGCGAAGGCTACCGCGTCGTCGAGTCGGCGAGCGGGGAGGACGGGCTGCTCCAGGCCGCGACGCGACAGCCGGACGTCGTCGTCCTCGACCTCGGGTTGCCCGACCTGGACGGGGTCGAGGTGATCCGCCGGCTGCGGGAGTGGACGGCCATCCCCATCATCGTGCTCTCGGCCCGGGGCCAGGAGCACGACAAGATCGCGGCGCTCGACGCCGGGGCGGACGATTACGTGGCCAAGCCGTTCGCCGTGGGCGAGCTCCTGGCCCGCATGCGCGTCGCGCTCCGGCACGCGGCCCGCTCGGCGCGCGAGCCGACCGATTCCACGGTCGCCTTCGGAAACGTCCGGCTCGACCTCGCGCGACGCCGCGTCTCCGTGGGCGAGGCCGACGTCCACCTCACGCGCACCGAGTACAAGCTCCTGACCACCCTGGTCCGCCACGCCGGCAAGGTCCTGACCCACCGACAGCTCCTGCAGGAGGTCTGGGGGCCGTCGTACGCCGAGCAGACCCACTACCTCCGCGTCTACATGGCGCAGCTCCGCCACAAGCTGGAGGCCGATTCCGCGCGCCCGCGCTTCCTGCTCACCGAGCCCGGCGTGGGCTACCGGCTGGTCACGGAGTGAGCCGGGCGCGGCCGACCGCGTGCCGATCCAGGCAACGATCTCTTCGGGCCGTCCGAGCAAGACGCGTGCGGGCGCCGGAGCGCCGTTCCGTCGCTTCCTGCGGCGAGGAGTGTGAGGGTCCATGAACCTGCTGGTGAAGTCCGCGGCATTGTTTGTGCTGGCGGGGCTGTGCGAGATCAGCGGCGGGTATCTGGTCTGGCAGTGGTGGCGGAACGGAGGCCCCTGGGCCGTCGGCGCGCTCGGCGCCGCCATCCTGGTGCTTTACGGCGTCGTGCCCACCTACCAGCCGGCCCACTTCGGCCGTGTCTATGCCGCATATGGGGGCGTCTTCATCGTCCTGTCCACCGCGTGGGGATGGGCTGTCGATCGGATCGCGCCCGACCGCTACGATCTCGCCGGCGGGCTTGTTTGCCTGCTCGGCGTAGCGATCATCATGTATTGGCCACGATGACGCCCCGCCGACCGCCCCGGATCAGGCGCGGGGAGGAAGGCCGGGGACCTCCTTGGTGACGGCCTGGGAGGAGCGCTTGCTGCCCCAGCCGGGGATGTAGGCGGAGAACGCCCCGGCGCGGCCCCCGGCGGCCACGATCAGGATGTCCTCGGGCGATCCGACCAGCGGCCGCATCCGC
>JBIOTN010000200.1:0-6149 GCA_044866005.1 Candidatus Rokuibacteriota bacterium | reverse complement strand
CCCCCCCCCCCCCCCCCCCCCCCCCCCCCCCCCCGAGAGTTAAGGGCGACGCTTATCGGCACGGCGCTAGAAGCCCATGGCGGTCGCGGGCCGGAGGTGATCCACCCCCGCCACGAGACCGGCCCCGGTCACCTGGATGACCTGGGGGCGCGCGAAGTAGAAGGTCGAGTAGGCTTCCGCCTGCACCACCACGCGGCGGCGCAGGCGCCTCAGCCCCGCGATCACCCGCGCGCCGGCCCGCTCGTCCACGTAGATGGCCTCGCCCTCCGTGTGGAGCCGCGGCGCCTCGACCGCCGCCTGGGGCGGGAGCCGGAAGTCGATCAGGTTCGAGAGGACCTGCGCCACGGCGGTGACGATCTTGCGCCCGCCGGGCGCGCCGAGCGCGAGGAAGGGCCGGCCGTCCCGCAGCGCCAGGAACGGCGTCATGTTGACGAGCGCGCGCTTTCGCGGCGCGATCGAGTTCGGCCGCCCCGGCTCCGGATCGAACCAGAGCATGCCGTTCGCCAGCAAGAGGCCCGTGCCCGGCACCACCACCTTGGAGCCGAAGAGGCTGACGGCCGTGTGCGTGAGCGACACGAGCGTCCGGTCGCGATCCACGGCGCAGATCTGCGTCGTGCAGTCGGTGCCCCCCGCGGGCGAGCGGCGCGCGGCGCCCTGGCCGAACCGGCGGGGGTCGGGCGGCCGCGCCGCGCGGCGGGTCCCGAGCGGCGGGAGGGCCCGCGCCACCCGCGCCGCGTAGGCCTTGGACACGAGAGCGTCCCACGGCGCCTCGACGTGCTCGGGATCCCCGAGGTAGCGCAGGCGATCGGCGAAGGCGACGCGGAACGCCTCCGCGCGACGCTGCCACGTCGCCGCCGCGCCGAGGTCGTCCGGCGCGCCGTCCAGATGCTCCAGGATGTTCAGGGCCTCGATGGCGGTGACGCAGCCCGTGGCGCCCGGCATCCCGAGGAGCGCGACGCCGCGGTACGGCGCCTGGAGCGCGGGCGCGACACGGACCTGGTAGCGGGCGAGGTCGGCGCGGCTGAGGAGGCCGCCGCCCCGCTTGACCTCGCCTGCGATCGCCTCGGCCAGCTCCCCGCGGTAGAAGACGTCCGGGCCTTCCTTCCCCAGGAGGTCGAGCGTCCGGCCGAGGGCCGGCTGGCGGAGGCGGTCGCCCGGTCCGAACTCGGGCGGCCGCTGCGGAAACCGGCCGTTGCGGAGGTAGGTCCGCGCCGCCTCGGGGAAGCGCAGGAGCTCTTCGGCGTATGTCGCGGTGACGAGGGCCAGGTACCAGTCCGTCGGCACCCCGAGTCGGGCGAGGCGGGCGGCCGGCGCGACGACGTCGCGGAGCTCCATCGTCCCGTACCGCTCGAGCGCGAGGCAGAGCCCGGCGACGGAGCCGGGGACGGCGACGGCCCGGGCGCCGTGGACGTTCGCGTCTCCCTCCACCGCCCGCCAGGGGAAGAGGTCGGTCCCCCGCCCCGGCGCGAGCCGATACATGCGCGCGTGGGCCGCCGCGGGGGCCTCGACGTTGAAGTCGAGGGCGACGGCGTCGCCGCGGCGCGGGCGGTGGATCAGCATGGACCCGCCCCCCGCCAGGCACGACATGAACGGCTCGACGACCGCCATGGCGAAGGCCGCGGCCACGGTGGCGTCCACGGCGTTGCCGCCGCGCCGGAGCACCTGCGCGCCCACCGCGGCGCCGAGCGGATGGCCGGCGGTGAGGACGGCCTGCCTCGCCTCGACCGGCGACTTGGTGACGTGGACCCGGGAGACCTTCAAGGCCGGACTCGGAGAGGGAGACGGCCCTCGCCCGGATCCGCACTCCGGGGACCTCGCGCCGGGACCACCGGCGCGCGGAAGCGGTCGTACCCGCGCGCGGCCGTGCTCCTCGCCTTCGCGGCCCGTCTGCCGGCGGCTAAAACCGCACCGGTGGGACCGCGCGCTCCGAGGCGTCCGCGATCTCGAAGAACTCGCGCGGCCGGAAGTCGTACATGCCGGCGATGAGGTTGGCCGGAACGCTCTGGATGCGGGTGTTGAGGTCACGCACCGCGGCGTTGTACGCCTGGCGCGTGCCGGCGATGGCGTCCTCGGTCTGCGCCAGCGTCGCCTGAAGATCGGCGAAGTTCTGGTTCGCCTTGAGCTCCGGGTAGCTCTCGGCCACCGCGTAGAGTCCGCGGAGTGCCTGGGTCAGAAGGCCCTCCGCCTGGGCGGCCTGGGCCGGCGTCGTGGCCGCCACGGCGCGGCTCCGCATCTCGGTCACCTTCTCCAGGGTGCCGCGCTCGTGCGCCGCGTACCCCTTCACCGTCTCCACGAGGTTGGGGACGAGGTCGTGGCGCCGCTTGAGCTGGGCCTCGACCGAGGCCCACGCCTCGTCGGTCGAGACGCGCAGGCGCACGAGGGAGTTGTAGAGGGAAACCGCGACCAGGACGGCGACGAGCGCCAGGAGCGCAAGCCCTACCAGGATCGTCATGCCCCCTCCGAGCGAACCCGCAGCGGCGGTTGTTGTGTCTCGTATCTTAGCCGAAGGCGCGGGCGCGGGAAAGGCGAGGCGCGCGCGGGCGCGCGGGAGCGGACAGCCGGGGAAACGGGGAGGGGCGCCGGGGACGCGAGCCCGACCCGGTGGAGCCCGCGGGGGCTACTCGCGCCCGCTCAGCCCGGAGACCGTCCGCCGAGGCGTGCCCACCACCCGGTCCAGGGCGATTCGCACGCCGCCGCCCGACCAGCGGGGCGTCCGCGCCAGCGGGCGGGCGCAGCCGTCGTGGCGGCAGAGGCAGCGGGCATCCGAGGGCCGGTCGAGGGTGCCGCACCAGAGCGAGCAGGTGACGTCGGCGGTCTCGCAGAAGCACGCGGGATTCGCGCAGGGCCGATCCATCGCGGTTGCCATGGCCCTCGTTCTCCTTCCCTCCCGTTCCATCCGCGCCACACGCTCCGCCCGGCCCGACGCGAGGAGGCCCGGTGGGGCGGTCGGCAGAGCGTTCCACGCCTGGGGGAGCCGAGCCTCCAGCACTCGGCCGGCATCGAGCATCCGCGTGCGGGCGTCCGCCGGCGGCGATCCGCCGGAACGACCGGACGGCGTCAATCGTGACCCACCCCGGCCCGGCTGTCAAGGCCCCGGCGGGGGCGCCCGCGGCCGGGGGGGGGCGCCGGGGCCGCTCAGCCCGGCCGGCGGCTGTCCAGGACCTCCCGGACCTTCCGCGTGAGGGCGTCCGCGGTGAAGGGCTTCTGCAGAAAGGCCATGTCGGCCGTGGACAGCCCGTGGTGGACGGTGGCGTCGTCGGTGTAGCCCGACATGTAGAGGACCTTTATCTCCGGGCGTTTGCGGGTCACCCGGTCGGCCAGCTCCGGCCCGCTCATGTGCGGCATCACGACGTCGGTGACCAGGAGGTGGATCGGCTCGACGTACGAGTCGCAGATCCAGATGGCGTCGGCGCCGTGCTGGGCCTCGAGCACGCCGTAGCCGTGCATCTGGAGGATCTCGCGCGCCAGGTCGCGAAGGCCTTCTTCGTCCTCGACCAGGAGGACCGTCTCCGACCCCCGCGGGGTGTCGGCGAGGACCGCGGCCGGCTCCAGCGACTCCTCGGTCTCGCTCACCCGCGGCAGGTAGATGCGGAACGTCGTCCCCCGGCCCGGCTCGCTCTCGACCGCGGCATGGCCGCCGCTCTGCCTGACGATCCCGTACACGGTGGCGAGGCCGAGCCCGGTCCCCTGCCCCGGGCGCTTGGTGGTGAAGAAGGGCTCGAAGACGTGCGCGCGCGTCTCGGCGTCCATGCCGACGCCATCGTCGCTCACGACCAGCATCACGTAGGGGCCGGGGCGCGCCACGGCCGTCCCGACCTCCCCCTCGCCGAGCTCGACGTTCGCCGTCTCGATGGTGAGCCGGCCCCCGCGCGGCATGGCGTCGCGCGCGTTCACGGCCAGGTTCAGGACCACCTGCTCGAGCTGCACGGGATCGGCCTTGACGCGCCCCAGCGCCCCGCCCGGCTCGAAGGAGAGCTCGATGTGCTCGCCGATCAGCCGGCGCAGCATCTTCTCCATCCCGCGGACGACGGCCGCCAGGTTCAGGACCTTCGGCTGGAGCACCTGCTTGCGGCTGAAGGCGAGGAGCTGGCGGGTCAGTGCGGCGGCGCGATCGGCGGTCCGGCTGATGAGCTCCACGTGGCGGCGCAGCGGGTTGTCGGTCTCCATGCGGTCGAGCAGGAGCCGGGACCGGCCCATGATCACCGTCAGGAGGTTGTTGAAGTCGTGGGCGACGCCGCCGGCCAACCGTCCCACCGCTTCCATCTTCTGGGCCTGCCGGAGCTGCTCCTCGCTCTGGCGGAGCGCGTCCTCCGCCTGCCGGCGCTCGGTGACGTCGCGCGTGATGGTCAGCGCCGCCACGATCTCGTTCGTCTCGTTACGGAACGGCACCGCGTGGGTCTCGAGCCAGCGGTGGCTGCCCTTGAGGCCCACCAGCTCGAAGCCGAGCTGGCCCGGCACGCCCAGGAGGACGCCCTCGATCAGCGCGGTGAAGGCCGCGCGGTGCTCCGGCGCCACGAAGCGGACGACGGGCTTGCCGAGCACGTCCTCCAGCGAGTCGGCGCCGATCATGGCCAGCCCGGCCCGGTTCGCGTCCAGCACGATGCCGCCCCGGCCGAGCAGCTTCACGGATTCGGGCTCGGTGTCGATGATCGCCCGCAGGAGGTTCTCCTTCGCCGTGAGCGCCTGCTCCGCCTGCTTCCGCCGGGTGATGTCGCGCACGATGCCCAGCGTCCCGAGGACGGCCCCGGCGGCGTCGCACAGGAGCGCCAGCGAGGCGCTGCACTCGACCCGTCGGCCGTCCTTGACCCGGATCGCCGTCTCGTAGTGGCGGCTTCGTCGCACCTCTCCGAGCCAGCGCATGACGGCGCGCGCCTCCTCCAGGCCGCGCCAGTAGAGCTCCGCCACGGGGCGCCCGAGGAGCTCGTCGGGCCGGTAGCCGAGGACCTCTTCGGCCCCCGGGCTCACGTAGGTGATCCGCCCGCGGGGGTCCGTCGTCACGATCGCATCCGGCGAGTTCTCGGCGATGGACCGGAGAAAGTCGCGGGCGTCCCGCACCTCGGCGTAGAGGCGCGCGTTCTCGAGGGCGAGCGCGGCCTGATCGGCGAAGGCCTGCGCGAGCCGGGCCTCCGCGTCCTCGAACAGCCGGCCGGACCGACCGCCGATCCAGAACGCCCCGATGGTGCCCCCCTTGACGACGAGGGGGACCGCGAGGCCGGCGCGATACGACGCGCGCTCGATCCGGGCGCGCACGTCGGGAGTGAAGCTGATGCGCGGGTCCTCGAGGACGTTCGGGGTCGTGACCGGCCCCCCCTCCCGGACGGCGAGCCCCACCAGCCCCGTGCCCGGGGCCAGCATCTCCTCGCGGCTGAAGTCCGGCCCCATGTCGCCCGAGACGGCGAGCGGCCGCGAGCCGCCCGACTCCGGATCCAGCACGTAGAGAATGGCGGCCTCGGCGGCGAGTAGCGTCCGGACGCTGTCAGCGATCCGCTGGGCGACCTCCTCGGGATCCAGCGACTGGGCCAGGACCCGCGCGACGTCGGCCAGCGCCTCGGCCGCGTGCCGGCGGGCCTCGCTCTCGCGGAGATCGGCCTCGGCGCGACGCAGCCGGAGCAGGGCTTTGACCGTGGCGATCAGCTCGGCGGCGTCGACCGGCTGCGTGAGGTAACCGTCCGCGCCGGTATCGAGCCCCCGGATCTTGTTCTCGACGCCGCGGAAGACCCCGGAGAGGTGCAACACGGGAATCGCCGCCGTCGCCGCGGCCGCTTTGAGCCGGCGACAGACCTCGAACCCGTCGAGGTCCGGCAGGCTGATGTCGAGCACGACGAGCGCGGGACGCTCGGCCGCGAGCCTCAGCCCCTCGGCGCCGGTCGCCGCCTCGAGGACGTGGAAGCCCGCCATTCTCAGAATTTCGCCGGTGACGTCCCGGACGCGCTCCGAGTCGTCCACGACGAGGATGGTCGGGGTCGGCTCACCGCTCATGAGCGGGCCTCAACCGCGTGGCCCTCCGATGGAGTGATGGTGTGCTTCCACGCCGGTGCTGGCGCCGGTGAAAAACGTGACCCCGACTATAGCGCCGGAGGTCGCGGCGGGCAAGGAATCCGGGGCGAGGGGCGCGCGCGTACGCAGGGCGACGCCTTCCGCGCGGCGGC
>JBIOTN010000199.1:0-4040 GCA_044866005.1 Candidatus Rokuibacteriota bacterium | reverse complement strand
CGGATGCCGGTGTTCGTCTGGATGACCACCGTTGTCGCCTTCCTCCTTCTGTTCTCCCTTCCGATCATCGCGGTGGCACTGTTCATGGTCACCTTCGACCGCCAGTTCGGCTCACTCTTCTTCCAGCCCGTTGGCGGAGGGGACCCGATCCTCTGGCAACACCTGTTCTGGCTGTTCGGCCATCCCGAGGTCTACATCCTGATCCTCCCCGCGATGGGGATCGTCTCCGAGGTCACGCCGACCTTCGCGCGGAAGCCGCTGTTCGGGTACGTGGCGATGGTCTACGCGACGGCGCTCATCGGGTTCTTCGGCTTCGGCGTGTGGGCGCACCACATGTTCGCGGTCGGCCTGGGGCCGATCGCGGACTCGGCCTTCGGCCTCACCTCGATGATCATCGCGGTGCCGACGGGCATCAAGATCTTCAACTGGCTCGCCACGCTCTGGGGCGGCGCCCTCCGCTTCCGCACCCCCCTCTACTTCGCCGTCGGCTTCATCGCCATGTTCACGATCGGGGGGCTCTCCGGCATCATGCACGCCTCCCCGCCCGTCGACCTCCAGCAGACGGACTCCTACTTCGTCGTCGCGCACCTCCACTACGTGCTCTTCGGCGGGACGCTACTGGGGCTCTTCGCCGGGATCTACTACTGGTGGCCGAAGATGACGGGCCGGCTGCTGGACGAGCGGCTCGGCCGCCTCCACTTCTGGCTCATGCTGGTGGGCATGAACCTGACCTTCTTCCCCATGCACTTCCTCGGGATGATGGGCATGCCGCGGCGGATCTACACGTACGCGCCCGGGCTCGGCTGGGACCTCTGGAACCTCGTCGCGACCGTCGGGGCCGCCGGCATCGGCCTCGCGATCCTGGTGTTCCTCGGCAACGTCGCCCGGACGCTGCGGCGCGGCGCCCCGGCCTCGGCCGACCCCTGGGACGGCCGCACGCTGGAGTGGGCGATCCCCTCGCCGCCTCCGGCGTACAACTTCGCCACGGTGCCGCAGGTCCTCCGGCGCGACGCCCTCTGGCTCAGCAAGCACCCCGACGCGCGCGGGCCCGGGCTCGCCGATCCCGCCGCGCTCGTCACGGGGCGCGAGGCGATCCACCTGCCGCCGCCCTCGGTCTGGCCGATCGCGACGGCGCTGGCCATGCTGCTCCTGTCGGTGGGCGCGCTCGTCCACGCGACGCTCGTCGTGCTGGGCGGCGCGCTGACCGTGGCGGGCGTGTTCGCGATCGCCCTCGAGCACCTCCCGGCGCGGGCCGCCGCGGCCGCGGGGCCCGGCGCGATCCACACCGGCACGACGGGGCTCGACCACCGCAAGCTCGGGATGTGGGCGTTCCTCGGCTCCGAGTGCCTGTTCTTCGGCTCGCTCATCTCGACCTATCTCCTGTTCAAGGGGCGGAGCCTCGCCGGGCCGACCTCGCGCGAGATCCTGAACATCCCGCTCACGTCCCTCAGCACCTTCGACCTCCTCATGTCGAGCCTCACGATGGTGCTCGCCGTGGCGGCGATCGAGCGCGGGGACGGCCGGGCCACCCGGCGCTGGCTCCTCGCCACCGCCGCGCTCGGCCTCCTCTTCCTCGGCGGGCAGGCCTACGAGTTCAACTCCTTCCTCCACGAGGGGCTGGGTCTGACGACGAAC
Source organism: Candidatus Rokuibacteriota bacterium (assembly GCA_044866005.1). Taxonomy (GTDB): domain Bacteria; phylum Methylomirabilota; class Methylomirabilia; order Rokubacteriales; family DASRDR01; genus JBIOTN01. The sequence continues at coordinate 2,405 of JBIOTN010000199.1, read as the reverse complement.
CTGTTCGGCTCGACGTTCTACGTCCTGGTCGGCTTCCACGGGGCGCACGTGACCGTCGGCGTGATCTGGCTCCTGACGCTCTGGCACCTCGTGGGCCGGGGGCGCGTCGGCCGGGCGCAGGCGGTCCTGGTCGACGTGGCCGGCCTCTACTGGCACTTCGTGGACGTGGTCTGGATCGCCATCTTCACGCTGGTGTACCTGATCCAGTAGGATGCGGGAGGAGTCCGCGCCGTGAACGCGACGCATCCGGTCTCGCCCGCCCCCCGCACGGCCGCGCCCGCGGCCGGCGCCGGCGGCCACCCGCAGGCCGGGCCGCGCACCTACCTCGCGATCGCCGCGTTCCTCGTGCTGCTGACCGTCATGGAGGTCGCGGTCTTCTACATCCCCGCGCTCGCGCGCGTCCTGGTCCCGCTCCTCGTCTTCCTCGCCATCGCGAAGTTCGCGCTGGTCGCCATGTTCTACATGCATCTGCGCTTCGACTCGCCGTGGTTCTCCTACGTCTTCGTCTTCCCCATCGTCATCGCGGTGGGCCTCGCCCTGGCCCTCCTCTGGCTCTTCGGGGTCTTCGGCACGACGGGGATCCGGCCGGGCCCGCCGGCGTAGGGGGTGCCGTGAGCCTCTGGCACTGGCATCCGAGCGTCGTCGCCTTCCTGGCCGGGCTGGTCGCGCTCTACGTCCAGGGGCTGCGCCGGCTCCGGCGGGAAGGGATCCCGGTCCCGCCCGGGCGGATCGCGGCGTTCGCCGGCGGGGGGGCCGCCCTGGCGGTGGCGGTGCTCGGCCCGCTGGCCGAATGGGCGGAGCACGTCGCGCTCTCCGCTCACATGGCCCAGCATCTCCTCCTCACGCTGGTCGCGCCGCCCCTCTGGCTCCTCGGCACGCCCCCGGGCCTCCTCCGGCCGCTCGCCCGCGTCCCGGCCGTCGCGGCCGCCGGCTACGTCTGCACGCGACCCGCGGTGGCGCTGCCGCTGGCCTCGGCGGCTCTCGTCCTCTGGCACGTGCCGGCCTTCTTCGAGGCCGCCCTCCGCCACGAGGCGCTCCACGTCGCCGAGCACGGGACGCTCCTCGCGACGGCGCTCCTCCTCTGGTGGCCCGTCCTGGACCCGCTGCCGGCGTGGCCGGCGCCGGCGGTGCCCGGGCGGCTGCTCTATCTCTTCCTCTGCACGCTGCCGATGATGGCGGTGGCGGCCCCCGTCACGCTGGCGGAGCGCCCGCTCTACCCGTTCTACACGACGCCGGCAGGGCCCTGGCCGCTCGCGCCGCGCGCCGACCAGGAGCTGGCCGGCGTCGTGATGTGGCTCGGCGGGACGATCGCCTACGCCCTGGCGGGGACGATCCTCTTCTTCCGCTGGGCCGCCCGCGAGGAGCGCGCCGACGGCGAGCGCCCCGAGACGCTGCCCGGCGAGCTGCCCGTCCGCTGATGGCGGTCACCCGGCGCGTGCCCCAGGAAGGCGTCGTCGCGGGGCTCATCGGCGCGGCGGCCGTCGCGGCGTGGTTCCTCCTCTTCGACGCGGTCCAGGGCGTGCCGTTCCGCACCCCGGCGCTCCTCTGGGCGGCGATCTTCCAGGGGCTCCGCGATCCGGGCGCGCTCACCCCCACGGCCGGCGCCGTCGTCCTCTACACGATCGCCCACATCCTCGCCTTCGTGCTCCTGGGGATCGTCGCGGCGCTCCTCGTGGCGGGGGCCGAGGAGGAGCCGGCGATGCTGCTCGCGCTCCTCATCTTCTTCGCCGCCTTCGAGGTCTTCTTCCTGGCGCTCGTGGTCTTCCTGGCCCGGCCCGTCCTGGGGCTGGTCGCCTGGTGGGCCATCCTCATCGGCAACTTCCTCGCCGCCGTCTCGATGCTCGCCTACTTCCTGGCGCGGCACCGCGCGCTGGCGCGCACGCTGCTGGGGCGGTGGGTGGCGGTCTTCCGGGAAGGCGTGGTGGCCGGTCTCCTCGGCGCCGCGGTGGTGGCCGTGTGGTTCCTGATCTACGACACGCTGGCGTTCCAGCCGCTGCGGACGCCGGCGCTGCTGGGCGCGGCGCTGTTCGAGGGCCTCCGCGACCCGGCGCTCCTCCAGATCCGGCTCGACGTCGTGGCCGGCTACACGGTGCTCCACGTCGCCGCGTTCGCGCTCTTCGGGATCGTCGCGGCCACCCTCGTCGTCGCGGCCGAGCGGGAGCCGCGGATCCTCCTGGGGCTGTTCATCCTCTTCCTCTGCTTCGAGCTCTTCTTCCTCGGCTTCGTGTCGGCGATCGACGAGGCGCTGGTCGGGGCGCTCCTCTGGTGGAACATCGCGGTCGGCAACCTCCTCGCCGCCGTCTCGATGCTCGCGTACTTCTTCCTGAGCCACCGCTCGCTCGGCGCCCGCCTGCTGGAGCGCTGGACCGAGGACTAAGTTTCGGGGGGGGGGGGGGGGGGGGGGG
>JBIOTN010000198.1:0-15089 GCA_044866005.1 Candidatus Rokuibacteriota bacterium | reverse complement strand
CCCCCCCCCCCGAAGCGAGTCAGCGGGCCGCGAGCGCGTTCAGCTGGCGGGTGAGGCGGGACTTCTTGCGAGCCGCGGTGTTCTTGTGGACGATGCCCTTCGTCACGGCCTTGTCGAGCAACCGGATGGTCTGAGCGAGGGTGCTCCGCGCCTCCTCGAGGGAGCCGCCCCCCAGCGTGGTGCGGGCCCCTTTCACGGCGGTGCGGACGGCGGAGCGGACCGCCGCGTTGCGGACGCGACGCTTCTCGTTCTGACGGATCCGCTTGAGCGCGGATGGGGTGTTCGCCATCGGATCACCTCGGCTTTCGTCTGCGCGCCACGGGGCGGCCGCTGGACGGGACGCCGCCGCTCGCGGCGTGACGCGAGTCCGGACTGTACCGTGCGCCGCCCGTCATGTCAAGGTACGACGACGGCTTCGAGCTCGACAGCCTAGAGCCGCAACCGCCGGTGGGGGTGGAGGCCGTCCGGCCGCGTGCCGGCATCGGCCGCTCGGAGCGCGGCGTGGTGCGGGCCGCCGCGGTCGTGAGCGGCGCGACCCTGGTGAGCCGCGTCCTCGGCTTCCTCCGCGACCTCCTCGTGGCGCAGGTCTTCGGAGCCGGCCCCGCCACGGATGCCTTCTTCGTCGCGTTCCGGCTCCCCAACCTCTTCCGGCGGCTGGTGGGCGAGGGCGCCCTCTCTTCGGCCTTCATACCCGTCTTCACCGAGTACCTGACGCTGCGCTCGCGGGACGAGGTCCTGCGGATGTTCCGCGCGGTGGCGGGGGGCCTGATCGCGGTGCTCGCGCTCCTCACGCTCCTCGGCGTGCTCGGCGCCCCGCTGCTCGTGCGCGCGATGGCGCCGGGCTTCTTCGCCGACGCGGCGCGCGGCGCGCTCACCGTGCGCCTGACGCGCGTGATGTTCCCCTACCTCTTCTTGGTGGGGCTCGCGGCGCTGGCGATGGGCATGCTCAACGCGACCCGGCACTTCGTGACGCCGGCGCTCGCGCCGGTCATGCTCAACCTCGCCATCATCGGCGCCATCTTCGGCATCGCTCCCCGGCTGGCCGAACCGGTCTTCGGCCTGGCCGCCGGCGTCCTGGTGGGGGGCCTGGGCCAGCTCGCCATCCAGCTGCCGGCCCTGGCGCGGCGCGGGTTCCTCGTGGCGCCGCGGGCCGATCCCCGCCACCCCGCGGTGAGGCGGATCGTCCACCTGCTGGCGCCGGTGGCGGTCGGCCAGTCGGCGACGCAGCTCAACATCCTGGTCGACACGATCATCGCCTCGTTCCTGGCCGGCGGGAGCGTGTCCTACCTCTACTACGCCGACCGGCTCGTCGAGTTCCCTCTCGGCGTCTTCGGCATCGCGATCGCCACCGCGGTGCTCCCGACCCTCGCGGAGCAGGCGGCGCGGCGGAATCGGGACGCGCTCCAGGGAACGCTCTCGTTCGCCTTGCGGCTCGCCGCGTTCATCACCGCGCCGGCCGCCATCGGGCTGTTCGTGCTGCGGGAGCCCATCGTCCGCGTCCTCTACCAGCGCGGCGAATTCGGGCCGGCGGAGACGGCCGGGACCGCGTGGGCGCTCGGCTTCTACGCGCTCGGCCTGGTCGGCTTCGGCAGCGTGAAGATCGGCGCGCAGGCGTTCTACGCGCTCGGGGACACGCGGACGCCGGTGAAGGTGGCGATCGGGGCCATGGTGCTGAACAGCATCCTGGCCCTCAGCCTGGCCTGGCCGCTCCGGCACGGCGGCCTGGCGCTGGCCACGTCCGCGGCCGCGACCGCCAACGCGCTCACGCTCGCCTGGCTCCTGCGCCGGCGGCTGGGCGGCGCGCCGCCGCCCGGCGCGCGGGCGGGCTGGGCGCGCATCGTCGCGGCGTCCGCCGTGCTCGCGGCCGCCCTGGCCGCAGCGACCTGGCTCGTGCCGCCCCCGGTCGGCCGCATCGCCGAGGCGGGCTGGCTGCTCGCGGTGATCGTCGGGAGCGGCCTCCTCTACGGAGGCGTGCACGCGGCCCTCGGCTCGGAGGAGGTGGCGTTCGCGCGCGCCGCGATCGCGCGGCGCCTGGGCTCGCCGCGCTTGCCCTGAGCGCGCCCCGATTGGTATACTGGCCGGGTAAGGGAAGGATGCGGGCCCTGCTCCAGCGCGTGACCGAAGCCTCGGTCGAGGCCGATGATCAGGTGATCGGCAGGATCGACCGGGGGGTCGTCACCCTGCTCGGGGTGGCGGCCGGGGACGGACCCGCCGACAGCCGTTACCTCGCCGACCGGATCCTCCATCTCCGGATCTTCGACGACCCTGGGGGCAAGCTGAACCACTCGTTGCTCGAGACGAACGGCGCCTGCCTCCTGGTCTCCCAGTTCACGCTGCTGGCCAACACGACGCGCGGCCGGCGTCCGGACTTCCTGGCCGCCGCCCCGCCCGACGTCGCGGCGCCGCTCGTCCGGGAAGTGGCGGCCCAGCTGCGCGAGGGCGGGGTGCCGGTCGTGGAGGGCCGCTTCGGCGCGCGCATGATCGTCCGACTCGCGAACGAGGGGCCGGTCACGGTCCTCCTCGACTCGCGCGAGCGGGCATGACCCGCCATGAGGGTACGGATGTCGTGGACGAGTTTCTCCAGCGCCTCCGGGTGGAGGGAGGAGCGTCCCCCCTCACCGTGACCGCCTACCGGCGAGACCTCCGCCGGCTCGCCGCGTTCCTCGTCGCCCGCCGCCGCACGCTCCCGACCGCTCGCCCGAGCGACCTGCGCGCCCACCTCGACGCCCTGCACGCCAGCGGGCTCGGCCCCCGGACCCTGGCGCGGCAGATCGCCGCGATCCGCGGCCTCTACCGGTTCGCCCGGGCCTCGGGCCGCCGGGCGGACGACCCCGCGGCGCTGCTCGACTCGCCCCGGTTGCCGCGGCGCCTGCCGCGCGCGCTCTCGCGGGCGGATGCCCAGGCCCTGATCGAGGCGGCTGGCGGCGACACGCCGCCCGCGCTGCGCGACCGCGCGTTGCTCGAGCTCCTCTACGGCTCGGGCCTCCGGGCCTCGGAGCTGGTGGGCCTGCGCCCGGAGGACCTGGACCTGCACGGCCAGTTCCTGGTCTGCCGCGGCAAGCGCTCGCGGCAGCGTCTGGTCCCGGTCGGCGTCAAGGCGCGTCGCGCGCTCCAGGCCTATCTCGAGCGCGGGCGCCCGGCGCTCGTCCGGAACGGCGACCCGGGGAGGCTCTTCGTCAACCAGCGCAGCCGGCCGCTCTCCCGGCAGGGGCTCTGGCTGCTGGTGCGCGCGTACGCGCGGCGGGCCGGGGTGCGGCGGGCGTTCCCGCACGCGCTGCGGCACTCCTTCGCGAGCCACCTCCTGGAGGGCGGTGCGGACCTCCGCTCGGTGCAGGCGCTGCTCGGCCACGCCGACATCGGGACGACCGAGATCTACACCCACTTGCCGACGGACGCGGTGCGCCGGATGTACCGGCGCTTCCATCCGCGAGCGTAGTAAGGGCGCCGTGACAAGACCCGAGCAGATCAAGGACGGAGGGAGGAGGATCCCCGAGGCGTATGCCGCATCCGTTCTCTCGGAGGGGGGCTCCGCCCCCCTCCGACGGCCCTCGCGGCAAAGCCGCGCCGTTCGCCCTCCAGCGAACGGATCGGGCCTGCCTCCCCCGAGGACAAGGCCGGAGGTCGAGGCGGGCCGACGACCGAGGACGCCCATAGGCCGCGACGGCCGCGAGGCGGTAGGCCGAGCGCGTCACGGCCGAGATCAAGATTGCGACGGGGATTGGGACGGCGCGACGCCATGGTAGTGCGGCGCACGACCTACCCCCAGGTCGAGCCGCGGGCGGCCGACCTGATGACGCGCGCGATCGCCGTCGTGCCGCGCGCGCTGGCCGTGGCGGACGCGGCGCGCCTCGCGGACGAGCGGCGCGCGCGGCTCCTTCTCGCGCGGCTCGGCGCGCGCTGGGCCGGCGTCACGCCGGCCACGCTCGCCCGCGCCCTCGCGCTCGGGCTGGCGCGCGTCCCCGTGGCCACGCTCTTGTGGGATGCGCCCGCGGTCGCGGCAGCCACGCCCGAGATCGCGCTCCGGCGGCGCCTCGGGCCGGCGACGCCGTTCGCGGTCGTGCTGGAGGCGGGCCGGCCGGCGGGCGCGGTCTTCGCCGAGCCGGCTGGCGCCCGGGCGCTCGCGCGCTCGGCGGCGGAGGCGCTCGGCCGCGTCGACGCGCCCACCCGGGAGCTCCTGCGCGCCGCGGCGGCCGCGGGGGCGGAGGGGGAGCCCGTCGCGGCGGTCGGCGGCTTCGCGCGCGATCTGCTGCACCGGGGGCCCGCCGCGGCGACGCCCGACCTCGACCTCGCCGTCGAGGGCGACGGGCGGCGGCTGGCGCGGCGCCTGGCGGAGGCGCTGGGGGGCCGGGTCACCGAGCATGGCGCGTTTCTCACCGCCACGATCGCCCTGCCCGACGGGCGGCGCGTGGACGTGGCCACCGCCCGGCGCGAGCGATACGACCGGCCGGGCGCGCTCCCGCACGTCGAGACGGCCACTCTCGGCGAGGACCTGGCCCGCCGGGACTTCTCGGTGAACGCGCTCGCGGTCCGGGTCGACGGGGCGGCCTGGGGCGACGTCCTCGATCCGGCCGGCGGGCTCGCGGAGCTCCGCCGCGGGGTCATCCGCGTCCTCCACCCGCTCTCCTTCGTGGAAGACCCGACCCGGATCTTCCGCGCGGCGCGGTTCGCGGTCCGGCTCGGGTTCCGCCTGAACGGCACGACGCGGCGGCTGGCCACCGCGGCCGCCGGACTCGCGGTCTACGAGGCGCTCTCCGGGGAGCGCCTCCGGACCGAAATCCACGCGGCCCTGCGCGAGGCGGCGCCCGCCGCCGTCCTGGGCCGTCTCGGCCGGCTCGGCGCCTTCCGGCTTCTGGCGCCCGGCTGGCGCTTCGCGCCGCCCGCGGCCCGCCTGGTGGAGCGGGTCGGCCACCGCGCGGCCGGGCTGCCGCTTTCTCCGGAGACGGTGGAGGCGCTCTACCTGCTGGCGCTCACGGCCGGGCTCCCGCCGGCGGCGGCGGAGGCGTGGACGGCTCGGCTGGGCGTGCCCGAGCCGACGCGCCGGGCCCTCGGCCGGGCGCACGCGGACGCGCCGGGGCTCCTGGCGCGGCTCCAGCGCGCGGCCGGGCCTGCCGAGGCCTACGCCATGCTCCGCGGCGTCCCCGAGCTGGTCGCCGCCTGGGCGGCCGTCCTGGCGCGCCGCGCGCCCGCCCGACGGTACCTCGGCGAGCACCTGCGCGGCTGGCGGGGGCTGCGGCCGCTCCTGAGCGGGGCCGACCTCCAGGCGATGGGGCTCGCGCCGGGCCCGCTCTTCGGCCGGCTCCTCGAGGGGCTCCTGGCGGCGCAGGCGGCCGGTCGCCTCACGACGCGCGAGCAGGCCGCCCGGTGGGTGAGACGGGCGGTGGCCATGGCGGGCGCCCGCCGCGCCCGGGTCTCCACCGGCGCACCGAGCGCCGAAACGAACGGCTCGTGACGGGAGAGAGGAGGAACAGCGTGGCCACGAAATACGTCTTCGTGACGGGCGGCGTCGTCTCGTCCCTGGGGAAGGGGCTGGCGGCCGCGTCGATCGGCTGTCTCCTGGAGGCGCGGGGCTTCCGCGTGACGCTCCAGAAGATGGACCCGTACATCAACGTGGACGCCGGCACGATGAGCCCCTACCAGCACGGCGAGGTGTTCGTCACCGACGACGGCGGCGAGACGGATCTCGACCTGGGCCACTACGAGCGCTTCACCCGCGCGCGCATGACCCGCGACAACAACGTCACGACGGGGAAGGTCTACCACACCGTCATCATGCGCGAGCGACGCGGGGACTATCTCGGACGGACCGTCCAGGTCATCCCGCACATCACGGACGAGATCAAGGCCGCGGTCCGCCGGGTGAGCCACGACGTCGACGTCGTGATCGTGGAAGTCGGCGGCACGGTCGGCGACATCGAGGGCCTGCCGTTCCTGGAGGCCGTCCGCCAGTTCAAGAAGGACGTGGGCAAGGAGAACGTGCTCTACATCCACCTCACGCTCGTGCCGTTCATCCAGGCCGCCGCGGAGCTGAAGACCAAGGCGACGCAGCACTCCGTGAAGGAGCTGCGGGCGATCGGGATCCAGCCCGACATCGTGCTCTGCCGGACGGACCGCTTCCTCCCGCCCGCCATCAAGTCCAAGATCGCGCTCTTCTGCGACGTCGAGGAGGACGCCGTCATCACGGCGAAAGACGTGGAGACGATCTACGAGGTGCCGCTCGTCTTCCACAAGGAAGGCCTGGACGACATCATCGTGAAGGCCCTCGGCCTGCCGCCCCGGCCGAGCGATCTGGCGGCGTGGGAGACCATGGTCCGGAAGATCAAGAGCCCGACGCGGGAGGCGCGGATCGCCGTCGTCGGCAAGTACATCGACCTGAGGGACTCCTACAAGAGCCTCGCCGAGGCGCTGACCCACGGCGGGATCGCCCACGAGGCGCGGGTCGTGGTGGAGTGGGTGGACGCCGAGCAACTCGTCCAGGACGGGACGGCGGCGCACCTCGGCCAGGTCGACGGGATCCTGGTGCCGGGCGGCTTCGGCGACCGCGGCATCCCGGGCAAGGTGGAGGCGATCCGCTACGCCCGCGAGCGGGGGGTGCCCTTTCTCGGGATCTGCCTCGGCATGCAGTGCGCGGTGATCGAGTTCGCGCGGCACGTGAGCGGGCTGACCGGCGCGAACTCCTCGGAGTTCGACCGCGAGACCCCGCACCCGGTGATCGACCTCCTGCCCGAGCAGCGCGAGGTCGAGGCGATGGGCGGGACGATGCGGCTCGGGCTCTACCCGGTCGCCATCGCCGACGATTCGCTGGCCGCCCGCACGTACGGGACGCGGGAGATCCAGGAGCGCCACCGGCATCGCTACGAGGTCTCGAACGACTACCGGCGGCTCCTCGAGAAGAACGGCTTCCGCGTCTCGGGGATCTGGCCGGAAAAACAGCTCGTGGAGATCGTCGAGCTGCCCGACCACCCCTGGTTCATCGCCTGCCAGTTCCACCCGGAGTTCCGCTCGCGGCCCTGGGCGCCACACCCCCTGTTCGCGGGGTTCATCGGCGCGGCGGCCGCCCGGGGCGGCGGCCGGTAGCGTGGGGGCGCGGGGAGGGGGCGGGGAGGGGAGCGGGGCCCGGCCCGTGACGCCGGTGGCCATCGGGCCCGTCCGGCTCGGCGACGGCGCGCCGCTCGCGCTCGTGGCGGGCCCCTGCGCGATCGAGAGCGAGGCGCACGCGCTGCGGACCGCGGAGAGGCTCCTGCGCATCACCACCGAGGCGAAGGTCCCCTTCGTCTACAAGTCTTCCTACGACAAGGCCAACCGCTCGGCCCTCGCCTCCTACCGCGGGCCGGGGCTCCGCGAGGGGCTCCGGATCCTGGGTCGCGTGCGCGAGGGCCTCGGTTGCCCGATCCTCTCGGACGTGCACCTGCCCGGCGAGGTCCCCGCCGCGGCCGAGGTCCTCGACTGTCTCCAGGTCCCGGCGTTCCTGTGCCGCCAGACGGACCTGGTCGTGGCCTGCGCTCGGAGCGGGCGGCCCGTGAACGTCAAGAAAGGGCAGTTCATGGCGCCGTGGGACATGGCCAACGTCGTGGAGAAGCTCCGGGCGAGCGGCTGCGAGCGGGTGACCCTGACGGAGCGCGGCGCGACGTTCGGCTACAACAACCTGGTCGTGGACTTCCGGGCCCTCGCCATCATGCGCGGCCTCGGGGTGCCCGTCATCTTCGACGCCACCCACTCGGTCCAGCTCCCGGGCGGCGAGGGGGCCCGCTCCGGGGGCGAGCGCGGGTACGTGACGGCGCTCGCGCGGGCCGCGGTGGCGTTCGGCGTGGACGCGCTCTTCATGGAAGTCCACGAGGACCCCGACCGGGCGCCGTCCGACGGCCCGACGATGCTGCCGCTCGCCGAGCTGCCCCGGCTGCTCGACGAGGTGCAGGCGGTCCGGGCGGCGCTGGGGACGGCGCGATGAGCGCGGACGAGCTCCTCAAGGTCGCGCGGCGCGTCCTCGAGGTGGAGGCGGACGCCGTTCGCGCGCTGGCCGACCGCCTGGACGAGCGCTTCACGCGCGCGGTCGCGTTGCTCGAGGCGTGCCGGGGCCGTGTCGTGGTCACCGGGATGGGGAAGTCCGGGCTGGTCGCGCGGAAGCTCGCCGCCACGCTGGCCGGCACGGGAACGCCGGCGCTCTTCCTCCACCCGGCCGAGGGCGTCCACGGCGACCTCGGGATGCTGCTCGCCGGTGACGTGGTCGTGGCGCTCTCCAACAGCGGCGAGACCGACGAGCTCCTCGCGCTCTTGCCGGCGATCAAGCGGCTGGCGCTGCCGCTCGTGGTCCTCACGGGACGGCCCGACTCGCGGCTGGCCCAGCACGGCGACGTCGTGCTCGACGTCTCGGTGCGGGAAGAGGCGTGCCCCATGAACCTCACGCCGACCGCCTCGACCACCGCCGCGATCGCGCTGGGCGACGCCCTGGCGGTGGCCCTCCTGACGCGCCGGGGCCTCCGCCCGGAGGACTTCGCGCGGCTCCATCCGGGCGGCGCGCTCGGGCGCCGGCTCGTCCGCGTGGAGGAGCTGATGCATCGGGGAGACGCGGTGCCGATCGTCCGGACCGATGCCTCGCTGGACGAGGTGATCCGGGAGATGTCGGCCAAGCGGCTCGGCGCCACGGCGGTCGTGGACGACGCCGGCCGGGTCGTCGGCATCGTCACGGACGGCGACCTGCGCCGCGCCGTGCAGCGCGGCGGCGGGAGCCTGTCCGGAACCGCAGCCTCGCTCATGACGCGGGAGCCGAAGACGGTGGGGCGCCACGAGCTCGCCGCGACGGCCCTGGCGCTGATGGAGCGCCACGCCATCACGCAGCTCCTCATCGTGGACGACGGCGGGCGCGCCGACGGCATCCTGCACCTGCACGACCTCCTGCGCGCCAAGATCGCGTGACAGGCCGGCCCGACAGCCGTCGCATCTCTGCGTCCTCAGTCGTCGCCGCGCCTCGACCTCCGGCCTTGTCCTCGGGGAAGGCAGGCCCGATCCGTTCGCTGGAGGGCGAACCGCGCGGCTTTGCCGCGACGGCCGTCGGAGGGGGGCAGAGCCCCCCTCCGAGAGAGCGTATGCGGCACACGCCTCGGCGCGCGTCCTCCCTGCGTCCTTGATCCGCTCGCGTCTCGGCTCGGGCTGGCGAACGGGGTGAGGTTCGGGCGTGGCCGCGCGTAAGTCTCGGAGGGGGCCGCCGGGGAAGGCGCGGCTGCGGCAGATCCGCCTCCTCGTCCTCGACGTGGACGGCGTGCTCACGGACGGGCGGCTCTACCACGGCCCCGCGGGGGCCGAGTGGAAGGTCTTCCACGTCCACGACGGCCTCGCCCTGGCCCGCGCGGCGGCGGTCGCGTTTCCGGTGGCGGTCCTCTCCTCGCGACGCTCCGACGCCGTGGCGCGGCGCTGCGCAGAGCTCGGGCTGCAGGAGGTCCACCAGGGAGTCCAGGACAAGCTCGCCGTGTACGAGACCCTGCGCGCGCGCCACGGCTTGAGGGACGCCGAGGTGGCGTGCATGGGCGACGACCTCCCCGACCTGCCGCTCCTCAGGCGCGCCGGCCTGGCCACCGCGCCGGCCGACGCGGTCCCGGAGGTGCGGCGGGCGGCCCGGTGGGTGAGCCGCGCGGGCGGCGGGCGGGGCGCGGTTCGCGAGGTCCTGGAGGCGCTCCTCCGCGCCCGCGGCGCCTGGTTCGCCTGAGCCGACCCGCGGCGGGCTCGACCGCGCCCTCCCGTCGCCATCCAACCCCGCGACGCGGTGGAAGATCCCCGTCCCGCGCCGCGCGCCAGGCGCGCGTGCCCTCGGTTGCGGGTTTACTCGCGGCACGGTTTATGCTAGCGTTCGGTCAGGCTGTGAGATAAAAGCAAATCGGACGCCGATGCGGCGGCTCTCAACGGTCTTTCTCCTCTGCTTCGTCGCCCTCCTGGTAGGGCTGGGCGGCATGGTCGCGTGGAAAGTGTGGGCCCGCCGCGCGCCGACCGCGCCGCCACCGGCCCAGCAGCAAGCGGACTACCGGATCCGCGAGATCCACATCAACGAGACGCTGGAGGGCAACCTCCGCTGGACGCTCGACGCGGACCAGGCCGAGGTCTTCGACAGGGAGCAGCGAACCGTGATGCGCACGGTCGTCGTCCGCGTCTTCTCCAAGGACGGCGTGTGGACCGTCACGGGGGACGAGGGCGTGCTCGACAACCAGACGCGGGACGTCGCGCTGCAGGGGAACGTGGTCGTCACCTCGAACGACGGCCTGCGGCTCACGACCCCGCGGCTCAACTGGCGGAACCAGGACCGGAACCTGTCTACCGACGAGGCCGTGGAGATCCGCAGGGCCGAGACGACGATCACGGGGCGTGGGCTCGACGTCCGGATGCAGGACCAGCAGGCCGTCGTCGAACAGAACGTCCGGGTCGTGATCCAGAACCGGAGGAACGCCAACCTCGGGTTCTTCCCAAGGAGCGGCTCATGAGCGCACCCCTGCCCGTGATCGCGGCGGTGCTCGTCCTCCTCTGCCTCGCCGCTCCGCCCTCCGTCGGCGCCCAGCCGCGCCCCGCGGCCCCGGCGCCCGCCGGCGCCAAGCCCGCGGCGGGGAAGACGACGGAGAAGGGGAAACGCGAGCCGGGGCAGCGCTCCAACTCGCCGATCGTCATCGACGCCGACCGGATGGAGGCGATGAAGCGGGAAGGGCTCGTCATCTTCACCGGCAATGTCGTGGCGAAGCAGGACAACTCGACGCAGACGGCCGACCGCATGGAGGTCTACCTCGACGACAAGGGCGAGCGCGTGGTGCGGATCGTCTCGACGGGAAACGTCAAGATCGTCACGGAGGACTGTCGGACCGGGACGGCGCGGCGCGCCGAGTACTACGACGACGAGCAGCGACTCTTGCTGTTGGGCGACGCCAAGGTGTGGCAGGATGAGAACGTGGTGACGGGTGAAGAGATCGAGATGCTCCTCGCCGAGGACCGGAGCACGGTCAAGGGCGGGGCGCGCGAGCGGGTGAAGTCGGTCTTCTACCCGAAGCGGGACGAGAACTCCCAGGACACGACGAAGGTGGCCACGAAGAAGGAAAAGGAGGAGAAGCGGCCAGCCTCCTGCGGATAGGGGGCATGGGGCTCGAGGCGCGGGGGCTTCAAAAGAGCTTCTGGCAGCGAAAGGTCGTCGACAACGTCAACCTCGTGATCAACCGGGGCGAGGTCGTCGGCCTCCTCGGCCCGAACGGCGCCGGCAAGACCACGACGTTCTACATGGTCGTCGGGCTGCTGGCGCCGGACCGGGGCCGGATCCTGCTGGACGGCGTGGACATCACGGATCTGCCGATGTACCGGCGGTCCCGGCGGGGGATCGGATACCTCCCCCAGGAGTCGTCGGTCTTCCGCAAGCTGACCGTGGAGGAGAACCTGTTGGCGATCCTCGAGACGCTGGACCTGACGGCACGCGAGCGCGAGGAGCGGCTCTACGCGCTCCTGCGCGAGCTGGGCCTGGAAGGGCTGGCCAAGCAACGCGCCTACACGCTCTCCGGCGGCGAGCGGCGGCGGCTCGAGATCACGCGGGCGCTGATCAGCTCCCCGAGCTACCTCCTCCTCGACGAGCCGTTCACCGGGATCGACCCCATCGCGATCACCGAGATCCAGGGGATCGTCTCGCGGCTCCGGCAGAAAGGGATCGGCGTGCTGATCACGGACCACAACGTGCGCGAAACGCTCGAGATCACGGATCGCTCGTATATCCTCTACGACGGGCAGATTCTCGTGTCGGGGACCTCCAAGGAGCTCGCGACCAACGAGCGGGCGAGAGAGATCTACCTCGGTGAGAAGTTCTCGCTCTGATCGACCGGGCTGCGCCGGAGGGCGCGCGGTGGCCGGGTAGGAGAATCGCCGTGGCCATGGAAGCTCGCCTCACGCTGCGCCAGACCCAGCGGCTCGTCATGACGCCGATGCTGCAGCAGGCCATCCAGCTGCTGCAGCTGTCGACCATCGAGCTCCAGGAGCTCCTGCAGAAAGAGCTCACCGAGAACCCCATGCTGGAGGAGACGCCCACCGACGAGCCGCCGCCGCCGGAGCCCGCGGCCGACACGCCGGCGCTCGACGCGACGCCGGCCGACGCCCCCGCCAGCACGGACGCCGTGGAAACGCCCGATCTGCCGTTCGACCTGACCGAGATCATGTTCGGGCCGCCCGACGAGCGCACCCTCGTCCAGCAGGAGCAGCACGAAGAGACCCGCTTCGAGAACTTCGTGGGCACGACCACGTCCCTCTCCGACCACCTCTACGATCAGCTGCGGCTGTCCGTGGTCGACCCGGACGTCCAGCTCGCGGCCGAGGAGATCATCGGGAACCTGGACGAGGACGGATACCTCAGGGCCACGCTCGAGGAGATGGCGGAGAAGATCGGCCAGCCGGGGGCCGTGTTCGAGAAGGCCCTCACGCTCGTGCAGACCTTCGACCCGCCGGGCGTCGCGGCGCGCGATCTCCGGGAGTGCCTGTTGATCCAGCTCCGCGAGCAGAGCGACCCGGACCCGCTCGCGATCGAGATCCTGGAGGGCCACTTCGACGCGTTCCAGCGCTGCAAGTACGGGGAGATCGCGCGGGCGCTCAAGCGCGACCAGGATCGCGTCATGGAGGCCGTCGAGGAGATCGCGGGGCTCGAGCCCAAGCCGGGCCGCCGCTTCGCGCCCTCCGACACGCGGTACGTGGTCCCCGACGTCTACGTCCACAAGACCGACGACGGCTACGCCATCGTGCTCAACGACGACGGGATCCCGCGCCTGCGCATCAACCCCTACTACCGCAGCATGCTGGGCCGCGGGCAGGGAGACGAGGCGCGGCGCTACGTCGAGGATCGGCTTCGCTCCGCGATCTGGCTCATCAAGAGCGTGCACCAGCGGCAGCGGACGCTCTACCGGGTCACCGACTCGATCGTGAAGTTCCAGAAAGAGTTCCTCGCCCATGGTCTCCCGCATCTCCGGCCGCTCGCGCTGCGGGACGTGGCCGAGGACATCCACATGCACGAGTCGACGGTGAGCCGCGTCACGACGAACAAGTACGTCCAGACGCCCCAGGGCCTCTTCGAGCTGAAGTTCTTCTTCCACAGCGGCATCGCCACGGGCCGCGGCGAGATGGTCTCCTCCATCAGCGTCAAGAAGATGATCCAGGACCTGGTGGCCCAGGAGAACCAGCAGAAGCCCTTGTCCGATCAGGAGATCACGCGGGCGCTCAAGCAGAACGGGCTCTCCATCGCACGCCGGACGGTGGCGAAATATCGCGAGGAGCTCGGCATCCTCCCCTCGCACCAGCGCAGGCTCGCCACCCGCAAGCGCGCCTGACCGCCGTGTCGATTCCCGTCGGAATCGAGCGCCCCGGGCCTCCGCCCGGGACCCGCGGACGGAGATCGAGATGAAGATCCACATCAGCGGCCACGGTGTCGGCGTCTCCCCGGCCTTGCGCCGCCGGGTGGAAGCGAAGGTGGCCAAGGTGACACGCTTCCTGCCGAAGGTCGCCGAGGCCCGCGTGGTCCTGAGCCTGGAGCGCTACCGGCACGTCGCCGAGGTCACGCTCCAGGCCAAGGGCGCGACGCTCCACGCCGAGGGCGCGGCGTCGGATTTTCACACCGCGACCGACGCGGCGCTGGCGAGCCTCGAGACGCAGGTGCGCCGGCGCAAAGACCGGATCCAGGCCCGGAAGCCGCGGGCCGGGCGCCGCACGCAGACCATGGTGGGCGCGGTTCCCGAGGCCGGGCCGGTGGACGACGGACCGAGCCTGGTGATCCGGCGGCTCGCCGCCAAACCGATGTCGCTGGACGAGGCGCTCGAGCAGATCCGGATCCGGGAGGACGGGCTCCTCGTCTTCACGAACGCGCGGAGCCGGGTCGTCAACGTGCTGCGCCGCCACGCCGACGGCCAGCTCGAGCTGGTCCAGCCGACCGGCTAGCAGGCGAGCCTTGGCCCGATGCCCGTCGCCCCGCTCGTGCGCGTAGCGCCGTGACCGGCTGGGGTCCACGAGGATCGTCCCGGTGAGCGAGGCCGACGTCCGGGAGTCCGAGCGCGAGGAGCCCGGCCCGCTCCGCTTCATCATCATCACCGGGCTGTCCGGGGCGGGGAAGAGTTACGCCATCAAGTGCTTCGAGGACATGGGCTACTACTGCGTGGACAACCTCCCCACCACCCTCATCCCCACGTTTGCCGAGCTCTGCGCCCACTCCACCCGGCGGATCCGGCGGATCGCGCTCGGCGTGGACATCCGCGAGGGCGAGTACCTCAAGCCCATCGCCGAGGTGCTGGGCGAGCTCCGCGCCCGGGGATACGCGACCGAGGTGCTCTTCCTCGAGGCCTCGGAGGAGTCCCTGGTCCGCCGGTACCACGAAACGCGCCGGCGTCATCCGGTCAGCAGCACGCTGCTCGAAGGCATCCGGGCCGAGCGGGAGCTCCTGGCGCACCTCCGCGAGCTCGCCGATCGGGTGATCGACACCTCGCACATCACCGTGCACCAGCTCAAGCAGATGCTGGTCGAGCGCTACGGCGAGCAGGAGCCGCGGCTGGGACTCAACGTCCACCTGATCTCGTTCGGGTACAAGTACGGCATCCCCTACGACGCCGACCTGGTCTTCGACTGCCGCTTCCTGCCGAACCCCTTCTTCGTCGACGGGCTCAAGGCGCTCGACGGGCGCGCCGCCGAGGTCCGCCGGTTCCTCGCGGAGAGGGGCGAGGGGCGCGACTTCGTGGGGCGCGTCCGCGACTTCCTGGGCTACCTTCTCCCGCGCTACCAGCGGGAGGGCAAGGCCCACCTGACGATCGCGGTAGGATGCACGGGCGGTCGGCACCGCTCCGTCGCGCTGGTCGAGGAGCTGCGTGAGTTCGTGGAGACCCAGGGCTTTCCGCTGACGGTGACGCACCGGGACGTCGACCGCGACGCCTAGCCGAACCCGTCGCCTAGGATCCCCCTAGCATTACTCTTTCCTGTCCGCGACGTCCGGCCCTGCCGCGAGAAGGTTCTGCCGATCCCCGAATCGTCGCGAGGGGGAGGCAGGCCCGAGCCGTTCGGCCGAGAAAGACGGGCGAACGGCCCGGCTTTGCCGGGAGGGCCGTGGGGGGGGGGGG
>JBIOTN010000197.1:0-3733 GCA_044866005.1 Candidatus Rokuibacteriota bacterium | reverse complement strand
TCCGCGCTCGACGCCGTCGAGGCCTGCGTCGGCGCGATGGAGGCGCATCCCCTGTTCAATGCCGGCCACGGTTCGGCGCTCACGGAGGCCGGCACGGTGGAATGCGACGCCGCGATCATGGAGGGCGCGCGGCTCGCGGCCGGCGCCGTCGGCGCCGTCTCGGGCGTCCCGAGCCCGATCGGGCTGGCGCGCCGGGTACTCGAGGACGGGCGCCACATCCTGCTCGTCGGCGAGGGCGCGCTGGCCTTTGCCCGGACGCGGGCCGTGCCGCTCTGCGATCCCGGCGCGCTCGTGACCGAGCGGCAGCGCCGGCGCCTGGCCGAGCGCCAGGCCGACCGGGCCTCCCGCGCGGCCGGCGGCACCGTCGGGGCCGTCGCGCTCGACGCGCGCGGCCTCGTCGCCGCCGCGACCTCGACCGGCGGCTACGTCGGCAAGCACCCCGGCCGCGTGGGGGACTCCGCCCTCATCGGCTGCGGCACGTACGCCGACAACCGGCTGGGCGGCGTCTCCACGACGGGGCACGGCGAAGCGTTCATCCGCACGGTGCTCGCGAAGACGGCGCTCGACGTCCTCAAGGAGCTCGACGATCCCGACCTGGCCGCCCAGGTGGCGATGGACATCGTCCGCGAGGACGGCGGAGGAGACGGCGGGCTCATCCTGATGGACTGGCGCGGCCGGCTCGGCTTCGCGCACACCAGTCCGTTCATGCCGGTCGGCTGGTGTCGCCGCGGCGCGCCCCAGCCGGTCCTGAGCTTCTGAGGGGCCGGCGCGAAATTGACACCACGGAGCCGATCCGCTACGGTGAGCCGGTGATCGACCTCGCGGTGATCGAGGCGACCCGGGCGCGGATCCGGGACGCCATCTACTGCTCCCCCTGCCCGGCCTCCGAGACGCTCGGCGAGCTGACCGGCACGCGCTGCCACGTCAAGCTGGAGAACCTCCAGATGACGGGGTCCTTCAAGGAGCGCGGCGCGCTCGCCAGGCTCCTCGCGCTCGACCCGGCCGAGCGCGCGCGGGGCGTCATCGCCGCGAGCGCCGGCAACCACGGGCTCGCCGTCGCCTTCCACGCCCAGCGGCTCGGGATCGCCGCCACCATCGTCATGCCGGAATGGGCGCCCCTCATCAAGGTCACCCAGTGCCGCCGCCACGGCGCAGCGGTCGTCCTGGCCGGCCGGGACTACGACGAGGCCTACGCCGAGGCCCGTCGCCGGGAAGCCGCCACGGGCGGCGTGTTCGTCCACCCCTTCGACGACCCCGTCGTGATCGCGGGCCAGGGGACGCTCGGCCTGGAGCTGGTCGAGCAGGTCCCGGACCTCGAGGCGGTGGTGGTGCCGGTGGGGGGCGGCGGGCTCATCGGCGGCGTCGCGCTCGCGGTGAAGGCGCATCGGCCCCGCGTCGAGGTGATCGGCGTCCAGGCGGCCGCGCTGCCCGCCATGCGCCTGGCCCTCGAGCGGGGCGGCCCGACGACCGTGGAGGTCGGGCGGGCGCCGGCGCCCACGATGGCGGACGGGATCGCCGTCCGCCGGGTCGGCGCCCTGACCTACGAGCTCTGCCGCCGGTACGTGGACGAGCTCGTGCTGGTGGACGAGGGCGAGATCGCCAACGCCATCCTGCTGCTGCTCGAGATCGAGAAGACCGTCGTGGAAGGCGCAGCCGCCACGACGCTGGCCGCGGTCCTGAACAAGAAGGTCGCGCTCGCGGGCAAGCGGGTCGTCCTCGTCCTCTCCGGCGGCAACATCGACGTCAACATCATCTCGCGCGTGATCGAAAAAGGCCTGGTGAAGGACGGGCGGCTGACGCGCCTGGCGGTCGTCCTCACCGACCGCCCCGGGGCCCTGGCGCAGCTCACCGCCGTCGTCGCCGCGCAACGCGCGAACATCCTCGAGATCGGCCACAACCGCGCGTTCACCGCCGCGCGGATCGGCGAGACGGAGGTCGTGCTCACCCTGGAGACGTCGGGGCGCGAGCAGATCGAGGCGGTGGTCCAGGCGCTGCGCGCGGCCGGTTACGCGGTCGAGGAGCTCACCACGGACGGCCGCCGGGCTACGTAGCCTCGGGCGTGGCCGACCGGTCCGCCCGCGGCTCGGGCTCGCAGGGGCTTCCCGCCGGGGGTGGCGCGCCCGGCGCCGCGAGCGCCGCCTCGATCCGCTGCCGCACGAGCGTCGCCAGGAGCTCCGGCTGCGCGTCCCGCCGCGTCGTCGCCGGCAGGTCCTTCCGCGTGACCGGGGAGTGATAGGTCACCGTGATCCGGGCCGGCCGCGGCAGCCGGCGATGGCTCGGCCAGGCCTCGAAGCCGCCGGCGATGGTGACGGGCACGACGGGGCTGTCGGTGGCGAGCGCCAGTCGGAACGCGCCGGGGCGGAACGGCTGTGGCCGGCCGTCGGGCGAGCGCCCGCCTTCGGGGAAGATCACGAGCGGCTCGCCGGCGCGGAGGATCCGCATGGCCTGGCGCACGGCCCGGCGGTCCGGCCCCTCCGCCCGGACGGGGAAGGCCCGGGCCCAGCGGATCAACGCGCCGAAGCCCGGGATGCGGAAGAAGGGCTCGAGCGTCATGTAATGCAGCGGCCGCCGGATGGGGATCGTGATCAGCACCGGGTCCATGTACGAGACGTGGTTCGGCGTGATCACGACGGGCCCGGAACGCGGGACGTGCTCGACGCCGTGGAAGCGGATCCGGAAGAGAGCGCGCGCCACCAGCCGGATGAACGGCCGGCAGAGCTCGAGCACCCACGGCGGGGCGGTTGGCACGAGAGCATCTTGACACGAGCCCGGGACGGATGACAACGCCGCGGCCGCTCCTGGTCGCCCACCGGGGCGCCCCGACCGTGGCGCCGGAGCACACGATCCCGGCGTACGAGGCGGCCATCGCCGCGGGCGCCGACGCCCTCGAGCTCGACGTCCACCTCTCGGCCGACGACCAGCTCGTGGTGATCCACGACCCGCGCCTCGAGCGCACCACCGACGGGCGCGGCGCCGTGCGCGAGTACACGACGCAAGCGCTCAAGCGGCTCGACGCCGGCCGCTGGTTCGGCCGCCGCTTCCGGGGCCAGCGCATCCAGACGCTCACGGAGGTGCTGGAGCGCTTCCGCGAGCGCGTGCGGTTCGGCGTGGAGCTCAAGGGCGGCTCCGACTTCTATCCGGGGATCGAGGAGCGGATCTTGACGGTCCTGCAGCTCTACGGGGTCACGGACCGGACCCTCGTCGCCTCGTTCGACCACCACGCGCTCGCGAAGTGCCGGGACCTCGACCCCGACGTCCGGCTCGGGGCCCTCGTGGTGGGCCGCCTCCTCCGCCCTGGCGCGCTCGCGCCGCCGGGGGTCCTGAACGCCGTCTGCCTCCAGGCCGATCTCACGACCGAGCGCGAGGTCGCGGCGGCGCGCGCGGCGGGTCTGGACTGCTACGTCTGGGTGGTGAACGACCCGGCGGCGGCGCGGCGGTTCGCGGCCTGGGGCGTCGCTGGCATCGTCACCGACCGCCCCGACCTCCTGCGGCCCGCGCTCGAGGCGGTTTGACGCCGAAGCGGCTACCGATGCGAGTCCGATCGTTCACTGCCGACCTGACAGGATCGCCGTGTTCGCGCTGACCCCGCAGGCCCGCGCCACCGGCGCCAGAGCCAGCGCCTCCGACCACCGCCCGGGCCACCCGCAGTCGGACCTCCAGCGGCCACGGCGCTCGGGCGGCCCGCCCGCCGGACGGAGTCGTCCTCCCGGTTCGTGTCGGCGTCTTGCGAGGC
>JBIOTN010000196.1:0-5630 GCA_044866005.1 Candidatus Rokuibacteriota bacterium | reverse complement strand
CTCGTCGGGCTGACCGGCGGGATCGCCTCCGGGAAGTCCGTGGTGAGCCGGCAGCTCGCCGAGCTCGGGGCTCACGTGATCGACGCCGACACGCTGGCGCGCGAGGTCGTCGCGCCGGGGGGGCCGGCCTGGCAGCCCATCGTGGACGCCTTCGGGCGGGACGTCCTCCGGCCCGACGGGACGCTCGACCGGGCGCGGCTGGGGGCGCTCGTCTTCGCCGACCCGGTGAAGCGGCGGCGCCTGGAGGAGATCACGCATCCGCCCATCCAGGCACGACGCCAGGTCGCGCTGGCCGCGCTGGAGGCTCGCGGCTTCGACGGGCTGGTGATCCAGGTCGCCCCGCTCCTGATCGAGGTCGGCGCCGCCGCCCACGTCGATCGGCTCGTCGTGGTCTACGTCACGCCGGAAGTCCAGCTCGCCCGGCTCATGGCGCGCGACGGCCTGGCGGAGGACGAGGCCCAGCGGCGCATCGCGAGCCAGATGCCGCTCGCCGACAAGGTCCGCCTCGCCCACTACGTGATCGACAACTCCGGCAGCCCCGCGGACACGGCCGCGCAGGTGCGCGCCGTCCACGCGGCGCTCGTCGCCGAGCACGGGGCGCGACGGCGCGCGCGGGGCGCGCAGCGTGGTGCCCCGTCGGCCTGATCCGCTCCCCCGGCGGGGGGGCGACCATCGCCGGCGCCGCGCGCTCGGCCAGCACTTCCTCGCCGACGCCGCGATCGCCGCCCGCATCGTCGAGCTGGCCGGCGCCGGTCCCGAGGACCTCGTGTGCGAGATCGGGGCGGGTCCGGGCGCCCTCACCGGCCTCCTGGCCACGCGCGCCGGGCGCGTCCTCGCGCTCGAAGTCGATCCCACGCTCCACGCCCGCCTCACCGCGTCGGCGATCCGATGGGTCACCGTCGAGACGCGGCTCGCGGACGCGCGGACCTTCGCCTACGAGACTCTCGCCGCGCTCCGCCCGGCGCCCGCAGGACGCCTCCTGGTCGTGGGCAACCTGCCCTACAGCGTCTCCAAGCCGATCCTCCTGCGCCTCTGGGAGGCGCGCGCCGCGCTCGACCTGGCGGTCCTCATGCTCCAGCGCGAGGTCGCCGAGCGGCTGACGGCCCGGCCGGGGGGGAAAGCCTACGGGCTCCTGTCGGTCCTCTGGCAGGTGTGGGCCGACGTCGAGCTCGCCTTCGCCGTCCCCCCGGGCGCCTTCCGCCCGCCGCCGGCGGTCGAGTCGGCGGTCGTCCGGGCGACGTTCCGCCGCGAACCGCGGGTGCCGGTGGGCGACGGCCAGGCCTTCGCGCGGGTCGTCCGCGCGGGCTTCGCCCAGCGCCGCAAGACCCTGGCCAATGCCTTGCGGGCGGGATTCCCGGCGCTCGGCGCCGCCGGGATCGCGGCGCGGCTGGCAGCGGCCGGAGTGGACGGCCGGCGCCGCGCGGAAACGCTCGATCTCCACGAATTCGCGCGATTGGCCCGCTTCTTCGCCGGCTTGGAGGCCGCGTGATACCATACCGGCGACGATGACCGATCGCCCCGAACCCGCCGACGGCCTCCCCGCCGAACCCCAGGTTGCGATCGAACCGACCGTGCGCGTCATCCCCCTGGGCGGCCTGGGGGAGATCGGCCTCAACATGATGCTCGTCGAGGCGGGGGACGACCTCCTGGCCATCGACTGCGGCCTCATGTTCCCCGAGGACGACATGCCCGGGATCGACTACGTGATCCCGGACTTCTCCTATCTCCTCGCCAAGCGCGCGCACCTCCGCGGGGTGATCCTGACCCACGGCCACGAGGACCACATCGGCGCCCTGCCCTACCTCCTGCGGGAGGCGGACGTCCCGGTCTACGGGACGCGCATCGCGCTGGCCCTGGCCGCGGAGCGCCTTCGCGAGCACGGGCTCGCCGAGCAGGCGCGGCTCTCCCCCGTCGAGCCCCGCCGCGTCTTCGACCTGGGCCCCTTCCGGATCGAGCCGATCCGCGTGACCCACTCCGTCGTGGACGGGGTGGGCTACGGGATCGAGACGCCCGTGGGGACGCTCGTCCACACCGGGGACTTCAAGTTCGACCCGAGCCCCATCGACGACCAGCGCTCCGACTACCATCGCCTGGCCGAGCTCGGCGAGCGCGGCGTGCTCTGCATGCTCTCCGACTCCACCAACGTGGACCGGGCCGGCGCGACCCCGTCCGAGCGCGAGGTGGGCCGCCACCTGGCCGAGCGCTTCCGCCGGGCGTCGGGGCGGATCCTGCTCGCCACCTTCGCCTCGCACATCCACCGGATCCAGCAGGTGCTCGACCTCGCGGCGACCCACGGGCGCCGGGTGGCACTCCTGGGCCGGAGCATGGAGACGAACGTCCGCATCGCCTCGGAGCTCGGCTACCTGGGCGTCCCGGAGGACTGCCTGGTCTCGCTGGAGGAGCTGGCGACCCTGCCGCCCTACCGCCAGGTGATCCTCTCCACCGGCAGCCAGGGCGAGCCCAACTCCGCCATGGCGCTCATGGCGGCCGAGGAGCACAAGTCCGTCCAGGTGACGGAGGGCGACCTCGTGGTCCTCTCCGCGCGCATCATCCCGGGGCACGAGCGGACGATCACACGGCTGGTGAACCAGTTCCTGCGGCTGGGGGCGGAGGTCCTGTGGGAGCCCGTGGCCTTCGTCCACGTCTCCGGGCACGCCTCCCAGGAGGAGCTCAAGCTCGCGCTGAACCTGGTGCGGCCGAAGTTCTTCATCCCGGTCCACGGCGAGTACCGCCACCTCCTCGCGCACGGGCGGCTGGCCCAGGAGGTGGGGCTGGCGGCCGATCACGTCTTCGTGATCGAGGACGGCCAGGGGGTGGAGTTCACCAAGACGACGGGCCGGGTCCTCCAGCGGTTCCCGGTGGGGCGGGTCCTGGTGGACGGCAAGGGGGTCGGCGACGTGGGGGCGGTGGTGCTCCGCGACCGCCAGCTCCTGGCGCAGGACGGCATGGTGGTGGTGGCGGTGACCGTCGACCGGGGGACCGGCGAGATCATCGCCGGGCCCGAGATCGCCTCGCGCGGCTGGGTCTACGAGCGCGAGTCGGAGGCGGTCCTGGAGGAGGCGAAGACCGTGTTGCGGCAAGCGCTCACCGCCCACGGCGGCGAGGAGCCGATGCCGCGGGACGTGCTCCAGTCGCTCCTGCGCGGGACCCTCCGGCGCTTCATCAACCAGCGCTACGATCGGAAGCCGATCGTGCTGCCGATCATCCTCGAGGCCTAGCGCCGCCGTGCCGCGCGCTTCCTTCCCGGGCGCCAGCGCCTTGTCCGGGCCCTCCGGTCGGCCGCCGCGGGTCCCGCGGTCTGGACCGGGGCAAGCCGGCGACAGGACCCGCGGCGGGCGGGCGGACGGCGCGAGCCGTGGCTGAGTGACCGTGGCGCGGGCGCGAGCGAAAGCCCCACCGAAGCTCTCGGCGCGCTGGGTGCGCGAGGCCCAGGGCGTGGTCGCGCTCGGCCTCGCCGCGTACACCGCGGCCGCGCTGGTCTCCTACGACCCCGCGCTCCACTGGCTCGACCAGGAAGCCCGCCTCGGCATCCTCGGGCTCTGGCTGGGCTGGGCCGCGTTCACCGCGGTCGGCGACGCCGGATACCTCGTGCCGCTCGCGCTCGCGGGGTGGGCGCTCGCGACGTTCGCCCGCCCGGCCGTGGCGCGAAGCCTCTCCACCCTGCTCGGCGTCGGGCTCGGCCTGGTCGGCCTGACCGGACTGCTCGCGCGCGCCTCGGGCCCGAGCGGGGGGGTCTATCTCCACCGGGGCGGCATCCTGGGTCGCGCCGTCGGCGCGGCCCTCCGGCCGGCGATGGGCGACCTCGGAAGCCTCCTCGTCCTGCTCACCTTCCTGGCGGTCGCGCTCCTCTGCCTCACGCACCTCTCCTACGCCGGGCTCTCGCGCGGCCTCGCCACGCGGCTCCTCCACGCGGCCGGCCGTCGGCCCCGTGGGACGACGATCCCGTCGGCGGCCACGGAGGCCACGCCGACGCCGACGCCGGCGCCGCCCGCGATCGCCCTCGCCCCCGAGCCGCCCGCCTCGGCCCGCGCCGTCGCCGCGTCCCCGCCGCCGATCGCCGAGCGTCCGGCGAGCCGGCTCGCCGCCCGGGGGCTTGCCTGGCAGGAGACGTTCGAGTTCGTCCGCGCGGGGCAGGCGTTCCAGCTCCCCCCGGTCGCGCTCCTCAAGGCGCCCCCGGCGGCCGAGCGCCGGCGGACGCGCGAGGAGCTTCAGCAGAACGCGGAGCTGCTCAAGAAGCGGCTCGAGGAGTTCGGGGTGACGGGGCGCATCGTGCAGGTGAATCCGGGCCCCGTCATCACGGGGTACGAGTTCGAGCCCGCACCCGGCGTCAAGGTGAACCAGGTCGTCAACCTGGCCGACGACCTTGCCCTCGCCATGAAGGCCGGCGCGGTACGGGTCTTCGGACCGGTGCCCGGCCGGGGGACCGTCGCCATCGAGGTCCCCAACCCCGAGCCGTCGACCGTGTACCTCCGCGAGATCCTCGTGTCGAAGGACTTCGTCGAGGCGAAAGTCCCGCTCGCCCTCGCGCTCGGCAAGGACGCGATCGGCCAGCCGTACGTCACCGACCTGGCGGTGATGCCCCACCTCTTGATCGCGGGCGCGACGGGCGCCGGCAAGTCGGCCGGCCTCAGCACGATGATCTGCTCGATCCTCTACCGGTGCCCGCCCTCGGACGTGCGCTTCCTGCTCATCGACCCGAAGCGGCTCGAGCTCGGGATGTACGACGGGATCCCCCACCTCCTGGCGCCCGTGGTGACCGATCCCAAGGAGGCGGCGGCCCGGCTCCGGTGGATCGTGGGCCGCATGGACGAGCGCTACAAGCTGCTGGCCGGGAAGTCCGTCCGCAACATCGAAGGCTACAACCGGGAAGTCGCAGTCAGCGAGCGGCTACCCTACTGGATCGTCATCGTGGACGAGCTGGCCGACCTCATGATGGTCTCCGCGGGCGACGTGGAGAGCTCGCTCGCCCGGCTGGCCCAGATCGCCCGCGCGGTGGGGATCCATCTCATGATCGCCACGCAGCGCCCCTCGGTCGACGTCATCACGGGGCTCATCAAGGCGAACTTCCCCGCGCGCATCGCCTTCCAGGTGACCTCGAAGGTGGACTCGCGGACGATCCTGGACCAGAACGGCGCCGAGCAGCTTCTGGGCCGCGGCGACATGCTCTTCCTGCCGCCCGGTGCCTCCCGCCCGGTCCGGATCCACGGCGCGTGGGTCTCGGAGACCGAGGGGCGCGAGATCGTGGGCTTCCTCCGCAAGCAGGGGCAGGCGGTCTACGAGGAAGGGCTGCTCCAACCGATCAAGGAGACCGTGGCGGGGGAGGGGGCCAGCGAGGCGGAACGCGACGAGATCTACTGGCGGGCGGTCGAGCTGGTGGTCAGCCAGAAGCAGGCCTCGATCAGCTTCATCCAGCGCCGGCTCGGGCTCGGGTATCCGAAGGCGGCGCGCTTCATCGACCTGATGGAGCAGGACCGGATCATCGGGCCGGGGGACGGGGCGAAGCCGCGCCAGATCCTCGTGGGGACGGAGTATCTGGCCCGCCGCGCCGCTCCCCGCTGACCGCCGGGCCGATCCGCGTCGCATCTCCGGCCTCGCGCGCCGCAAAGAACCGCGTCGAGCGCCGGCTTTTG